>NZ_JBUDHV010000014.1:0-171917 GCF_054956795.1 Streptomyces sp. SYSU D01066-1 | reverse complement strand
TCATTGAGGGCTTATCCCCGTATACGGGGTCGTCGTACAGCGACCATGCCGGGGCGCAATCTGCCAAGAACTACCGCGAAAGCGAACCAAACGCTCACTTAGGGCGGTCGCCTTTGGGATAGGGGATGGGCTGGCGCGAGAACATCAGGGCCTTCCCTTGGGCCGAGACAACGACCTTGACGACGTTGTGGTCAAGGGCGGCACCCAGGTCGTGCAGCTCGGTGTATGCGTTCACGGCGAGTGTTCCCGGCGGCGCGTACTCCAGGGCCTCGGAGATGTCGTCGATGGCAGTTGGTGAAATGAACGGCTCGTCGCCCTGGACGTTGATGTACGCCTCAGCCGGCAGACGCTCGGCGACCTCCGCAACGCGGTCGGTGCCGGTGAGGTGCTCTCCGGTACGGATGCAGTCGATGCCCAGTTGGCCGCACGCTGCCTCGATGCGTTCGTCGTCCGTCGCCACGATGGCTCTGTCGAGGCGTTTGGCCTCCAGGCAGCGCTGGTGGACGTGCCAGAGCAACGGCTTGTCGCCGAGGAGGGCCAGCGGTTTGCCGGGGAAGCGCGAAGCCCCCCAGCGGCAGGGTATGACGGCGATGTGCCGGCGCGGTTTCGCTCCGGCCAGTTGATGGGCTGTGGTGGCGGACACGGCGTCCTCCGGTGGTCGGGTACGAGTGGGCGGCTCAGGCGAGCCGGGTGAGCTTGGCGCGGACGGTGGGTGAAGCGGCACTGGCGAACGGCCGCCATTCGTAGCCGTCGACCTCCTCTTGGAGCGTCACCCTGTGTTCTGCGGCGAGGTCGAATGCCCAGCGGAAGTCCACGTGGTGGTGAGCCGGCTCGTCCTTCAAGGGGTTTGCTTCGATGGCGTGCACGTCGATGTCGAGGGGGACGTCCTCGTAGCCGACGAGGGGGACGACGGCGCTGGGCGCGATGCCGACCTCTTCGTGTAGTTCGCGCAGGGCAGCGTCGCGCAGGTGCCGGTCAGCCGGCTCGTTGTGCCCGCCGGGCGCCAGTAGCTTCCCGGACGCCTTGTGCACGATGTGCAGCACGCGCCGGTCGTCGTCGATGAGGATTGCGCTGCAGGTCACGTGGGCGGGGTAGGTTTTGCGGCTCGTGGGGGCGTCGGGGCCGACGAGCGCGGCGAACAGCAGGGCCAGGGAATCGCGCTCGTCCGGGTGGCGGGCGAGATACGCCTCGGTGACAGAGCGGATGTGTTCGGTGGAGGGAGGCACCGGGTCACCTTTCGAAGTGGCGGAGCCAGGTTCTGGCGATGGTGTCGCGGTCGGACGCCGGCATCTCATGCAGGCCCGGGTGGAAGCGGGCGTGGCTGAGTGCGGCGGTGGCGGCGAGTATCTCGGCTTGGACGAGGTGGATGTACGGGCCGACGGCGGCGCCGTGCACGAAGTTGACGGCACCGCCGTCGGCGAGGACGTAGAAGTAGTGGCCGGTGACCTCGTATCGCGTCAACTGGGCTCCGACTGGGCTGCGCTCGTAAAGGTCGTGGAGGCTGCCGAGTTCGAGTTCGTCCTCGGAGGAGGTCACCGATCCGAGGTACGCGCCGTTGCGCAACGCGGCGAAGTCTCCCTGCCGAAGAGCCAGATTGCCGGTGGCGCACAGGACGAGTTCCGCGTCGTGCACGGCGTGGGCGGTGGACGCGCTGGTGCGGAAGCCGAGGGAGTGCGCCTGCACCCGCCTGACCGGATCGTTGTCGTACACGGTGACGCGCAGATCCTGCGAGCGCAGGGTCTGGGCGATGGCGCGGCCGATCTTGCCGAAGCCGATGACGCAGGCGTTGCGGCTGGCCAGGATGTCCCCACGAGCGCGGACGAGGGCGTCGGTGGAGAACACGATCGATCGGCCGACTAGGTGGTCCTCGCAGTCCTTGAGTGGGGAGCGGGCCACGGACACGACCGGGCACGGCAGGGAGTCGAGGGCCGCGTACCGCTGGTGTCCGTTCTCGGTGTCCTCGACGACTCCGAGGATGCGGCCGGAGAACTTGCTCACGAGCGTGTCGAGACTCGCCGCGAAGTACCCGCCGATGTCCACCAGGACGACGTTCCGGCCGCCGGCCGTGTCCTCCAGATAGTCCAGGGCGCGCGTCTCGTCGGTGAACCGCTCCCGGGCCAGGGTGTGGACCGGCAGTGTGCGGCGGACGGCGTCAAGGGTCGGCTGGTGGATCGACCGGGGCTTGGGCAGTACGGCGCCGACCGTGCAGACCGCGGCCATGGCGTGCAGGAAGGCCGGTCTTTCCGGGAGCAGGTGCGTGATGACCAGCGTCGTGATCGCCTCGCCGGCAGGGAACTGCGCGGTGATTTGCCGGAAGAAGGCGTCCAGCCGCGCTCGCTCGGGAGTTTCCATTACCACTCTTCTCGGGCTTCGAGGCGTAGGGCTACGCGGCCCGGCTGTAATCCGGAAGCTGGGCGGCCAGCGCCTGCATGTGGGCGCGAAGCCCGGTGTGGAGGTCGACTCGCGGCTGCCAACCGAGGACCTCCCGGGCGCGGCTGGGATCGGCGCGGGTGATGAGGACGTCACCGTTACGCGCGTGGTCCTGGTGGAGCTGGATATCGCGACCGGTGAGGCGGGCGGCGATATTGATCACCTCCAGCAGCGATGCGTTCGAGCCGCCGCCGACGTTGATGGCACCGTGAGCGGTCGGTGTGACGGCCGAGGCAATCGTGGCGGCGACCACGTCGTCGATGTAGGTGAAGTCGCGGCGCTGGTGGCCGTCTCCGTACAGACGGAGGGGTTGTCCGGTCAGGGCGGCGTGCAGGGCGCGATGGGTGAACATGTCGGTGCGCTGCCGGGGACCGTAGACGGTGAAGTACCGCAGGGCGACGATGCTCGGACCGGTGGGGCGCTCGGCGTAGGCGAGGCAGAGCTGCTCTTCGGCCAGTTTGGTCACGGCGTACGGGGATGCGGGTTTCGGACGGTCGGCCTCGAGGCTCGCGCCGCCGTCGGTCGGACCGTAGACGCTGGAGGAGGAGGCGACGACCAGCCGGGGGACACCGATGCGAGTGGAGGCTTCCAGGACGCGGTGGGTGGCCAGCACGTTGGACGCGAGATAGTCGCCGAACTGCGGTCCCCAGGAGGGCCGTACACCGGGGATTCCGGCGAGGTGGAAGACCGCGTCCGCGTCGATCAGGAGAGGGTCGATCGCGCAGTGGAGGAGGTCGGCCGTGACGTGGTGGTATCCCGGGAGCCCTCGCAGCGCAGTGAGGTTGGCTGCGGCCGTGGAGTCGGTGGTCGGGTCTCGGCGGTCCACGCCGATCACTGTGGTGCCGGCCCGGACGAGGGTGTGCGCGAGGTGGGAGCCGATGAATCCGGCGGAGCCGGTCACCACGGCCCGACGGGGGGCGGCAGTGATCGGGGACTGCTCGTGCTGCGGCACAGGAATCTCCAGAGAGGTGTCGTCGAAGAAGAGGAAGGTCAGGCGAGCTGGGACAGGACGGTTCTGCCGTGCTCGCTGAGAGTGGGGTCGTTTTCCAGGTGGCCCTTGACCAGGGCCGTGGCCGCCTCTATGGCGCCGAAGGACTCCAGGAAGTGCTGTTCGGTGTCGTTCAGCGGACGCCCGTAGCCGTCGAAAAATGCCGTGCGGAGGTGGGGTGCGGCTTGCCAGCGTCGGAATTCGAGCCGTGCGAAGTCCCGGACGCGGGCGTCGCGTCGCATGTGCTCGAAGTCGCAGATACCGAAGGTGTCCCCTGTCAGCCAGTTGCGCGGCTGGTAGTCGAGATGGCAGACCGCGCTGTCCATGCGGCTGTGCCCCAAGATTTCGGCGTGGTGCTTCAGCAGGCTCTGCTCGGCTGCGTCGACCAGGTCGGCGTGGACGGCCCGGTCGATCCAGCTCTGAAGGCGCTCGGCGAGCGCTGCGCCGACGGCGCCACCCGGAGACATGGTGGTGGCACGGTGGAGCTTGCCGAGGACGTGGCCGGCCTCGTAATGGGCCAGTTTCTCCTCGGGTGAGCCAGGGGCTGCGGTGTCTGCTCGATCGCCTGTGAGCGCGGTCAGCAGCAGGGTGCGGGTGGCATCGTCACGACCGACCAGCTGCGGCGCATGGCCGGTGAGGTAGGTGCCCCATGTCCGGTAGGCGTGGAGTTCTCCTGCGTAGCGGTCTCGCTTTGCGTGCTGCTTGGCAACGAAGTGACGCCCGTCGCAGGCCACCACGCGCACGACCCTGGCCGGCAGCCTGGAGTCCGGCGCGGTCTCGACTGGGCCAAGGAAGCGGTGTGCCAGTCGGATTCGAGGGTCCTCCGATGTAGCGATCACGGGGTCGGCTCCGGTGTGAGGAGACTGAGGTGCTCGGTGTCGTTGTGTCGATCGAGCATCCAGCGGGTCTGGCCCAGGCGGTTGCGGTGGTGTTGCCAGCGGGTGATGGACGCGTGGTGGTGCGTGAAGCCCGCCGGCGAGCCGATCGGGATACCGAGGAGCAGGGTGTGTGCGGTGATCACGGTCTCCCCGTGGGCCGCAAACACGACGCGCTTCCCATGGTTCTCCTCGATGAGCTGACACAGGTCTCTGCTGGCGCGCTTCAGGAACCCGTTCCAGGTGTCGGAGCCGGCGGCCCAGGGAGGTCGGGGTGCGCATGCGGTCCGCCGTTGGCGGCCGTCTTCACCGCATCCCAAGGCTTGCCGTCGGCATCGCCGTGGACCGGGCCGTCGAGACGATCATCGTGGTGCAGCGGAATCTGCAGCGTCTGAGCGATGATCTCGCCGGTCTGGACGAGACGGATCCGCGGTCCCGCGTAGACCACGTCGAAGGGCTTCTTCAGGTGCTCGGTGGCCAGGCGGCGTGCCGCCTGTTCAGCCTGGGCGTACCCGAGATCGGTCAGGCCGGTGCAGGTGCGCGGGCCACCGACGAGGCCGTCGGCGTTGCACTGCGCCTGACCGTGTCGTACGAAGACGAGTTCGCTGATGATCATGAGGCACCTCGGTGGTGAAAACGGAGGGGCAAGGCGTAGCGGTAGCCGTTACGGCCGACGTACGGGGCTGTGAGCACGGCGTGCAGGCCCAGAAAGCTGTCGAGCCGTCCTCGGTCCGTCGTACCCAACCGGGCGTCGTGGCGTCGGGCTGCCGCGTTGTACGCGAGCAGGGCAGCGTTGACGGCGTGGTCCGTGAGCGGTCCGTACGTCAGGTGGAGCGTCGCGATGAGCTTCGCGAGGTCATAGCCCAACGGGGCCAGGGACAGGTCATCGGTATCGACGGCGACGATTTCCTGCGTGCTGGTGATGATGAAGTTCAGCGGGTTGCTGTCCTTGTAGAAGGCGCATGGTCCTTGGGCGGTGGCTTCCAGCAGGCCAAGCATCGCGTACAAGGCCGCCTTGTCCGGCAGGTAGCCCTGCTCGTGGCGTTGCCGTAGGGCTGCCTCACGAACGCCCAGGTAATCGCCAAACGCCGTGCCATCCCGAAAGCAGTGCGGGGTGTGCAGCGACGCCGACTGCAGGTCGCTGGACCAGGCGGCACCGTGGGCGTGGCCCAGCAGTTTCGCCACGCGGGGAAGGTCCGCGGGGCGCACGGAGCGGCCCTCGATCCGTTCAAACGTCAGGCTGTCAGGCCTGATGGTGTGGAGGGCCGGCTGCCGCAGCGGTTTCGCGTGCTCGTCGATCCACCGGTAGTGGCGCACAGCTCCCGCCGCGCGCTCTGGTGTCGCGTAGTGCTTGGTGAATGGTGTGATGCTCATGCTGGCCGCCCTTCGTTCGGCTGGGCTACGACGAAGGTGATGCGGGACCGGGTGGTGAGTGGCTGGTCGGGGATGAATTCGTGCAGGGTTGCGGACAACGCGCCGGGGTCGCCGTACAGGCCGGGCGCGAGGTCGTACTTGGGGTTGGTGGCCAGGTACTGCGCCGTGTGGTCGTGGCCCTCGAAGGTGAAGGCGTGCTCCTCGTCCAGGACGGCGATCACGTCGAGCGAGGAGGCGGCCAGGTCGGCGAGGTTGCCGCTGTGGGCCGCGGCGTAGAGGCTCTCGCGCTGGTCGGCTCGCGGATCGAGGCCGACGGAAGCGACGAGCTGGTCCATCTCTCGGTAGCTGTCGAGACTCTTGGTGACGAGCACGGCCACGCCCTCGGGGGCGAGTACCCGGGCGATCTGCGCGATGACGCTTCCGGGGCACGGCGAGTGGTAGAGGCAGAACGCGGCGACGGCAACATCGCACGACCCGGCGGGCAGCGGAAGGTCGTGGAAGTCTCCCTCGACGAAGCTCACCGTGGTGTCGATCAGATCTTGGGCGCGCTCGTGGGCTTGGGCCAGCAGGGAGGGGGCAGCGTCCAGGCCGACGACGTGCTGCGGCTGGAGTTGCTCGGCGAGGACCAGGCTGCTTGTGCCGCGACCGCAGCCGATGTCGAGCACGACGCCGAGCCGGTCTGGCCGGGCATGGTGGGTCTGCACCAGACTGACGATGGTCTCGGGCACGGGGCGGCCAGAGGTCTTCGCACGCAGCAGGGCACTGGTCCGCCCAGCCAGCCGCGAGGCACGGCCGTACAGCTCCTGCCGGCGGGTGGGGTCCAGGAACGGGTTGGGGTCGCTCATGCCGCGCCCCCGGCCCGGGGGCGCGAGCCGTTCAGGACTGCTCGGCGGCCACCTTCCGTAGCCAACGGCGCGTCTGACGCCGGTTGGCCAGCAGCACCACATCGGCGCCGGAGCCGAACTCCTCGATCTTCGCCAGCACGCGGGGCCGCATCTTGCGCCGGTAGGTGGCGACGTACTTGATCACACCCCAGTGGATGCGGTTGTGCACCCCGTTGCCCTTGTGCCCGGCCCCGTGCCGGAGCTGCCGGGAGAAGATCCCGTACAGCGCCGCTACCGTCGACACGTCCATCAGGACCACCGTGTCGCAGGCTTCGAGCCGCACCTGCAGGGTCGAGTTGTAGTTGCCGTCGATCACCCACCGCGGCTGCGCGACCAGCTCGCGCTGGACGGCGGTGAACTCGTCCATGGACAGCGCGTTCCACTCGTCGTCGTAGAACGCGGCGTCCAGATGCGTCACCGGGGCGTCGAGGATCCTGCCCAGTTCGCGGGCCACGTGAGATTTGCCGCTGCCTCCGCAGCCGATGATGGCGACCTTCTTCATGGTGCTCCAGCGTAGACAGGTGCGAGTGTCCGGCGGCCCCGTCCCCCGAGGCACGATGGGATGAGCCAGGCTTCTTGGCCAGCCGAGCGGTCTGCATCAGGCAGCTCCCCGTTCGGCCGCGGTGGCCTCGACGAGCCCGTGCACGACGGATTCCAGGGTGTCGACCTGTTTACTCAGGTCGAACAGGCTCAGGCGGTCCACACACGCGGCGATCAGGTCGGCGTGCTGCTGGGTGCCGGCGATCTTGCGGAGGTGGGGGAGGTATTCGAGTACGTCCCGGCCGGAACGCACGACCAGCTCACGCGGGACGAAACGGTCGGCGAAGCGGATGTCTGCCGGGACCAGGGGGAGACACCCGGCGAGCACTGCCTCGAAGATGCGCTGGGTCATCTGCCCGACGCGGGCATACCGCTCGGGCAGCATGAGCACCGTGGCCAGAGACCGGCCGTAGACGCCGGCGGTGGCCTCGAACGGGACCCGGCCAACGAAGCGGACATGCGGCCAGCGATCGGTCTTCGTCCATTTCCCGGCGACCAGGTGATCGACGTGGGCGGCGGCCGGGGCGAAGAAGCGATCGAAGGGCTCGTCGCGGTCGTACTGGTTGCCCACGTAGCCGAGCACGAGGTCCCGCCGTTGTGCGGCGAGGGCCACTGGGTCCGCCTGGGCGATGAGGTCCTCGGCTACGGGGAAGAGCAGGGAGTGTGCGCCGTGGGCCGGCGCGAGTGCGGCCTCGCAGACGAGAGCGTGGGCCGTACGTCGCCATACGCTATCGGCCTGCAGCGTGCGGTCCTTGTCCCAGATCACGGTGGGCGTACGGTGCCGCACTGTGTAGTGGTTGACGAGCTGGGCCTGCCGGTGCAGGTCGCACGTGTGCCCCTCGGTCCCGCAGACCGTGGTGTTGCGGCCGGGAATCACCCAGCGCCATTCCAGGAACAAGACATCGATGCCGGGGGTGCCTTCGTCGAAGGTGTACGCGTTGCCGAGGTCGTCGCCGGCTTCCAGGCGGTCGCGGTCGGCCTGCAGGAAGACGATGTCGTGACCGCGGGCGAGGAGGGCGTCGACGAAGGGGCGGCGGTGGCTGCGGCCCCCGTCCGGGGTGTCGGTGACGCCGTTGCCGAGGAAGCCCCAGAAGCTGTAACCGATCTTCACTTGGTGATCCACCGCCCTTCGAGGAGCAGGGCGTCGAGTCCGGAGTTGGCCAGGCACTCCAGTGCCATTTCGGGTGTCCCGCAGATCGGCTTGCCCTTGACGTTGAGAGAGGTGTTGATCAATACGGGTACGCCGGTGCGGCGACCGAAGGCGGTCAGGACCGCGTGCACGAACGGGTTCTGCCTCCTGGTCACGGTCTGGAGACGCGAGGTGCCGTTCTCGTGCACGACGGCCGGCACGAGCTCACGCGTCTTGTCCGTCACCCCGGAGGTCATGGACATGTACGGCGCCGGTTGGCCGAGTGTGAAGAACTCGGCAGCGCGTTCGGCCGGAACCATGGGAGCAAAGGGCCGGAATGGTTCGCGGAACTTCACGGTGGCGTTCAGGCGCTGCACGACGCCGGGCTCCAGCGGCGAGGCGAGGATCGAGCGGTTGCCCAGGGCACGCGGTCCGGCTTCGACGGCACCCTGGAACAGTCCGGTGATCGTGCCGTGGGCCAGCTGGTCGGCGAGGAACTCGGCGGTCTCGATACTCAGGGCTTTCTGGCGGAGGCCGGGCCAGGGTGTGAGGTCGAGGGGCTGGTCCTCGTAGGAAGGACCGAGGTAGCAGGTGCGGGCGATGCCGGCGGCCGGGTGAGGGTTGCGTCGGTCGACGTGCACGGCGAGGGCGGCGCCGATCGCCGTTCCGGCGTCACCTGGTGCCGGCGGCACGAAGACCTCGTCGAAGATGCCGGACTCGATGATCTTCCCGATGCTCAGGCAGTTCGTGGCGACACCACCTCCGACGCACAGACGCCGGCAGCCGGTGAGCACACGGGCACGGCGGGCGAGGTGCACCATCACCTGCTCGGTCCGCTCCTGGAGGGCAGCCGCCAGATCTCGGTGGACGTCCGCGAGAGGCTCGGTCGGGTGCCGCTCGGGGCAGGTCTCGGCGACGAATCGCCGAGATGTCCTTGAGTACCCCGATGTGAGGGTGCGCGTGGGGAAGTAACCGGGGTCGATATGGAAGCCCGTAGCTGTCATGCGGACGGCCCTTGCGAACAGGCGGCGGAAGCGAGCGGGGTCGCCGAGGGCAGCCAGCGCCATGACGGTGCCCTCCTCGTCGCCCCGCCGCCACCCCAGGTGCTCGGTGACAGCGCCGTACACGTACCCCAGGGAGGCCGGGTCGTTGATCGCTTCCAGCGTCTGGACACGGGGGTGACGAGTGCCGTGCCCGCGGGCGACTGTGGTGGTCTGCCGCTCGCCGAGGCTGTCGACCACGAGCACAGCGGCTTCCTCCCAGCCGGAGCCGGCGAAGGCGGTGAGCTGGTGGGCGCGGTGGTGCAGGACCGGACTGACGCGGGCAGAGGGGAATTGGCTACCGAGGAGCCGCAGTCGCCGCCGGGTACGTACGGCTACCTTGGCGAATCCGTGGGCACGCGCCATGCTCCGCTCGCGTGTTACCGGCGAGAACGCCATGCGCAGGGCGACGGGCGTCTCGGCGAGGTAGTGGGCGGGCTGGAAGTTGTAGGCGACGGCGTCCACGTCAGCGGCGCTCAGCTTGGCCCGGTCGAGCAGCCACCCGATGGCGCGGGCCGGAAAGAGCTTGGTGTGCTTCTGCTCGGTGAGGCGCTCCTCCTCGACGAAGCCGACGAGTTCACCGTCCACGAGAAGGGCGGCCGACGAGTCGTGGGTGTACGAGCACAGGCCGAGGACGACGAAAGGTGTGCGCTTCATGACGGCCGTCACCTCGCCCCGGCCGTCGCGGCGCGCACGGCCGAGCGCCGCTTCAGCTCTCTGTACCAGGCGGTGAGGGCCTCCCCCAGAGGCCCGTCGATCGTGTCGGCCGCGCCCCATGCCTGCTCGTGATCGCCGTCCTTCCACAGGCGGTAGCTGCGCAGCGTCCCGGCCATTGCGTCCCAGCCGGGGTGGCCGGTCACGTCGCGGGCCTCGACCTGGGCGAGCAGGTCGGCGAAGCCCACCCAGGGCGTTCGCAGGTCGGGCATGAGCGGGCTCGCCGAGAGCGAAGTCAGTACGTCGGCCTGCTCCACGTGTTCGTCGTAGATGTGCAGCGAGCCGACGTGCAGGTGGAACTCGCCCAACTCCGCGTCGAGCCACCCGGCGACCAACTCGTGCAGCACGGTGTAGAAGAACACGTCGTACGGCATGCCGACCCACACGTCCTGGCCGCGCATCATGGTCGCCATATGCAGGCGCCCGGCACGCAGGTGGAACCGGAAACCGAGTGTGCAGGGCACGTCCCTGTGCCCGGCGGAGTCGCGGGCCGGATCGTAGAGCTGGATCACGGCTCGACGGGAGTCGGGATCCGCCTGGAGGATCTCCACGACACGGGCCAGTTGGTCCACCTTGCCGGCCCAGTTCCGCATTCGGGGTCCGTACGCACCGAGGAGGACGCCGTCGTCGGCGTACTGCCGCAGGCGTTCGTTGTAGTCGAAGATCCACGAGGCGTCGGATCCGGACAGGTGCCAGACCGTCTCGGCGACCGCGAAGGCCGGGTTCACGATCCGGGACGGTGGTGCGTAGAGCAGGCGGGCGCGCGGCTGGGTGAGCAGCAGGTGGACGTCACGGACTTCGCGGGTTGCCATGCCCCGAGGGCTGACCTCCTGGCCGGACTTGGCCAGCGCGACAGCGCCGGAGAACAGCTCGGCCATGTTGTCAGCGGTGAGATGTGTCATCGGACGGATGCCTCCTGGTCCTGGGGCGACGCAGAGGCGCCCGAATCGTGATGGATGGAAATGGACGACCTGGCGGTGGACGCGGCGCGGTCGGTGATGAGACGAGCGATCCGAGCCGCGCTGTCACCGCGCCATCGGCACACCGCGTCCAGGGCCTTTTGAGGGACG
Organism: Streptomyces sp. SYSU D01066-1; assembly: GCF_054956795.1. NCBI lineage: Bacteria > Bacillati > Actinomycetota > Actinomycetes > Kitasatosporales > Streptomycetaceae > Streptomyces > Streptomyces sp. SYSU D01066-1. Next base: position 160,873 of record NZ_JBUDHV010000014.1, on the reverse strand, counting down.
GGCGTACGGGGTTCACGCAGTGCGAGCAGTGCTTCGGCGACGTCACCGGCGTCGTGGCACCGGGTCGCGAGACCGTGACCGGCCAGGTCCAGCGTGCGTTCACCCGGCGGGCCGATTTCAAGGACCGGGACGCCGAGCAGCGCGGCTTCGATACCGCACGTCGAATACGCGCTCGCCAGGGCGTCGGCGCCGGCGATGCAGCCCCGCGCACCGACCCGGGGATCGGCCACGGCAACGAGCGGCCCGCCATCCCGCTGCAAGACAGAGGTGAAGGCATCGGCGCCCTGCGCCGGGTGCGGAGCGACGATGAGTCCCCAGTCGCCATTCGCCCTGCCGAGTCCATCCAGGAGGAGGTCCGCATGGGACTTGAGGTGATCGAGGCTGAACGGCTGGCAGGCCCACACCGCTATCCGGGCGGGTGCGCGGCGGCCACCTGGAGCAAGCAGCTTCTCCAGGTACCGCCGCTGCGCCTCGCGGCCCAGGCCGGCCAGTACGTCGAAGCGGGGCTGTCCGAGTACATGCACCTCGGCGGCGGTGTGGCGTACCCACGCTCGACCGAGAGCGAGGTCTCGTTCGCCCATGACGACGATGTCGCGGCTGTGCAGGGCCGGCCAGGCCGCCGAGTCCGCCGTCCACGCCCCGTGCTGGACGTGAACCGAGTTCGCGCCGTGTCGGTCGGCGGCGTGCGCGGCCAGTACGCCGAGAGGACTGGTGTCGTTGCTCAGGAGGACGGTGTGCGGCCGGGTCGTCGACAGCACGTCGTCCAGCCAGCTCTCCGCCTGCAACAGGGCCTGCCACGAAGGCTGTGTGCAGCCACCGCTGGTCTCGAACAGCACAGACAAAAGGCGGACGAGCCGGACGAGTTGCACACCGTGTCCTGCAACGTGGACGACGTGCTCGTCATCGGGTTGATGTAGGCCCTCAGCGGTGCCGGAGAGGACGAAGAGGTTGCTCGGTGCCGAGCGCACTTCGTTGTCTGTGACCGATTCCGCGGTGCACCGCTCTGCGGGATCGGTGGCGAGATCGAGCAGGAGATTCTTCTGTCCGTCGCGGGCCAGTTCGGTGAGAACCGGCATCAACGTGTCGGCGTGGCGGGAGGTCCAGGACAGCGCGATGACGTCCTGCCGTCCGAGGTTCGAGGGACGTGGGATCGGCTCCGTGTTCGCAGTGCCGGTGCCGGTGCGGGTGCGGGTGCGTAGCCGGGCGGAGCGGGTCGGGTTGTGCGGTGCCGCAGCCCCGAGCAGGTACGCGATGCCGGACCAAGTCACGGTGTAGGCCAGGTACTCTCGCGAGCTGCTCGAACGCAGTCCCACAAGTCCCTCGTACGGAGCCAGAGCCAAGGGTCCCGGCGCCGAAGCGAACGGCTCCCAGGCGTTCAGGGACAGGAGCTTGCGCACGATCTCGGCAACGAAGCGTCGCACCGGAACATGCTGGACATGAAGCCAGCCGGCTCCGCCCGGAGTGGAGGCGAGCGAGGCGCCGTAGCGGTCGAGAGAAGCCATGGCATCCTCGACGCAAGCGCGCAACTCTTGGCGGTCGACGGTCGTGGCTTCCAGTTCCGAGGTGTGGACGTGGTCGGTACTCGCGTGTACCAGGGCGCCGCTGCCGACGAGATCCCACGTCGGTTTCCCGGGGAAGGCGGAGCGGACCAGGCCCAGACCACCCGTCATACGGGGACTCACGCCGAACTCCCCTCGACGAGCGGCTCGGCGGGGCGGAGAAGGCGCCGCAGTTCCTTGGGCGAAGCGGCAGCCTCGGGGGCGGGGGAGGTGGGCCGCCCGTACCCCCACCCAGCGTGGATGTAGGCGACCCCGGCACGGGCGGCGGATTCCTGGTCGACCGCCATGTCCCCTACGTACACGGCTGCAGCGGGATCGACCCCCAGATCGACCAAGGCGAGGAGGAGCGGGTCCGGGGCCGGCTTTGTCCGGCCCGATCCGGCGGGGGTTCGGATGGTCGCGAAGGGACATCCGAGGCGCGCGAGAAGCGGGGCCGCGCGGTCGACGTGCTTCGACGTCACCACGCCCAGCCGCCAGTTCGCGGCCACGAAGGCGTGGAGTATCTCGACGATGCCGGTGAATACCTGCGCGAGGTGCGCCGCGCCGACGGATTCCGTTTCGTATGTCCGGCGGACTGTCTCGGTGTCAGTCACGCCCAGTCGCTGCATGATGTCGCCGAATTCGCGCCCCAGGTGGCACTCGTAGTCGTGGAACGGGACGGCGATGTCGTGCAGCTCTTGGACCTTGCGCCACGCCTTTCGCATCACTGGGCGGGTGTCGAGCAGGACACCGTCGAGGTCGAGAAGAAGGGCGCGTGACGTGCTGTCGCCGGCTGAGGAAGTGCGCGGGGGCGGAGCCGGTGGCGATTGCGGGGTGGGAACGGTCATGGTCGTCCTTGTCATCTGGGGGGGCACACCTTGCTGTCAGGGGTGGCGTGCCAAAGTCCGAGTCACCGCTGGCACACCGGGAGAGGAACCTTGTCTTCCTCCTTGACGTGATCAGAGTGGTGGCACACCCGAGTCGGATCCACGGGGATCAGGGCGTCGGTTCAAGGGTGGTTGCGTCGTACGGTGACATCGGGGTGCCTCCGTATGAGTGGGGATGACCGCGTATGTAGTCCGGCCGCCGTCGGCCACGCCCCACCGGAACGACACGCACTCGACAAGGAGCAGTCCTCGTCCACCGTGGTCGTTGGCGCCTGTACGTCGTCGCCTGGCCGGGGCGCAGCTGCCGTCTTTGACCTCGATGCGGAGCTGGTAGTGGTCGTGCCATACCCGCAACCGCACATCCCCGGAGCCGTGGCTGATCGCGTTGGTCACCAACTCCGAGACGACGAGCTGGGCGTCTTCCGCCGGGCCCGCCGGCAACGCCCACTGACTCAGCACAGTGACTGTGGTGCCTCGCGCTTGAGCGACGTGGACACTCGCCGGCTCCATGACCATCTCGAAAACGCCAGACGTCAGCGGGCACCCCGAGGGCGAGCTGGCGACGACAGTGTCCCCGCCGTCGTCCATCTCGGGTCGGGGCGACGATGGTGCCCGGTGCGTGGTCATGTGCCTATCGCACCGTGGCCTCGCGTCCCGGAACAGGGGAAACCCGAGGGGGAAATCTTTGTCAAGGGGGAAACTGAAAGGCGGAGTTGGGGAGAGGATTGAGCCGCCCCCACTGATAGAGGTCAGACTCATGGCATCAGATCCGTTCGCCGAGCTACTCCGGCAGCTGCGTCGTAACGCGGACCGATCGCAGGACGAGCAGGCGGATGCCATCAATGCGGCCTCCGGCCGGGCGACGGTGACTCGCCGTGAGGTGAGTCGGTACGAGAACGGTGAAAACGTCCCTACGAACCACACGCTGGGACATATTGCTGTGGCCTGTGGCGTCCCGTTGGAACCCCTGCTGCGCGAGGCGAAGGCCGCCCGAGCCAGGCGGCGACGGAGGGACGAGGTTGAACGGGAGGATCTGGACGACGTGAAGCGCCGAACGCTGCTGGGGGGTGCCGTCGTCGGCTCAGCTGCGGCTGCCGAGCCATGGGGGCGACTCGCCTACGCGCTCAGCAAGGGGACCATGATCGACCCTGAGTCGGCGGGCGTGCTCATCGATCATGCGGCCCGGTTGCACGTGGACGAGCTGAGCGAAAGCGCGCGCAGTCTGCAGAATCGGGTCGAGTCGCACCTGGACGCGATCACTGCGGCTCTGCCCCGTGCCGGCACCCACGAGCGAGCGCTGACCATTGCAGCGGGGGAAACCGCAGCCCTTGCCGGGTGGGTCGCTTGGGATCTCGGGGAGCATGACAAGGCTGCTGCCTATTACGGAGTGACCTCACAGTGCGCGAAGACGGCCGGGCACCCCCCTCTGCGCGCCTTGGCGCTGGGCTACGCGAGCTACGGTGCCGCCACTCCGGCCAAGGCGCTGAAGCTGCTGTCTCAGGCAGCTCAGGACGCGCGCGGGCGCGGCAACGCGACTGCTGCCGCATGGGCCTTGGGACGGTATGCGGAGGAAGCGGCTCAAGCAGGGGACGACGCTGGTGCTCTCCGGGCGCTGGAACAGGCTCACTTCGCATACGACTTCGCCGACTACAGGAGTGAGCAGGCGTGGGTCCGCTTTGTGACGCCGTACCGGATGGACTCGCTGACGCTCTCGGTGTACGGCGAACTCAAGCGCCAAGAGCTGACGGCCACAGCCGACTCCGCGGTCGAGCGTCTGGGCAAGGAGTTGCCCGACTCCGGAGTGGTTGTCCTCGGGGACTTGGCGTCTGCCCTTCTGCGCGGTGGCGACATAGACCGCGGGGTCTACGTCGCACACCAATTCGCAGCGGCAGCGGAGTCCAAGCCGAACACCATGGGACGTCAGCGGGCGCAGGCCATCGCCGCCCGGCTCCCCGACACGGAGCGTGATCTGGCCAGCCATCTGCTGGCGTTCGCGTCGTGAGCCGTCCCTGGCGTGCGATCTTGCTGAGGGCGAGGTACTGGGTGGCGTGCCCGCCCTCTACTGCGGGTGCGTCTCGTCGACCACCCAGGACAGGTATGCCTCAGACCCTCCGGTCACGGGCAGCGTGACCCACTGGGGGACGTCATACGGGTGCCTCTCATGCAGCCATGCTTTCAGTGCTGGGAGGCGGTCCGTCGACGTCATGTACGAAATTCGCCACTCCTGTGCCGATTCCACCTTGCCCTTCCACCAGTAGAAGGCGGTGATGGGCGCATCGATGTGAACGCCTGCTGCCAGCTTGCTTTCCACCGCGCCCCGGGCGAGAGCCTTCGCCTGATCTTCGTTGTCACTGGTCGTCTGGGCGATCACGATCTCGTGGTCCATACGGCTACCTCTCCGGCTGGGGTACCGCGACCCTATCCAGATGCCCGACGCAGGTCGGCGGGTGGTAGTCACCAAATGCATGCCATGTGCTTCCGAAAGCCAGAGGGCGCGCTCCGCGTCGGCACTGGAAGGTGAATCCCGCGAACAGAGTGAGACGTCATTCCGGTCGAGGCGCGTCCAGAGGCCGAACAACGGAGTCGCACAGGGATGTGCGTCAGACTGCAGCGCGAGTCACGGTTGGCGTCCTGGCCTCCGAGGATCTCGTCGGCCCAGCGGGACTGCTGGTGCCGTTGAGATGAGGGCTCCGGGGGCGGTGGTGCTTGTGCTGGCGGACAGCTCTGCGACCCGGCGGAGTCGCCACACGAGTACGTCGCTGATGGAGTCCGCCGTGCCGAGCTCGCGTCGCACCGCTGCTTCGCACAGGAGGGTTGCCGGGTCGTGGCCGACGGCTTCGATATCAGCGAGGGTGGCAGCGAGGGCGTACCAGCCCGGTTCGGCGAGGATTCGCCCGGCCAGTTCTGGTACGGCCTCGTGCACCACCGTGCGCTGCCGCAGCAGCCAGGTGCGACTCATCTGTCGGCCGCGCCGGTACAGGTCGCCGAAGGGTTGGGCGGCTGCGGTTTGGTAGGCGGCTATCAGGTGTTCCGCGGCTCGGTGTGCGGCGTCGGCCTGCTGGGCGTGGCGCTTCTTGGCGTGCCAGTGGCCGATCGCGGTGATGAGGAAGAACAACATGTCGATCGCCATCGCCGTCGTCGCTCCGTCTTCACCGCGGCCGAGGACGGGGCCGCCGTGGGCGAGGTCGCGGGCGGCCTGGCGCAGTGCGCGGTCGTGTCCGCGCTCGGCACGGACGTGGGAGCGGGAGGCCCGCTCGAAGGCGCGGGCGGCGTCGCGCAGTGCGGGGCGGGTGTGAGCGGCGGACGTCTGTGCCAGTGCGTCGAGGACCTCACCGGCTGCGGCGATGTGTCCGGCGACCACCGTGTCCTCGCCGTGCTCGACGACCAGGAGTGACTGCCAGGCAGCCGAAGCGGTGCGCCGACGGGCAGCAGCTGCGGTGGGCGGTGTCTCGCGTGCGGTCAGGGCGGTAAAGCTAGGGGATGCGGCATCACCTCGGGCGGAAGCGTCGGTGGTCCAGCGTTCTCGAATACGAGGGAGGGACAGGTCCGGCGCGAGGCGCGCGCCGGGGTAAAAGACGGGTTCGCCGTCTTTGTTGCGGTCACCGGGCAGGGCGACCTTGTAGCCGAGCAGGTCGCCGGAGGGCGCGGCCCGCTTGCGGATGAGCAGGCCGCAGGCGGCCAGTCGGTCGAAGAACTCCTTCTCGCTCTCTGCGCCGGCCACCGCCCGGCGTACCGTCTCGCGCAGTTCCTCCCGCGCGGTGCGTTCCCGGCCCAGGCGTTCGGCCTTGTGCCGCTCGGCGCTGGTGGGCCGCTGGGCGGCCGTACCGTCACCGGGCGTGACCCGGTGCAGGCCGTACTCCTTCTCGATCAACCGGCATTCGGTCTGGGCGCGTTTGCCGGAGCGGTAGTCGTCGGGCCGGCTGCCGTCCTCGCAGACCAGGGTGGCGATGATGTGGATATGGTCGTCGGCGTGGCGCACGGCGGCCCAGCGGCATCCGGGCTGGCCGTCGCCGGGGTCGATGCCGGTGGCGGCCACGATGCGCCGGGCGATCTCACCCCATTCCTCGTCGCTCAGTATCCGGTCGTCTGCGGTCGCGCGCACGGAGGTGTGCCAGACGTGCTTGGCGGGGCGGGCGTGCTCGGGCAGCGCCTGCACGGGCTGGTCGAGCATGGTTTGCAGGTCTTTGAGCGTGGCGGTGGGGTCGCGGCCGGGGTCGGGAGACATGCCGTCGAAGGAAGCGACGAGGTGAGGGTCGGTGTGCTCCTCGCGTTTGCCGGGCCCGTAGAGATAGATGAGCAGGCCGAGCGTTCGGGAGCCGGGCGCGTGGACACGGGGGATCACGGGGTGCGCCGCTCGATCAGTCGGGTGCAGGCTTCGTGGACAGCGTCGGCGGCGCGTTGCACGGCGGCTACGGCTGCCCACAGTTGTGGGGTGGCCTCGGCACCGGTGTTTAGGGCCTTGACTGCCTGGTTAAGATTGCTGCCGGCCCAGCCGAGCTTGCGCCGGCTGTCGAACAGGACGGTGATCACCTCTCGCTCGTCGGCGACTTCGGCGCTGGTGCGATCAAGGTCACGGGCAGCGGCGAGGGCGGAGCGGGCGAGGAAGCCGGCAACGGACAGGTTGCAGCGGGCGGCGGCGGACTTGATCACGGCGAACTCGTCGTCGTTGAGACGTGTGTTGGGCTGATGCAGGCGCTTCTTCTCGCGCGGCTGACGTGGACGCTGACGGGCGCGGGCGGCGTGCTCGTGGCGACTGGGGTGCTTGGTCGGCTTCTCCTCCTGCTCCGGCTTCGATCCGCCCTCGGTCGATGCCGATACCTGCGCCTCCCGGTGCGGGTCTCTTCCCGCTCCTCCTGGGGCGGAGTCGGCGGAAGCTACGCTTCCGCCCCAACTTGCTCCGCCTGGGGCCGGGACGGCCTTGCTGTGGTGTGCGTCGTCGGTGGTCTGCGGATGCGGTTGATGCATGGAGTCCTTCGAAGCGGGTTTTTGGTGGCGGTGGAAGGTGTGAGGGGGTTTCTGGGCGTCCGGCCGGTCCCCAACCGGCGCTGCCTGAGGTTCGGGGGCCGTGGTCCCCACTGTGTTCTTCCGGTCCCCGGTCCCCGGTCCCCGGTCCCCGGTCCCCGGTCCCCGGTCCCCGGTCCCCGGTCCCCGGTCCCCGGTCCCCGGTCCCCGGTCCCCGGTCCGTTGGGGACCCGTCCCCGTGGCTGCCTCCGGTCCCCGCGTGATGGTCGGGTTCGGTCCCGGGACGGTCCCGCTGTGGTCGGCGGTCGGTCTCGTTGAGGGATGGGACGGTTCCCAATGCTGACGGCGGACGTCTCCCTGGACCGGTCCCCACTGTGGCCGTGCACCGTCCCCGCTCTGCTGCGCTCGGTCCCCGAGGGGGCTCGGCGCTCGTCGCGGCTCGTTGGGAGGCGAGGCATCACCCGGGGTTACGGCGTCGGCGGTCGGGACCGCCCAGGATGACGCGTTCGGCCATTTCGGCGAGGCGGGAGGCGACGCGGTCGCCGAGGGTGGCGCGGAGTTCGTCGGTGGGGAGGTTGGTGGTGATGAGGGTGGGGAGCAGATGCTCGTAGCGGTGGTTGATGAGCCGGTAGGTCAGCTCCTCGGTCCACTCGCTAGTCTTGGCGGCGCCGAGGTCGTCCAGGAGCAGCAGCGGGCTGCGGGCCAGAGTCTGCAACTCGCGCTCGGTGTCCTGGCCGGCGCGGGGCCGCAGGCGGGCGTGTAGGTCGGCGCTGGTAACGGCTTCCCACCGCAGCCGGACACCGCGGGCGAGGAGGGCGCGGACGGCGCCGTACGCCTGGTGGGTCTTGCCGGTGCCGGTGGGGCCGGCGATCAGCAGGGAGCCGCCCTCGGCGATGCCGGGTGCGCCAGCCGGACCGGGGCGCCCGGCTCGGGCGATCCGGTCGGCCCAGGCGGTGATCTGAGGGTGGTCGGCGAGCGCGCCGCGGTAGCGCGCGGGTATGCGGGCATCGGCCAGATGCAGCGCTGAGATCGGTTCGTCCGGCGGGGCCACCGTGGCCTCCGGATCGAGGCCGCGGGCGGTGAGAATCGCTTCGAGTCGGTTGGCCAGGGCACCGACGGGCTGCGGCGGGCACCCGCGGCTGGTGGTGGTGATGTTCACAGCTGGCCTCCGTAGGCCGCCGTGGTGTCGGCGGGATTGGTCCACGCCTGGTGCGGGGTGCTGCGCGAAGTGCCCGCGTTCATCACCTCGTTGACGAGGCTGGGCAGGGTGCTGGGGTGCAGTCCCTTGGTCCGCTGTAGCACCAGCGCGGCGCGGATGCGGTCGGGCGCTATGCCGTCCGCGAGCAGGGTGCGGACCTCGCGTCCCAGGTGTCCCAGGAAGCTGGAGGGCGGGCGCTCGGCACATGCGGCGATGTACTCGCCGATGAGGGTTTTGGCCGAGACGGTCGCGGGCGCGGGGGCGCTTGCGCCCCCCGAAGGGGTAGATCCTAGATCCATGATCCTAGGTCCTAGATCCGGACCGTGAGGGCTCAGGGAGTCCTCGGTGAGCCCTCCTTGCGTCGGTGGTGAGGGCTCACTGCCAGCCTCCTGAACAGGACTTTCCCCGACGGGCGAGGCCGCCGCCTTACCTTCGTGAGCACTCACGGAGGGTTCCGTGAGGTCTCCGGGAGCCCTCGGTGAGGGCTCAGGGACGCGACCGAGGTCGTGGAGCGGGCAGTCGGGGTGGCGTACGCCGCTGGGCCGGTTGATCTTCTGGTGGCGGGCGAAGGTGACGATGTGCAGATATCGCTTGCCGTCGCCGCCCTGGTAGCGGCAGATCAGCCCGGCGTTGTGCAGTTGGGTGAGGTCGTCCTCGACGCCGAGGGGACCGTGGTCGGGGCGCAGTGACCACAACAGGCCGGCGATGACCGCGGCCTGGTCGCGGAAGCGGCCGCGGTCGTCGGCCTGCGTGAGCAGCCCGAAGAAGGTCCGCTCGGCGGAGAGGGACACCATAGCCAGCGACTCGGAGGCGAACGCTTCGGGCTTGATGGTGCGGATACGGGCGATGTCGATCGACCACCTTCGTCGTTACTCGGAGCACTTTCCGGCATCGTGCCGGGCGTGTGGACAACACAGCCACACCCACGGCACACAAGTCCAGAGTTGGCTCTAAAACTCTGTAGTACTCGCCCCGGGACCGACACGGCATAAACCGGAAACGGTGACGGAAACAGGGGTCGGATACCGGCCCCTCCCGTGCATCGCTTACGGCAGACACCGAATCGCTTCCCGAGATCGGGAAAGCAAGCTACAACAAAAAAATGCCGCCACGACCCCTCGAAATAGGCCCCGCCGGACAAGCCGCCGCCCAGGCCATCGCGTGCTTGCGCACTGCCTGCGGCTACTCGCAGCGCCGGCTCGCCGACCGCGTCACCGCCCTTGGGCGACCTCTCACCTTCACCCAGCTCTCGCGTATCGAACGCCAGGTCCGACGCTGTGACGTCGATGACCTCACGGCCATCGCCGCAGCTCTCGGGGTCGCGCCGCAGACACTCCTCGGGGATGGCGCCGCGCGTCATGGCTGAGCAAGCGGCGCAACATAGCCGACGATCGCCGGTTGGCCAAACCGGCGGTCCTCCGGACCATTGATGTGTCCCCGGCAGTCGCGTCTTTCCCTTTCGAGTTCCCATCCCCTTACCTGAGTGAGGGAACTATCCCGCCGACCCACCCACACTCGAATGCTCGCCAAGTGTGACTGCCCTGCCCCCAGCAGAGGTATTGAATGCCCATCGCTCGGTCCTCCGTTCCGCCTGCCGCTGCTCCGCTATTGCAAGCTGCCGCTTTCTTGAACGTCAAGGGAGCTGCCGAATACCTCGGCCTGTCCCCGCACACCCTCTATGTCTGGCGCCACCGGCGGCAGGGACCACCCAGCTTCCGGATGGGCCCCCGCGGGCGCGTCATGTACCGGCGGAGCGCCCTCGATGCCTGGGTCCGTGAACAGGAGCGGTCCGACTCCCGCTCCACTCCCGAGCTGAGTCCTCTCAGCACACCCCCGCAGCAGCGCCCCGACCGCGACCGCCGCAGCGTCTGATGTACCGCCTCATCGCACCTGCCTGCTCAACCGAACGCTTCCGAGGAGGAGACGGCCCTGGCCGGCTACATAGAAGACCGTTGGATCAAGAAGAGGAAGGACCCCGTCACCGGCAAGCGCGAGCGGACCGCGCGCTACGGTTCCGGGAAGCGGTACAAGGTCGCCGGCATCCCCGGCGTCCGGGACCGTTCGTTCGAGACACTGGAGGACGCCAAGGCGTGGCTGCGCCGGGCGGCCACCGACGAGGAGCGCGGCGAGTTCGTCGACCCGCGGGACGGATCGATCACCCTGGCCGACTACATCACGCAGCACTGGGCGCCAGGGCGGGCGGGCGCTCCGAAGACCCAGGACAACCAGGAGCGGCGAACGCGCCTCCATATCGTCCCGCACCTGGGTCATCTGCCGCTCAGGAGCATTACGGCGGCCGACCTGCGTGCCTACATCGCGAGGCTGGACGATGTCGTCGTCTCGGTCGACTACCGCCGTGGCATCTTGTCCGAGCTGTCCTCCATCCTGGAAGCGGCCGTGGACGACAAGCGACTCGCCGCCAACCCCATGCGCGCGAAGTCCGTGCGGTGGCCCCGGGCCGAGCAGGAGCGCCGCGAGGCATGGTCGCTGGAGACCGCACTGCGCGTCCGCGACGTCATCAGTCCGCGTAACCGGATCGCCGTCGTGCTCGGGCTCGGCTGCGGGCTCCGGCAGGGCGAGGTGTTCGGGCTCAGCCCCGAGGACATCGACTTCGGACGCGGTGTAATCCGTGTCCGACGCCAGGTCCAGGCGATCAAGGGAAGGCTGTACTACACCCTGCCGAAGGGCAAGAAGACCCGCGTCGTCGACATGCCCCCCATGGTGGCCGAAGAGCTCAAGCGCCACATCGAGGCGTTCCCCCCGGGGGAAGTCGAGTTGCCCTGGGGGAAGCCGGAGGCCGCGCAACGGAGGAAGTACTCCCTGCTGCTCACCACCCGCTACGGCAACGCCATCGCGGTGAACACATGGAACACCTACACCTGGAAGCCCGCGCTGGCCAAGGCCGGCGTCATCCAGCCCCAGGCCGAGGGAGCGAAGCAGTGGCAGTGGGAGGCGGCCCCGCAGGACGGCTTCCACGTACTGCGGCACACCTTCGCCTCGATCATGTTGGAGGCGGGGGAGTCCGTGGTAACTGTGGCCCGCTGGCTGGGGCACTCCTCACCGGCGATCACCCTCGGTTACTATGCACACTTCATGCCAGAGGCTGGCAGCAAGGGACGCGCGGCCATCGACGGACTGCTGGGGAGGACGGGGAACCGCATGGCGAACCAAACTCCCCAGATTCTCCCCACGGCCGATCCCGGAAGGCCCCGCCCCAGAAACAGTCCGGGAGGCGGCCGTGGAATGTAAGGCTGAGGGGGTAGATTGGCTGCGGACATGCTGAGACAGGTCACCGCCACCCGCTACGTCGAACCCCTCACCTCCGGCGGTTCCGTCCCCGCGCTCGTCGAGGCCGACGACCTCGGGATCTACGTGGTGAAGTTCACCGGCTCCGCCCAGGGCCGCAGGGCGCTGGTCGCCGAGGTGATCGTCGGTGAGCTGGCGCGGGCGCTGGGGCTGCGCTTCCCCGAACTGGTGCTGGTCGACTTCGACCCGGCGATCGCCGAGCGCGAGCCGCACCAGGAGGTGCGCGAGCTCCACCGGGTCAGCGCCGGCGTCAACCTCGGCATGGATCATCTGCCGGGCGCCGCGGACTTCACCCCCGAGGCCGCCCGGACCTTCCCGGTCGATCCGCTGGAGGCCGGGCGGATCGTCTGGTTCGACGCCCTCACCGCCAACGTCGACCGCACGGTGCACAGCTCCAACCTGCTGATCTGGCCGACCCTCGGCACCGTACCGCCGCGGCTGTGGCTCATCGACCACGGCGCCGCCCTCGTCTTCCACCACCGCTGGGAGAGCGCCGACCCCGCCAAGGCGTACGACTTCCGCCACCACGCCCTGGGCCGCTACGCCCCCGACGTACGGGCCGCCGACGCGCAACTCGCGCCCCGGGTGACCGAACGGCTGCTCGGCGAGATCGCCGCCGAGGTCCCGGACGCCTGGCTGGCCGCCGAGGAGGGCTTCGCGAGCCCCGACGACACGCGCCGGGCCTACGTCGACCACCTCCACGCGCGCGTCCGGGCGTCCGCCGCCTGGCTCCCCGCCGACTTCCCCACCCGGGAGGAACTCGCCGCCGAGGACGCCCGACGCGCGGCCCGTGCCCGGCAGGGCCGCCCGGACTGGCTCAAACGCGTCCCCGACCTGCACGGCAAGCCGGCGGCGGCACAGGACTGGTCGGTACACCTCGAAGGAGGCCGCGGATGACGGACGACGGCGCACGGCGCGTGGAGATCGAGTACTGCACCCAGTGCCGCTGGCTGCCCCGGGCGGCCTGGCTGGCGCAGGAACTGCTCACCACCTTCGAGGCCGAGGTGAGCGAGGTCGCGCTGAAGCCCGGCACGGGCGGCGTCTTCGTCGTCCGGGCCGGCGGCGCGGTGGTCTGGGACCGCCGCGAGCAGGGCTTCCCGGAACCGACGGCCGTCAAGCGGGCGGTACGCGACCGCGTGGCCCCGGGGAAGACCCTGGGCCACGCGGAGAAGGCCGGCCGGTGACTCAGCCCTTGAGCCGCTCGTACGCCGGCAGGGTCAGGAAGTCCACGTAGTCGGCGTCGAGGGAGACCGTCAGCAGCAGGTCGTGGGCCTGCTGCCAGGCGCCGGAGGCGAACGCCTCCTCGCCGGCCCGCGCGCGGATGCCGGCCAGTTCCCGGGCGGCGATCTCGCGGACCAGTTCGGCGGTGACCCGTTCGCCGTTGTCGAGGACGACACCGGCGTTGGTCCACTGCCAGATCTGGGAGCGGGAGATCTCGGCGGTGGCCGCGTCCTCCATCAGGTTGAAGACGGCCACCGCGCCGTGGCCGCGCAGCCACGCCTCGATGTAGCGGATGCCGACCTGCACGGCGTTGACCAGGCCCGCGTGGGTCGGCCTGGCGTCCAGGGAGTCGATCGCGATCAGATCGGCCGCCTTGACGTCGACGTCCTCGCGCAGCCGGTCCTTCTGGTGCGGCCTGTCGCCGAGGACCTTGTCGAAGGACTCCATGGCGATCGGGACCAGGTCGGGGTGGGCGACCCAGGAGCCGTCGAAGCCGTCGGCGGCCTCGCGGTCCTTGTCGGCGCGGACCTTCTCGAAGGCGACCCTGTTGACCTCGGCGTCCCGGCGGGACGGGATGAACGCCGCCATGCCGCCGATCGCGTGCGCGCCGCGCTTGTGGCAGGTGCGGACGAGGAGTTCGGTGTACGCCCGCATGAACGGGGCGGTCATCGTCACCGCGTTGCGGTCCGGCAGCACGAACCTCTCGCCGCCGTCGCGGAAGTTCTTCACGATCGAGAAGAGGTAGTCCCAGCGGCCGGCGTTCAGGCCCGAGGCGTGGTCGCGCAGTTCGTAGAGGATCTCCTCCATCTCGTACGCGGCCGTGATCGTCTCGATCAGGACGGTGGCGCGGACGCTGCCCTGCGGGATGCCGACGTACTCCTGCGCGAAGACGAAGACCTCGTTCCAGAGGCGGGCCTCCAGGTGGGACTCCGTCTTGGGGAGGTAGAAGTACGGGCCCTTGCCCATGTCGAGGAGGCGCCGGGCGTTGTGGAAGAAGTACAGGCCGAAGTCGACCAGGGCGCCGGGGACCGGGGTGCCGTCGAGCCGCAGGTGGCGCTCGTCCAGGTGCCAGCCGCGGGGACGCATCACGACCGTGGCGAGTTCCGCGTCGGCCTTCAGGGCGTAGGACTTGCCCGTCCCGGCGTCCGTGAAGTCGATGTTCCGGGTGTGGGCGTCGATCAGGTTGAGCTGACCGAGGACGACGTTCTCCCAGGTGGGGGCCAAGGCGTCCTCGAAGTCGGCGAGCCAGACCCGGGCGCCGGAGTTCAGCGCGTTGACGGTCGTCCTGCGGTCGGTGGGACCGGTGATCTCGACCCGGCGGTCCTCCAGCGCGGCCGGGGCCGGGGCCACCTTCCAGGAGTCGTCCGCGCGGATCGCGGCGGTCTCCGGAAGGAAGTCCAGTGCGGAGGTGCGGGCGATCTCGGCGCGGCGCTCCGCGCGGCGGGCGAGGAGGGCGTCACGGCGGGGGGTGAACCGCCGGTGCAGCTCGGCCACGAAGGCGAGCGCCGCGTCGGTGAGGACCTCCTCCTGCCGGGGCAGGGGCCCGGCGCCGACGACGGCCAGCGGGGACGGCGCTGGTGCGGACATGAGCGGTCACTTCCTTCAGCGGGCGGCGACTTCTGAGCGATGGATAGTAGTTTCCTCATGGTGGAAGCTCAATGTCGCGTTGACGCCGGGACACCCGTCCGTCCGGTTCACTCCAGGTGGACGAGGTCCGCCTCGGTGTCGATGTCGTGGGGCCGCGCCACGTCCGCGCACTCGACGAGCGTGAGCCGCCGCGCGTGCGCCTTCAGATAGGCGCGGGCCCCCCGGTCCCCGGTGGCGGTCGCGGTGACGCCCGCCCAGTGCGCCGCGCCGAGCAGCACGGGATGCCCGCGTACGCCGTCGTAGGCGGCCGAGGCCAGTGACGTCTCGTCCCGGAAGGCGGCGCGGACCCGGGCCACCGCCTCGGCGCCGACGCCGGGCTGGTCGACCAGGCAGACGAGCGCGGCCCGCGCCCCCGTACCGGCCAGGGAGGCCAGCCCGGCGCGCAGCGAACCGCCCATGCCCTGCTCCCAGTCCGGGTTGTCCACCAGGACGCACCCGTCCAGAGCCGCCCGCGCGCGTACGGTGTCCGCCCGCGCCCCCAGAACGACGTGCACGCGGGCGCAGCCGCCCGCGCGCAGGGCGAGTACCGCATGCTCGGCCAGTGGCCGGCCGCGGTGTTCCAGCAGTGCCTTGGGGCGTCCGCCGAGCCGCCGCCCGCCGCCCGCCGCCAGCAGCACACCGGTGACCTGGTCTTCGTGCTTCTCCATGCGTCCTGCATACCGGAGTTCGGGACACGGAGCCCCGGTGGGCGAGGAATTTCGGAGCACTCGGTTTCGGCCCCCGCTGTGGCGCGTGCGTACCGGGTGGCGTTTACTGGCCCGCGTCCCCGGCGCCCGGCCGGCGCCGCCTGGGGCCGGGGGGCGGGAACGCGCGACGGCGCACGACGGGTGCGAGGCGGAGGGGACCGCGTGACGGCGCACGACGGGACGCGAGGGGGAGGGGCTGTGTTGCGGGGTGTGGGGCAGGACCGAGTGGCCGGCGGTGACCAGGACGTGCGGGTCGGGGAACTGCGGTCGGCGGTGGCCCGACTGCGCCGACGGCTCGCCGAGTTGCCGGCGGAGTTCCCCGATCGGGGCGTCGCCGAGGAGGAGCTGGCCGACCTCGCCGCGATGGCGGCCGTCGGTGTGCCGGAGGTGCCGCGGCTGCGCCGCTCCCTGCTGCTGCTCGCCGGCGCGATCGGCTCGGTCAGCGCCCTCTCGGCCGGCCTGACGGAGGTCCGGCACGCCGTGGAGCTCTTCGGGGAGCCGCCGCGGCCGTAGTGGGGTGGCTGTAGAGCTGTAGAGCTGGAGAGGGGTGGCTGTGGTCGGCGGCTGTGGTCGGGCAGTCGGGGTCGGGTGGCTGCGGTCGGACAGCCGGGATCGGGCGGCCGGGACCGGGCGGGTGGTGGTCGGGCCGCCGCGGCGTCAGGCCGCCGAGCCGCCGCCGGACGCCAGCAGTGTCTGGGACAGTTCCGCCGCCACCTGCCGCAGTACCGGCACGATCGCGGCGGTCGCCGCCTCGGTGACGCGGCCGGCCGGGCCGGAGATCGAGATGGCGGCGGCGGTGGGGGAGCCGGGCACGGGGACGGCCAGGCAGCGCACGCCGATCTCCTGCTCGTTGTCGTCGATCGCGTACCCCTGCCGCCGCACCTCCTCCAGCGCCGCCAGGAAGTCGTCCGGCGTGGTGATCGTCTTCTCCGTGGCGGCGGGCATCCCGGTGCGGGCCAGCAGCGCCCGCACCTCCTGCGGCGGGAAGGAGGCGAGCAGCGCCTTGCCCACGCCGGTGGAGTGCGGCAGCACCCGGCGGCCGACCTCGGTGAACATCCGCATCGAGTGCTTGGACGGCACCTGCGCCACGTAGACGATCTCGTCGCCGTCCAGCAGCGCCATGTTCGCCGTCTCGCCGGTCTCCTCGACCAGACGGGCCAGGTGCGGACGCGCCCATGTGCCCAGCAGCCGGGACGCCGACTCGCCCAGGCGGATCAGACGCGGGCCGAGCGCGTAGCGGCGGTTGGGCTGCTGGCGGACGTAGCCGCAGGCCACCAGGGTGCGCATCAGCCGGTGGATGGTGGGCAGCGGCAGCCCGCTGCTCACGGACAGCTCGCTCAGACCGACCTCGCCGCCCGCGTCCGCCATCCGTTCGAGCAGGTCGAAGGCGCGCTCCAGGGACTGGACGCCACCGCTCGCGGTGTGTTTGGCGGAGCCGGTGGTGCTGGCGCTGGACGTCGGCACGGCGCGTTCCTTTCGGGGCGGACGGGAGGGCAGAAGCCTACCCGGCGGCCGGTTGACTCCCTGCTCACTCATCACTCTTTTCCTGTGGGTGGACTAATGGTTCCACTCAGTGAAAATGCGCGGGGGTGCTGGCCGCCCGGTCCCGGGCGGGAGGGCCTCTTGGTGCCGGGCGGTGGGAGGGGAGGCTTCTTCAACAGCTCGTTGAAGCGCGCCCGGTGACGGAGAAGAAGCTCGGATGTCCGAAGCCGAACCGGTGCCGCGCTCCACGCGGGCCGTCACCCCGGAGCGGACACGCGCCGCGTCGATCCGGGACCGGCGGCACGATCACGGCCGTCCTGCCGTACGACGCCCCCGTCCCGCCCGGAGGACGCCGGCGACCGCTCCGTCCTCCCCGAGGAGGCCGTCGGCACGCACACGCGCGTGGACATCCTCCCCGGCGGCGGCAGCTCCCGCCTGCGTCTGTCCGGTGCCCTCACCGCGGACGGCGCGGCCCGGCCGGCCGCCCGCCACCCGGAACCGGGCGGCTGACCAGGTCGAACGACGACGGCACGGCCCGGTGGCCGGAACGCGTCTGTCCGCCTGGCCGCGCACGCCCCGGGAGAAGCGTCACCGGGAAGCGATGAATCGCGCGGACGGGAGGAGTCTGCCCTGGTGACAGCGGATCCACCGCACACGGAAGGCAGGTACCCGTCATGGGCAAGCTCGTCCTCACCACCTTCGTCACCCTCGACGGCGTCTACCAGGGCCCCGGCGGCCCCCAGGAGGACACCAGCGACGGCTTCACCCAGGGAGGCTGGACCGTCCCCTTCGACGACGAGGACTCCGGCCGTTTCATCGACGAGGTCTACGGCCGCGTCGGCGCCTTCCTCCTCGGGCGCCGCACGTATGACATCTTCGCCGCGTACTGGCCGAGGGTCACCGACCCCGCCGACCCGATCGCCGCCAAGCTGAACGGTCTGCCGAAGTACGTCGCCTCCACCACCCTCACCGGCCCCGGGTGGGCCGGCACCACCGTGCTCGGTGCCGACCTCGCCGGGGAGGTCGCCGCGGCCAAGGAGCGCACGGACGGCGAGATCCTGCTGCACGGCAGCGGCGTCCTCGCCCGCTCGCTGTTCGCGCTCGGCCTCGTCGACACCCTCCACCTGCTGACCTACCCCGTCGTCCTGGGCGCCGGGCGCCGCCTGTTCGAGGAGGGCGGCGTGCCGACCGCCTTCCGGCACACCGGCGGACGGACCACGGCGAAGGGGGTGAGCATCCAGTCGTACGAGCCGGCGGGCAGCCCCGAGTACGGCACGTACGAGCTTCCGGTGGACGGGTGACGCGGGGGCCGGGCCGGGTGCTCGTGCGAGACCGCGCGGGTGCCCGCTTGGGCAACTCCACGCCACCTGGGCGCACTTGCCGTGCCGTACGCCGTCTTCGTCGGCGGCTGATACCTCGGCCGGCCCCTGGAGGTCGTCGGCTGTGAACCGTACGTGCCTCCCGTCGCGGCCGACGCGCCGGAGTCGTTCGGGGAGGCGGGAGACGTCTCCGACACGCTGGTGTGGACGACGGGGAAAGCCCTCACCGCCGACATCGTCTCGGTGGAGGCCGTGGTGTCCTGCGACGGCGAGCCCCGCCCCCGCCTGCTGGCCCGGGTGACCGGCGACTGGCGCTGAGCGGCGGCGGACCGGCGGCGCGAAGGGGACGGCCGCGCGAAGGGGACGGCCGTGCGAAGGGGACGGCCGCGCGAAGGGGACGGCCGCGCGAAGGGGACGGCCGCGCGGCGGGGGTGGCCACGTGAACGGGTTAACCCCGTGAAAACTCATCGGACGTGACGGGAGAAAACTTCTTCCTTGTCATTGACATGACATCGTCTACGCGCGTCATCATGGTGGGCATGCGATTCCCCCCACACGCCGCCCGCGTCGGCGCGGCCGCCGCAGCCCTGGCCGCCCTGCTCGTGGGCGGCACCGTCTCCGCGACCGCCACCGCCGCCCCCTCGGCGGTCGGCAGCATCTGCTACAGCGACCTGCCCTCCCAGGCGCACGACACCCTCGACCTGATCGAACAGGGCGGTCCCTACCCGTTCGCACAGGACGGGGCCGTCTTCCAGAACCGCGAGGGCATCCTGCCCAGCCGGTCCAGCGGTTACTACCACGAGTACACGGTGATCACCCCCGGCTCCTCCACGCGCGGCGCCCGCCGCATCGTCACCGGGGAGGAGTACCAGGAGGACTACTACACCGCCGACCACTACGCCTCGTTCGACCTGGTCGACCACGGCTGCTGACGACCTGGCCGGCCACGGCCGCTGATCACCTGGTGCCACGTCCGCCGTCGGCCGCGGCGCACAGGGCGAAGCCCGGCACGAGGAGGGCGGCGTTCACGTGGATCCCGTAGCCGTCGAGGAAACCGATCCGCCGCACCGGGCCGACGCGCCAGGCGGTGAGCCCGTGCGGCAGACCGGCCGCCCCCTGGAAGGCGGCCAGGAACCCCGGTAGTCCCAGCGACTTCCTCGCACCCGCAGACTCTCGCCCCGCGGACCCCCCACCCACACCGGCCGCGGGGCGAGACCTTTTTGACGGAAGCGCCGGCCACCGTCCGCCCCGGCGGAGCGGCCGGACCCGGACCCCGCGCGGCCCGGCGGGCGGCCCCGGCCGACCGCCGCCACCGCTCCGCCTTCCGTCATGTCCGGACAACCGGACTACACGTCTTCCCGTCAACAGCTCACAGAGCTACGCTCGCCCCGTGCCGAAACCAGAAGCCGACCCGACCGCGACGCTCGACCTCGGGGTGGACCGGAGCAGTCCGGTGCCGCTGTACTTCCAGCTGTCGCAGCAGCTGGAGGCGGCCATCGAGCGCGGCGCCCTGACCCCGGGCAGTCTGCTGGGCAACGAGATCGAGCTGGCCGCCCGGCTCGGGCTGTCCCGGCCCACGGTCCGCCAGGCCATCCAGTCGCTGGTCGACAAGGGCCTGCTGGTGCGCCGCCGCGGCGTCGGCACCCAGGTCGTCCACAGCCGGGTCAAGCGCCCCCTGGAGCTGAGCAGCCTCTACGACGACCTGGCGGCGGCAGGACAGCGTCCCAGTACGAAGGTCCTGGTCAACGACGTCGTCCCGGCGACCGCCGAGATCGCCGCCGCGCTCGGGGTGGCCGAGGGGGACGAGGTCCACCACGTGGAGCGGCTGCGGCTGGCCCACGGCGAGCCCCTGGCGTACCTGTGCAACTACCTGCCGCCCGGCCTCCTCGACCTGGACACCGGCCGGCTGGAGGCGAGCGGGCTGTACCGGCTCATGCGCGGCGCGGGCATCACCCTGCACAGCGCCCGCCAGTCCATCGGCGCCCGTGCCGCCACCGCCGCCGAGGCCGAGCGGCTCGGCGAGGACGAGGGGGCCCCGCTGCTCACCATGGAGCGCGCCACGTACGACGACAGCGGTCGCGCGGTCGAGTACGGCGCCCATGCCTACCGGCCGTCCCGCTACTCGTTCGAGTTCCAGCTCCTCGTCCGGTCCTGAACCGCCGAGCCGCCGAGCCACCGCCGACCCGCTGTGTCGTGATGTCCGGACATGGCGTCCGGTACCCGCCCCCCGTGCGTCGTGCCCGGTGCCCGTGCCCGACAATAGGGCGTTTGGGTCGGTGGGGTCGCCGGGCCTCACGCGAGACAGAACCACCGCGGACCCCGCAAGGCACCGCACAGCGAGGCACCGCACAGCAAGGGATCGACAGCAGGACGGCACACCGCAGGACCAGTAGCACACCGCAGGACCAGTGCACCGCGAAGACCGCGGAACACGGCACACCGCAAGACCAGCACACCGCACGACCACAGAACACAGCAAGAAGGGCACCGCCTCGTGGCACGGTTTCGGACCTGGACAGGCATCGCGCTGGCAGGGGCACTGTCACTCTCCCTCGCCGGCTGCAGCAGCACCGGCGGCAAGCGCGCCGAGGACGCCCGCAAGGCCGCCGCGGCCCAGGGGAAGGCGGCGGTGGACACGCCCCGCTGGACCGTCGCGATGATCACCCACTCGGGTGACGGCGACACCTTCTGGGACATCGTCCAGAGCGGCGCCGAGCAGGCCGCCGTCAAGGACAACATCAACTTCCTGTACTCCCACGACGACGAGGCCCAGCAGCAGGCCCAGCTCGTCGACGCCGCCGTGGACAAGAAGGTCGACGGCATCATCGTCACCCTCGCCAAGCCGGACGCCATGAAGGCCGCCGTCGCCCGCGCGGTGAAGGCGGGCATCCCGGTGATCACGGTGAACTCCGGGTCGGCCGAGTCCAAGGAGTTCGGCGCGCTCACCCACATCGGACAGGACGAGACGATCGCCGGCGAGGCCGTCGGCGAGGAACTGAACGAGCGGGGCCGCAAGAGCGCCGTCTGCGTCCTGCACGAGCAGGGCAACGTCGGCCACGAGCAGCGCTGCGACGGCGTGGCGAAGACCTTCGACGGCAAGCTCCAGCGGCTCTACGTCACCGGCACCAGCATGCCGGACGTGCAGTCCGCCATCGAGGCCAAGCTCCAGACCGACAAGAGCGTGGACACCGTGGTCACGCTGGGCGCCCCGTACGCGGACACCGCCGTCAAGGCCAAGCAGGGCGCGAACAGCGACGCCGAGATCGACACCTTCGACCTGAACGCCAAGGTCGCGGCCGGTCTGAAGGACGGCAGCCTCGGCTTCGCCGTCGACCAGCAGCCCTACCTCCAGGGGTACGAGGCGGTCGACCTGCTGTGGCTCTACCGGTACAACGCCGACGTCCTCGGCGGCGGACAGCCGGTGCTCACCGGCCCGCAGATCATCACCGAGGACGACGCCGACGCGCTGGCGGACTACACGGAACGGGGCACCCGATGAGCGCCACCGGAGCCACAGCCTCCGACGAAAGGATTCTGCGGACCTCGCCGCTGCGGAAGCTGCTCGGCCGGCCCGAGCTGGGTTCGGTGGTCGGCGCGATCGCGGTCTTCCTCTTCTTCGCCTTCGCGGCCGACAGCTTCCTGCACGCCTCCAGCCTCAGCACGGTCCTGTACGCCTCCTCCACGATCGGCATCATGGCCGTACCCGTGGCGCTGCTGATGATCGGCGGGGAGTTCGACCTGTCGGCGGGCGTCATGGTGACCTCCTCCGCCCTGCTGTCCTCGATGTTCAGCTACCAGATGACCGCGAACGTCTGGGTCGGCGTCGGCGTCTCCCTGCTGGTCACCCTCGCCCTCGGCGCCTTCAACGGCTTCATGCTCAGCCGCACCAAGCTGCCCAGCTTCATCATCACGCTGGGCACCTACCTGATGCTGATCGGCATGAACCTCGGCTTCACCAAGCTGATCGACGGCACCGTCTCCACCAAGACCATCGCCGACATGGAGGGCTTCACCTCCGCCAAGGACGTCTTCGCCTCGACGCTCACCGTCGGCGGCGTCGGCTTCAAGGTCACCATCCTGTGGTGGCTGGCGCTGGTCGCGGTGGCGAGCTGGATCCTGCTGCGCACCCGCGCCGGCAACTGGATCTTCGCGGTCGGCGGCAACCAGGACGCGGCCCGCGCGGTCGGCGTCCCGGTGACGAAGACCAGGATCGGCCTCTACATGGGCGTCGCGTTCGGCGCCTGGATCTCCGGCCAGCACCTGCTCTTCTCGTACGACGTCGTGCAGTCCGGCGAGGGCGTCGGCAACGAGCTGATCTACATCATCGCGGCCGTCATCGGCGGCTGTCTGATCACCGGCGGCTACGGCAGCGCGGTCGGCTCGGCGGTCGGCGCGCTGATCTTCGGCATGACCAGCAAGGGCATCGTCTTCGCCGAGTGGAACCCCGACTGGTTCAGGTTCTTCCTCGGAGCGATGCTGCTCCTCGCGACCCTGCTCAACGCCTGGGTCCGCAAGCGCGCGGAGGCCACCAAGTGACGCGGACACCGAGTCGTACCCCCCTCGTCGAACTGTCGGACGTCAGCAAGCAGTACGGCAACGTCCGCGCCCTGGAGGGGGTGTCCCTGGCGGCGCACGCCGGTGAGATCACCTGCGTGCTCGGCGACAACGGCGCCGGCAAGTCCACCCTCATCAAGATCATCGCGGGTCTCCACCAGCACGACGGCGGCACCCTGGCCCTGGACGGCGAGGAGACCCGCCTCTCCTCCCCGCGCGAGGCGCTGGACCGGGGCATCGCCACCGTCTACCAGGACCTGGCCGTCGTCCCGCTGATGCCGGTGTGGCGCAACTTCTTCCTCGGCTCCGAGCCGCGCAAGGGCGTCGCCCCGTTCAAGCGCATGGACGTCGACCTCATGCGCCGCACCACGCGCGCGGAACTGCTCCGCATGGGCATCGACCTGCGCGACGTCGACCAGCCCATCGGCACCCTCTCCGGCGGCGAGCGCCAGTGCGTGGCGATCGCCCGCGCGGTGTACTTCGGCGCCAAGGTGCTGGTGCTGGACGAGCCGACCGCCGCGCTGGGCGTGAAGCAGTCGGGGGTGGTCCTGAAGTACGTGGCCGCGGCCCGGGACGAGGGCCTCGCCGTCGTCTTCATCACCCACAACCCGCACCACGCCTACCTGGTGGGCGACCGTTTCGTCCTCCTGAAGCGCGGCACGATGGTCGGCAACCACGCCCGCGACGAGATCACCCTGGACGAGCTGACCCGCCAGATGGCCGGCGGCAACGAACTGGACGACCTGCGCCACGAACTGCGCCGCCGCTAGACCCCGGCGACCGGAGGGCGGGGAAGCCCCGGGGGCGCGTGTTCGTGGACGGCGCGGCAGCGTTCCCGGGGGCGCGTGTTCGTGGACGGCGCGGCAGCGTTCCCGGGGACGCGTGTTCGTGGACGGCGCTGCGGCGTTCCCGGGGACGCGGGGAACGGCGTGCCCGGCCAGGACGCGACCGCACCCGACGACGATCGGTACGCCCCCGGTCCTTTCCCGTCCTTTCCCGCCGGAGCGCCGGCGTCCTTTCCCGCCCGGGCACCGGCGTCCTTTCCCACCGGGGTGCCGCAGGCGGACGGCACCGCCTCGCCCCCGGGGACAAGGCGAACCGCGCGATCGACCGCAAACCGCCCGCACCCGGCCGGCCCCCGCAGCCCCCTCACCCGCGCCGTTCGGCACCCGCCAGGGCCGTACGGCACAATCGCACCCGATGAGCACCTACCGCGACCTCACCGCCCCCATCGGCTCCCGCCGGGCCACCGTGCTGCGCACGGCCGGCACCAGGGAACGCCGCTCCCACCTCACGGCCCCCCGCGTGCCCACCGTGGGCATCGACATCGGCGGCACCAAGGTGATGGCGGGCGTCGTCGACGCGGACGGCACCATCCTGGAGAAGGTCCGCGCGGAGACCCCGGACAAGTCCAAGAGCCCCAAGGTCGTCGAGGACACCATCGTCGAACTGGTCCTGGACCTCTCCGACCGGCACGACGTGCACGCGGTCGGCATCGGCGCGGCCGGCTGGGTCGACGCCGACCGCAACCGCGTCCTGTTCGCCCCCCACCTGTCCTGGCGCAACGAACCCCTCCGGGACCGCCTCTCCGGCCGCCTGTCCGTGCCCGTCCTCGTGGACAACGACGCCAACACCGCCGCCTGGGCCGAGTGGCGCTTCGGCGCCGGCCGCGGTGAGGACCACCTCGTCATGATCACCCTCGGCACCGGCATCGGCGGCGCGATCCTGGAGGAGGGCCAGGTCAAGCGCGGCAAGTACGGCGTCGCCGGCGAGTTCGGACACATGCAGGTCGTCCCCGGCGGCCACCGCTGCCCGTGCGGCAACCGCGGCTGCTGGGAGCAGTACAGCTCGGGGAACGCCCTGGTCAGGGAGGCCCGTGAGCTGGCCGCCGCCGACTCACCGGTGGCGTACGGGATCATCGAGCACGTCAAGGGCAGCATCGGCGACATCACCGGCCCGATGATCACCGAGCTGGCCCGCGAGGGCGACGCCATGTGCGTCGAGCTGCTCCAGGACATCGGCCAGTGGCTCGGCGTCGGCATCGCCAACCTCGCCGCCGCCCTCGACCCGTCCTGCTTCGTGATCGGCGGCGGCGTCAGCGCCGCCGACGACCTGCTGATCGGCCCCGCCCGCGACGCGTTCAAGCGCCAGCTCACCGGCCGCGGCTACCGCCCCGAGGCCCGGATCGTCCGCGCCCAGCTCGGCCCCGAGGCCGGCATGGTCGGCGCCGCGGACCTGGCCCGCCTGGTCGCCCGCCGCTTCCGCCGCGCCAAGCGCCGCCGCGTGGAGCGCCACGAGCGCTACGAGCGCTACGCGCAGTCCCGCCGTACGGAACGGGAGGCGCTGTGACGGAACCCCTGCCGCTCCAGGACGGGCCCGCCGAGGAGCCCGGGACCCCGGCCGAGGACCGGCGGCACAGGATCCGCCGCCGGGCGCTCACCCTGCTCATCATCGTGCTGCTGATCGGCATCCCGGCCGGCTACCTGCTGATCTCCGCCGAACAGAGCCGCAGCAGCGGCCGGGACAAGGAGGAGAAGTACTCGGCGACCGGACTGACCGAGGCCTGGCCCTCCAAGCTCCAGCGCCGCCTCTACCAGGTCCCGGTCCCGCACCCCGCCGGCAAGGTCGCGTACTACGAGACCAACAACTGGAAGACGAGCCGCCTGTACGTGCAGTTCGAGACCACCGGCGCCGGACTGGACGCCTTCCTGGCGGGCGTCGGCGTCGACCGGAGCGACCTGAAGCGGGACGACATCTCCATCAGCGCCCGCGACCAGCGGGTCACCGGCTGGGACTTCTCGGCGCCGGGACAGTGGTGGGGCCTGGTCCACACCCAGAAGAACCCGGCACCGACCCAGGACGTCGTGGTGAACCTGGCCAACCCGGATCTCCCGATGGTGTACGTCGTCTCGCGCACCGTTCCCTGACCGGTCCTCGGCCGGTCCGGCCAGTCCTCCGTCGGTCCGACCAGTCATCGGCCGGTCCGGCCGGGGCCCGGCGGGCGTCCGGAGCCGATTGTCAGACCCCGCCCGTAGAGTCGTGGACAGTCGAACCGGCGAACGGGAGGGGAGGTGACAGGACGTATGACGGACACGCGCACGGCGGACACGCACCTGGCGGGTACGCACCCGGTGGGTACGGCGGCGGGTACGGGACCGGGGCCCGGTGCCGTACGGCTCGCCGCCGTCTTCCTGCCCGCCCCGCTGCCGCGCGAGGGACGCGTCGCCTTCTGGGACCCGGCCGACGACACCTCGCCCACCCCGCCCACCGAGCCCCCCGGGGCGGTCCCGCTCACCGTCGTCCGCCGCCACGGCACCCGCGTCCGCCGCCGGACCGTCCCCGCGGTGACCCTCCCCGTCGAGGAGGCCCTGCCCCTGCTGGTGCGCGCCCGGCACGACCCGGCCGCCCACCCCGCCACCGCCTGCTGGGGCGCCGCCGCCCTGCACGCCCTGCGGCTCGCCGCGCGGGGCCGGCTGCTGCCCGGCCTGACCGCCGACGGCCACGACGCCTGGCGGGCCGGCCCCCTGGACCCGGACGACATCGCCCACCTGAGGGCGATCGCCGCCGCCCTGCCGCCCGAGGGACACGCGGTCCCGCTGGACGGCCCGGGCCCGCTGCGGCTGCCCGAGCCGCGCGCGCTGATCCGCTCGTTCCTGGACGCCGTCACCGACACGCTGCCCCGCACCCCGGCCGCGCCGTACGCCCTGGGCCTGCCCTTCGCCGCCCGCCCCGCCCAGCGGCTGCCCGGCGCGCGGGACTGGGCCGCCGAGGTCGCCGCCGGCATGGACGCGGGGGTGCGGATCTCGCTCCGCCTGGACCTGTCGCCGTTCGACCTGTTCGACGCCTCGGGGCAGGGCGAGGGCAGGGGAGACGCGGAGAGCGGACGCGGGCGCGCGGCGGGTGCCGCGGTGGTCCAGGTGCACAGCCTCGCCGACCCCACCCTGGTGGCCGACGCCGCGGATCTGTGGTCGGGCGCGGCGGACCCCGCCTTCGGTCCGCGCGCCCGGGTCGACGCGGCCCTCGCGGTGCGGCGTGCCGCCCGGATCTGGCCGCCGCTGGACCGGCTCACCGAGCAGGACGTGCCCGGCGTGCTGGCCCTGTCCGAGGAGGAGCTGACCGACCTGCTCGGCATCGCGGCCACCCGGCTGGCCACCGCCGGCGTCGCCGTGCACTGGCCCCGTGACCTGGCCCAGGACCTCACCGCGTCGGCGGTGGTGCGGCCCGCGCCCGGTTCGGCGACCGACGGCACCGGCTTCTTCGAGAGCGGCGACCTGCTCCGTTTCAGCTGGCAGCTGGCGCTCGGCGGTGACCCGCTCACCGAGGCCGAGATGGACCGGCTCGCCGAGGCGCACCGCCCGGTGGTCCGCCTCCGCGACCGCTGGGTGCTGGTCGACCCGGCCCTGGTCCGCCGCGCCCGCGAACGCGACCTGGGCCTCCTCGACCCCGTCGACGCGCTGTCCGTGGCCCTCACCGGCAGCGCGGAGGTCGACGGGGAGACGGTGGAGGCGGTGCCGACCGGCGCCCTGGCGGCCCTGCGCGACCGGCTCACCGCCGGCCTCACCCCGGCCGAGCCGCCCCCGGGACTCGCCGCCACCCTCCGCGACTACCAGCTCAAGGGCCTGGCCTGGCTGGACCTGATGACCTCGCTCGGCCTCGGCGGCTGCCTCGCCGACGACATGGGCCTGGGCAAGACGGTCACCCTCATCGCCCTGCACCTCAAGCGGGCCCGCCCCGAGCCCACCCTCGTCGTCTGCCCCGCCTCCCTGCTCGGCAACTGGCAGCGGGAGATCACCCGGTTCGCCCCCGGCGTCCCCGTCCGCCGCTTCCACGGCCCCGACCGCACCCTGGACGGCCTGGACGGCGGCTTCGTCCTCACCACCTACGGCACCATGCGCTCGGCGGCGGCCACCCTGGCCGGCCTGCCCTGGGGCATGGTCGTCGCCGACGAGGCGCAGCACGTCAAGAACCCGTACTCGGCGACGGCTAAGGCCCTGCGCACCATCCCGGCCCCCGCCCGCGTCGCCCTCACCGGCACCCCGGTCGAGAACAACCTCTCCGAGCTGTGGGCCCTCCTCGACTGGACGACCCCCGGACTCCTCGGCCCCCTGAAGTCCTTCCGCGCCCGGCACGCCCGCGCGGTGGAGACCGGCGAGGACGAGGAGGCGGCGGCCCGGCTGGCCCGCCTGGTCCGCCCGTTCCTGCTGCGCCGCCGCAAGTCCGACCCCGGCATCGTCCCCGAGCTGCCGCCCAAGACCGAGACGGACCACCCGGTGCCGCTCACCCGGGAGCAGGCGGCGCTGTACGAGGCGGTGGTGCGCGAGTCGATGGCCGTCATCGAGGCGGCGGAGGGCATCGCCCGCCGGGGGCTGGTGCTGAAGCTGCTGGGCGCGCTGAAGCAGATCTGCGACCACCCCGCGCTGTACCTCAAGGAGGACCACCGGCAGCAGGGCGACACCGCCGCCGCCCGCTCCGGCAAGCTGGCCCTGCTCGACGAACTGCTGGACACGGTGCTCGCGGAGGACGGCTCGGCCCTGGTCTTCACCCAGTACGTCGGCATGGCCCGCCTCCTCACCTCCCACCTGACCGCCCGCGCGGTCCCCGTCGAGCTGCTGCACGGCGGCACACCGGTGCCGGAGCGCGAGCGGATGGTCGACCGCTTCCAGACCGGCGCCACCCCGGTCCTGGTGCTGTCCCTCAAGGCGGCGGGCACCGGCCTCAACCTCACCCGGGCCGGCCACGTCGTCCACTTCGACCGCTGGTGGAACCCGGCCGTCGAGGAACAGGCCACCGACCGTGCCTACCGCATCGGCCAGACCCAGCCGGTCCAGGTCCACCGCCTGGTCACCGAGGGCACGGTCGAGGACCGCATCGCGGAGATGCTCACCGCCAAGCGGGCACTGGCCGAGGCGATCCTCGGCTCCGGCGAGTCGGCCCTCACCGAACTGACCGACCGCGAGCTGTCCGACCTGGTGTCCCTGCGGAGGTCGCCATGACACCCCGTCCCGCCGACGAGGCCCGCCGCGCCCTGCGCGCGGCGCGGGAGCGGGCGGCGGATCCCGCGCGGGAACAACCGGCCCCGACGGCACCGGCACCGCCCCCCGCGGTGCCGGTGCCGGTGCCGGCCGACCCGGCCCAGAGACCGCCCGCCGGCGCTCCCCGCCCCGCCGACGCCGCCCGCGCGGCACTGCGCCGTGCGGTGTCCGCCGCGGGGCGCACCGCCCCCGCGCCGTCCGCCGACGGCGAAGCCGTGGCGCCGGACACACAGGGGAAACCGCGAGTCCGCCACGGGGAGCCGTCGGCCGACGCCGACGCGAGGGGAGGCGTCGGACCGGCCGCCCCAGCCGGGGACGGGACGGCGGCGTCGGCCGGCCGTGGAACGGACGAGGAGATGACGTCCGCCGGTTCCGCCTCAGACTTCGGCTCTGCCTCCGGTTACGGTTCCGTCTCCGACCTCGGCTCTGTCTCCGGTTCCGGTTACGGCTCTGGTTCCGCCTCCGACCTCGGCTCCGGTTCCGGTTACGGCTCTGGTTCCGACTCCGGTTCCGTCTCCGACCCTGACGCGGACGGGAGCGCGGGGCCGGTCGCCGCGGCCCGGGGCGCGCACGCGGCACCGCCCACCCCGGTCGCCGCCTCCGTCGCCACTCCCGGCGGCGACAGCACGCGGGCCCGTCCCGGGGACGGCGCGCGAGAAGCGCTGCGGGCCGCCCGCCAGGAGGCACGCCGGTCCCAGGTGCCGACGCCCGCACGCCGATCCGCTGCCGTCCGCCGCCCGGCCCGCCCCGAGACGGTCGCGGACACCCGCGCCCGTACCGTACGGGCCGCGCTGGCGAACGCCTTCCGCCCGCCCTTCGGCGACTCGGGCGACTTCGGCGACTCGGGCGACTTCGGCGACTCGGGCGGCTTCGACGACTCGGGCGACGTGAGCGACCTGGTGGACATGGGGGACTCCAGCGGCTCCGGTTACTCGGCTGCCTCCGATACCTCCGGTGCCTCCGATACCTCCGGTGCTTCCGGGGCTCCCAGCGCCTCCGATGTCCCCGGTGCCTCCGATGCCCCTGGTACCTCCGGTCCTCCCAGTGCCTCCGGTACCCCCGGCCTCTCCGATGCCCCCGCCCCCCTCGACGACACGCCCCCCGCCCCCGACCCCGGCCGGGCGCCGTCGGCCGCCGAACCGGCGTCCGCGTTCCCGCGCACCCCCCGTTCCATGGCCGCCCCGGGCCGGGACGGCGAGCTGCGCCGCACCTTCCCCGCGCTCCCGCCGGGACCGTCGGCCGGACAGGGGTTCGCCGGGACCTGGTGGGGCGACGCGTGGGTCACCGCGCTGGAGGAGGGCGCGCTGGACGCCGGACGGCTGGCGCGGGGACGCGGGTACGCCGAGCGGGGCCACGTCGACGCCATCACCGTCACGCCCGGACTCGTCCTCGCCTACGTCCAGGGCAGCCGCCCCCGTCCCTACCGTGTGCGGGTACGGCTGCGCACGCTGGACGACGCGGACTGGGGACGGTTCCTCGACGCCGTCGTCGAGCGGCCCGGACACGTCGCCGCCCTCCTCGACAAGGAGCTGCCCCCCTCCCTGGCCGACTGCGGCGTCCCCCTGCTGCCCGGCCCCGGGGACCTCGCCCCGCAGTGCGCCTGCCCCGACTCCGGCCACCCGTGCAAGCACGCCGCCGCCCTCTGCTACCAGACGGCACGGCTGCTCGACGCCGACCCGTTCGTCCTGCTCCTGCTGCGCGGCCGGGGCGAGCGGGAACTGCTCGACGCCCTGTCCCGGCTGAGCGCCGCCCGCGCGGCCCGCGCCGTCCAGGACAGGGAGCCGGAACCCCTGCCGGGGGTACGCGCCACCGAGGCCCTCGCCACCCGCGTACGCCCGCCCCTTCCGCCGCCGCTGCCCGCGCCCCCGCACCCGGAACAGCCGCCCGCCTACCCGGCGGCCCCCGGCGGACCCGACCCCTTCGCCCTGGACCAGCTGGCCACCGACGCCGCCGCCCGCGCCCACGCCCTGCTCACCACGGGGCGGGACCCGGTCGACGGGTTCACGCTGTGGCAGGACGCCGTGCGCCTGGCCGCCGCCCGTCCCGGTTCCGGCCTGACCGCCGCGACCCGCGCCCTCTACGCGTCCCTGGCCCGGGCGACCGGCCGGGACACGGCCGAGCTGGCGCGCGCGGTGGCCGCCTGGCGGCAGGGCGGCCCGGAGGGCCTCGGCGTCCTGGAGGAACCCTGGGACCCGCCGGCCGGACGCTTCGACCGGGCCCGGCCCCTGCTGCTCGCCGCCGGCCTGCCCGCCTTCCGCCCGTGGCGCAACCGCCTCACCCACCCCGGGGGCCACGTCCAGCTCCGCCTGGGCCGCACCGGCCTGTGGTACGCCTACGAGTCCGAGCCGGACCGCGACGACTGGTGGCCCCGAGGCACCCCGGACCTGGACCCGGTCGGCGCCCTGACCGGCCTCGGGACCCTCGAAGATCCCTGACCGTCGCGCTCCGTGCCCTGCGGCGAACCAGGGGGTCCGTCGCCACCGGCCGGCCCGACGCGGTGCGACCGGTCCGCTCGACACGGTGCCGGCCCCTCACGGCGGGTCGCCGTGACGGACCGTCCGGGCTCCCTCTCCCGGCGCCGTCAGGCGCGCGCGTGCGCGAAGCCACCGCGCGTGCGCGAAGTCACCCCGCAGGCGCGAACTCGGGCAGGGTGAGGGCCGAGTGGGCCGGTCGTTCCTGCCGGGAGGGCAGGGCGCCGAGACCGCGCAGCATGGCGTTGCGCCGCTCCAGGGACCGGGCAGTGGTGGGGAAGAGAGTGGCCTCGCCCGCGCCGACCTGGTCCTGGTTCGCGGTCACGAACCCTCGGGTGGTGTGTTCGTAGGCCGCGAAGCCCGCGGCGGCGTCCCGGCCGGCCAGGGAGCCGGCGAGCATGTACGCGCCGACGAGCGCGAGGCTGGTGCCCTGTCCGGTGAGGAACGAGGGCGCGTACGCGGCGTCGCCCACCAGCGCGACCCTGCCGCTGGACCAGCGGGGCATGCGGATCTGGCTGACCACGTCGATGAACACGTCGTCCGCGTCCCGCATGGCCGCGATCATGCCCGGGACCTCCCAGCCCGCGTCGGCGAAGACCGCGGTGACCAGGTCCCGTCGGGCCTGCGGGGCACGGATCGCGCCGAACGGCGGTTGCGGACGGGCGAAGTTCAAGAAGGCGTGCACCTCGTCGTCGTCCCCCACGGCGTAGAGCGCGGCGGCCCTGCCCGGGGTGTTCCACATCATGATCTCGCGGGAGAGGCCGAGGGTGTTGCGCATGGTGAACACGGCGAAGCAGTACCCGAGGTAGCGGTGGAACCGCTCCCCGGGGCCGAACAGGAGCCCCCGGGTGCGGGAGTGCAGCCCGTCCGCGCCGAAGACCATGTCGAACGTACGCCTGCCGCCCCCGCGGAAGGTGACGTCGACCCCGTGGCCGGACTGGTCGAGGGTGTCGACGAAGTCGTCGAACAGGAACTCCACGTCGTCCCGGACCGCCGCGTACAGGGCACCGGTCAGATCCCCGCGCCGCACCTCGACGTCCCGTCCCGCGACACCGCCGGCGACGTCCTGCGGGCTGACCGAGGCGACCGTGCCGCCGTCCCCGTCCAGGAAGGTCATCCGGCGCAGGCCGATGTGGGCGTCCCGCAGCCGTGGCAGCAACCCCATCCTGCGGACGACCTCCAGCGCGGTGCCGCGTACGTCGACGGGGTAACCGCCGTCGCGCGGTGCGCCGGCCTTCTCCACGACCGTGACCGCGTACCCGTGGCGGTTCAGCCAGAAGGCGAGGGCGCACCCCGCGACGCCGGCTCCCGATATCAGGACCTCGCGCCCGCGTGCGGTACGGATGTCCGTCGACGGGCGCGTGGCGGTCATGTCCTGTCCCTTTCGCGCCGTGCCTTGACTCATCCGTGTCATGCCTTGACTCCTTTGTTCATCGCGCGGACGGCGAGCAGGGACAGCGCGGTGACGGCTGCGGCGATGACGAAGCCGGTGGCGAAGGCCGATTCGGCCGGGTCGTCGGCTCCGGGGCGGGTCCCGGCGGTGAGGAAGGCGCCGCTGGCTTGGGCGCCCGCGGCCATGCCGATCACGCGGACCACCAGGACCAGGCCGGTGGCGGTGCCGGTGTCGCCGTGCTCGACGGAGGTGGCGGTCCTGACGACCATCGCCGTGACGCAGACACCGCCGGCCAGGGCGACCAGCGCCTTGCCGACGACGAGGTGCCAGACCTCGGTGTGCGCGAACGCCATGGCGACCAGCGTGGCCGTCATGACGCCGATCCCGGCGGCGACCGCGGTGCGCGCGCCGAACCGCCGCGCCACGACCCCGCCGAGCGGCCCGCTGGCCGCCCCCGCGACGGTGCCGGGCAGCAGGTACCGCCCGATGTCGGTGGAGCCGGCCCCGAAGCCGTACCCGTCGCCGGAGGCCGCGAACAGCTGCGGGACGAGGAACATCGACACCGACGTGCCCACGCAGACGGCGAACGTGATCGCGTACGAGCTCCAGACCGCGGGTTTCGCCACCAGGCGCAGATCGACCATCGGCGCGGGCGACCGGCGTTCGACGACGGTCCATCCGGCCACGAGCAGGGCCAGGAGCAGGACGAGGGCGCCCAGCAGGAGTGGCCGGCGGCCGAGTTCGGGGGCGGTCGCCAGCCCGAGCATGAGCGTCAGCAGGATGCCGCTCAGGAGGGCCAGACCGGGCCGGTCGATCCCGGCGT
Organism: Streptomyces sp. SYSU D01066-1; assembly: GCF_054956795.1. Classification (NCBI taxonomy): domain Bacteria; kingdom Bacillati; phylum Actinomycetota; class Actinomycetes; order Kitasatosporales; family Streptomycetaceae; genus Streptomyces; species Streptomyces sp. SYSU D01066-1. The sequence goes on along the minus strand of NZ_JBUDHV010000014.1, from coordinate 127,354 downwards.
CCGGGCGGCCCGGCGGATCGTCCGGCATCAGCCGGTGGACGAGCAGGGTCGCCGCGACGATCGCGATCGTCGGTAACGCGAACATCCAGTGCCGGGACAGCCCTTCCGCGACGGGCCCGGCCAGCAGCGTGCCCAGCATGCCGCCGCCCACGAACAGTCCGCTGACCACGCCGATGGCCACCTGGGCCGCTCCGGCCGGGAGGTGCTTGCGGACCAGGATGAACGACAGCGGCATCGCGCCCACCATCGCGCCCTGCAGGACCTGGCCGAGCAGCAGCACCGGCAGGCTGGGCGCCAGTGACGACACCAGGCCGCCGGTCGCCACCACCGCCATCAGCCGGAGCATGACCCGTTTCCCGCCGTGGCGGTCACCGAGACTGCCCGCGACCGGTGTGACGAGGGCCCCGGTGAGGAGCATCGTGATGCTGAGCAACGCCCCTTGCGCGGGGCTCATCGACAGTTCGCGCTGCAGCAGCGGGAGCGTCGGTGCCACCACCGACTCCAGGGCCCCGGTGGCGGCTGCCAGCAGGCCCAGAGCCCAGACGGCGGCCCTCCCGACGCGGACCGGGGGAGCCAGGGTTGTCGTGGTCATGAACGTCCTTTCCCTCGTCGCCGGCCCGGCGCGGGCTCGGTGGCCGTCGGCTCGGGCACGGTGCGTCACCGTTCGACGGCTACACTACACGGTGTAGTGTAGAAGGGGTAGGGTGAGCCCATGCCGACCACGAAGACACTGCGTGAGGGGTCCGCGCGGAAGCGGGCCGCGATCCTCTCCGCCGCCCGGGAGCTGTTCCTCGCCAACGGCTTCGACCGGTCCAGCGTCGACGCGGTCGCGGCCCGGGCCGAGGTGTCCAAGCGGACGGTCTACGACTACTTCGGCGACAAGCAGGCCCTGCTGCGCGCGGTCGTCGACTCCGCCGGCCAGTCGCTGATCGGCACGATCCGGCGCATCCTCGACGACACCCTCACCGACCGCACCGAAGCCGCCGGTCTGGAGGACGTCCTGGTCGAGTTCTCGATGCGCATCTCGACCGACATGCTCGGCTCGGCGGAGTACGCGACGCTGCAACGGCTGGTCCGCACGGTCCCCGGCCCGCTGCCGGACCGGGGCGGGAACCCGATGGCCGACACCCCTGACGAGGCGCTCGCCGAGCGGTTCGCCGCCTTCGCCGAGGCCGGGCTGCTCGACGTTCCCGACGCCCGCCTCGCGGCCGACCAGTTCATCGCGCTGACCTTCGGAGTCGCGCTCAACAGGTTCGGCGCCGCCAACGCGGCGGAGGACCCCCGCGTGCGGCCGCTCATCGTCGAGGGAGTACGGACCTTCCTCCGGGCGTACCGGGCCGCGTAGGCCGGGCCGCGCGGGCCGGGCTCCGTGGCGGGGCGGCCTGCCCCGGCGCGCGGGGAACCGCCCGGCTGTCCACCACCGTTCGTGGACGTTCCGTTACGGCCGAGTGGTGTGGGTCTCCTTCTGCCGGCGGGTGGCGGGAGGTCTCGCGGATTTCCCGTGACCGGTTTCCGCGACCTGGCGACGGGGGCGACGGGGGTGATGGGGGCGGCCCGCGAGGCCGGATCCAGCGCTATTCCTCACGAGGTCGCCATCGCCGGCCTCGGCGTACCGGATCCCGAGGTCCGGTACGCCGGCGTGGCCGGGAGCGTGCCGGACGCGCTCGCCGAGGCCGCCGGCCTCACCGCGCGGGGCGGGCTGCGCATCCCGGTCGAGAAGTCCTCCCCGCTCGCCGAGGCCGCGGCGGCGCACGCCGACGGCCAGGCCGGCCCCGCGCGCGGACGCCGGGTCATCGCCGTCTGACCCGGCGTCCGGCGTCTCCCCGCGCCCACCCGCTGTGCCGCGGGGGGCCGGACCGGACGCCCGGTCCCGGCGTCAGGCGCGGACCGCCCGCCCCTCCCGCATCTGGATCACCCGGTCCGCGAAGTGCCGTACGACCGCCCGGTCATGGCAGATGAACAGGTACCCGAGGCCCAGTTCGTCCTGGAGGTCGGCGAGCAGGTTCAGCACCCCGGCCCGCACGGAGGCGTCGAGCGCCGACACCGGTTCGTCCAGGACGAGCAGCCGCGGCCCGGAGGCGAGGGCGCGGGCGATCCCGGCCCGCTGGCACTGGCCGCCGGAGAGCTCGTGCGGGCGCCGGTCCCCGCACGACGGGTCGAGGCCGACCCGGTCGAGCAGCTCGGCCACGCGGGCGGGACCGGCGGTCCGGTCCCACAGCCCGTGCAGCTTCAGCGGCTCGGCCACCGCGTCGCGGATGCGGTGGCGGGGGCTGAGGGAGCCGTACGGGTCCTGGAAGACGGGCTGCATGCGCGGGCGCAGCGGACGCAGTTCCCGTTCGGTCAGGGCCGTCAGCTCCCGCCCCTCGAAGCGGACCTGCCCGCCGTCGGGCCGGAGCAGGCGCAGCGCCGCCAGGGCGGTGGAGGACTTGCCGCAGCCCGAGGGACCGTCGAGGGCGAGGGTCTCACCGGCCTCCAGCGTGAACGAGAGGTGGTCCACGGCGGTCACCGGGCCGTAGCGGACGACCAGGTCGCGGACGTCCAGCAGGGAGCGGGTCACACGAACTCCCGGAGCGGGTCGGGCACGTCGGCGGCGCGGTGGCAGGCGACCAGCCGGCCGTCCACGGTGCGTTGTTCGGGTTCGTGGTCGTGGCACACGTCCGTCGCCAGCGGGCAGCGCGGCGCGAACGCGCAGCCCGGCCCGAGGGCGTCCGGCGCGGGCGGGGTGCCGGGCAGCGCCGGCAGCCGGCGGCGCCGGGGGCCGTCCTTGGGGAGCGAGGCCAGCAGGCCCGCGGTGTACGGGGCGCGCGGACGGTCCAGGACCTGCCGGACCGGCCCGGTCTCCACCGCGCGTCCCGCGTACATCACCAGCACGCGGTCCGCGTGGGCCCGTACGACCTCCAGGTCGTGGGTGACGAGGACCAGCGCGGCGCCGACCGCCTCCCGCTGCTCGGCCAGGACCCGCAGCACCTGCTCGCGGCGCTCCTCGTCCAGCGCGGTGGTCGGCTCGTCGGCGACCACGACGTCGGGCTCGTTGACCGTCGCCATGGCGATCACCGCGCGCTGCCGCATGCCGCCGGAGTACTCGTGCGGGTAGGCGCGGGCCCGGCGCGCGGCGTCCGGGATGCCGACCCGGTCCAGCGCCGCCACGGCCAGGGCGCGCGCCTCGCCGCGGGAGACCCGCCGCACCGACCGTACGGCGGCGGCGAGCTGGTCGCCCACGGGGTGGACGGGGGAGAGGGCCGCCAGGGCGTCCTGCGGGACGAGGGTGATCCGGCGCCCGCGCCCGGCGGCGGGGCCGGCACCGTCCCGCAGCCGCACGCTGCCGCCGGTGGTCGCACCGCGCGGCACCATCCCGAGCAGCGCCCGGGCGGTGAGCGACTTGCCCGCGCCCGACTCGCCGACCACGGCGAACACCTCACGCGGCCGGACCTCGAAGGACAGCCCGCGCACCACCTCCACCGGACCGAACGCGATCCGCAGGTCACGCACCGACAGCAGTGCCTCGGACGGCATGGGCGGTCTCCTTCCGTACAGTGCGGGCGGCCGTGCGCCGGGCGCCCCGGCCCCGCGCGTACGACGCCCCCGACACGGCCAGCCCGGCCAGCAGGGCCAGGGCGACGGCCGGGGACAGGGCGGCCCAGGGGGCGCGTTCGACGTAGGCCCGGGACTCGTCCAGGAGCAGGCCCCACTCGGGGGCGGGCGGCTGGGCCCCCAGGCCCAGGAAGCCCAGGGAGGCCAGGGCGAGGGCGATGCCGGGCAGCCGCAGCAGGGCGTGCCGGGCGACCGGGGCGGCGACGGACGGCAGCACGTGCCGGGTGAGGATCCACCACGGCGGTGCGCCGAGGGCGCGCTGGGCGGTCAGGAACGCCGACGCCCGCACCTCCTGCACCAGCGCCGCCGCGTGCGCCGCCAGCGGCGGCCAGGAGATCAGCGCGACGGCGAGGGCCGCGCCGCCGGTGCCGGGACCGGCCGCCGCCGCGACCAGGATGCCGACGATCACCGGCGGCAGGGCGTTGGCGATGTCCGCCGCGCCCGCCGCCACACCGGGCAGGAAGCCCAGCGCCAGCCCGGCCAGCAGGCTCAGCAGGCAGACGGCCGCCGCCGTGCCGACCGTCGAGGCGGCCCCGTGCCCGAGCCGGGCCAGCACGTCACGGCCGAGCCCGTCGGTGCCCAGCGGATACGCCCAGGAGGGCGCCGCCAGCCGGGCCGTGGTGTCCACCGCGTACGGGTCGCGCAGCAGACCCCAGCCGGTCACCGCCAGCAGCACGGCGGCGAGGAGGGCCGGCAGCGCCGGGTGCGCCCGGACCGGGCGGGCCGGCGGCAGCACCAGCCCGGCCTCGCGCAGGGCGGGCCCCAGCATCCGGCGCCGTACGAGGGCGGCCAGCGCGCCGGTGACCAGGCCCAGGGCGAGCAGGGCGAGGACCGAGCCCTGCAGCAGCGGCAGGTCCTGCGACTTGGCCGCGCCCAGCGCGGTGCGTCCGATGCCGGGCACGGCGAACACGGTCTCCACCGCGACCGCCCCGCCGGTCAGGCCGACGGCGACCATCCCGAACTGCGGCACCAGCGGCGGCAGTACGCGGCGCAGCGCGGCGGCCGAGACCCGGGCCCGGCTCACTCCCGCTCCCCGCCACAGCTCCACCCAGCGTTCGTCCAGCACGGCGGGGAGCGCGTCCGCCACCAGCCGGCCGAGCAGGCCGCCCGCGGGGACGCCGAGCGCGAGGGCGGGCAGCACCAGGTACGCGGGGCCCTGCCAGCCGGACGTCGGCAGCCACCCCAGCCACACCCCGCACACCAGCAGCGCCACGGTGGCCAGGAGGAACTCCGGCACGGCGGCGGCCATGGCGGCGAACGCCCCGCCCGAGCCCCGCCCCCGCACCAGTACGGGCGCCACCAGCGCCGTGGCCAGCAGCACCGCCACGGTCAGCGCGGCGGCCATCAGCCCCAGGGACACCTGGAGTCCGGAGACGACCGACGGCCAGATCTCCGTCCCCGACACCCACGAGGTGCCGAGGTCGCCGCGGACCAGCCCGCCCGCCCAGTCGCCGAGCAGGGCGAGCGGGCCGGCGTCCAGACCGAGGTCCCGGCGGATCGCGTCCAGGGCCTCCGCGGTCGGCTCCTGCTCGGCGGACCGGGCGCGCAGCACGGTCAGCGCCGGGTCCCGGCCCGACAGCCAGGGGAGCAGTCCGACGGCGGTGAGGACCGCGGCCAGGCAGCCGGCGCGGGTCACGCCCGCTGCGGACGGCCTCACTTGACGTGGGTGTCGAGCGTGACCAGCTCCCGCTCGCGCGGGTCGTGGGCCGCGCCGACCACGTCGGCCGCGTCGCCCTGGATCACGCGCTCGTGGAGCATCGGCACGGCCGCGTCGGTGGCGAGCACGGCGGCCTCGGCGTCGACGACGGCCCGGCGCCGCGCGTCACCGGTCGGCGTCGTGCCGGCCTTGCGCAGGGCCTTGTCCACGGCCGGGTCGGCGAGCTGGGGGATGTTGAAGGAGCCGTCGGAGGCGAAGTCGCTGTAGAGGTACGCGGCCGGGTCGCCGGAGTCCAGGACGGTGGCCCGGGAGAGGATGAAGGCGTCGAAGGCGCCCGCCAGGGCGTCGGACTCGATGTTGGCGTACTCGCGGACCTCCAGCTTCACCGTGAACCCGGCCTTCTGGAGCTGCTGTTGCAGCGCGGCGGCCACCTCGGGCAGTTCGGCCCGGTCGGTGAAGGTGCCGATGGTGACGGTCCGGCCGCCGGGGTCGCCCGCCTTCGCGCGGCGCACCGGCTCGCGCAGGTCCGCCGCCCACGGCAGCGCGGGTCCGAGCAGCCCCTCGGCGACGTCGGCCCGGCCCTCGTAGACGCCCTTCACGATCGACTCGGCGTCGATCGCCTCCCGGGCCGCCGCCCGCAGCGCGGGGTCCTTGAAGGCGCCCTTCTCCGTGTTGAGGTAGAGGGTGTTGGTGCGCGGCATCGGGACCTCGGTGATCAGCTCCTCGTCCAGCAGCGCGGCCTGCGAGACGGGCACGGCCTCGACGATGTCGGCCTCCCCGCTGCGCAGCGCGGCGGCGCGGGCGGTGCCGTCGGGCACGAACGTCACGTCGATGCCGGGGGCCTTGGCCGTGCCGCCCCAGTAGTCGTCGTAGCGGTCGAGGGCGGCCGAGGAGGTGCCGTCGACCTCGGTCAGCTCGAAGGGGCCGGTCCCGGTGCCGACCGGGTCGACCGTCGTGCCCCGGTATGCCTTCGCCGCGAGGATCGACAGCTGCGGGGAGCTGAGCCGCTGCGGGACCAGGGGGTCCGCCTCGGCGGTGGTGACGACCACGGTCCCGGTGCCCTTCGCCGCCACGGTCAGCTCGACGCCGTCGAGGATGCGGGGCTTGGGGGAGGCGGTGGCCGCCTTCGTGAGGGAGCGGACGACGGACTCGGCGGCCAGCTCGGTGCCGTCGTGGAAGGTGACGCCCTCGCGGAGGGTGAAGGTCCAGGACCGGCCGGACTGCTTCCAGCCGGTGGCCAGAGCCGGTTCGGCGTCACCGTCCGCGTCCAGTTTCACGAGCGTCTCCGCCGTCGACCAGCGGGACAGCTTGAACGCGTCGTCGGAGAGCGGGGACAGGCCCGAGCGCGGCGGCTGCATCATCGCGACGCGGACGCGCTCGCCGCCGCCGGTGCCGGTGGCCTCGGTGGCCGCGAAGCATCCGGTGAGCAGGGCGGAGGCGGCGACAGCCGCGGGGACGGGCAGGAAACGGGCAGGGACGCGCACGGGGTCACTCCGGGTAAAGAGCGGGTCAATGGTTGAGCGTGCGACGACCGTAGCATGATGACAATCATTTTCAGAGCCCTGGGCATGGGCGCCTGAGGAGGGAGAACGTGCCGGGGCGGGCCCGGCGCCCGGTGGCGGCGCGACGGGCCGGTCCCTGCCGGCGCGGGACGGAGCGGGACGGAGCGGCGTCTGCCGGACGACGGCCGGACGACGGCCGGCGGGCCGACGGACTCCGCGCCGCCCGCGGACGGCCGCGGACGGCCGCCCAGGAGCGCGCGGCCGCGTCCCGCCCCGGCGCATGGCGGATCTGGACGTGTGGTGGGCCCGGACGTGTGGTGGGCCCGGACGTGTGGTGGGCCCGGACGTGCGGTGGACGAGCACCTCCGGGCCGGCGCACGGGGGTCTCCACCCTCCGGCCGCGCCCGCTCACGAACTGCGGAAAGCACGGTGAGCCGCCACCCTGGGAGGAGGAAGGACCAGGAGGGCGAGAACGAGGAGTGACGCCGCGTGGACGACGACGAGCGGAAAGAGACCTGGGACGAGTTCCGCGCACTGGTGAACATGAAGCCGGCCGACCTGCGGAAGTGGCTGGCCTCGGAGGAGTCGAGGGACGCCGGGCAGCACAAGGACGGCGAGGAGTCCACGGGGCACGCCTCCGGCCGCCGGATCGTGGACATCCTGGACGCGAAGAAGGGCGACCTCTCGGACGAGGACTACCGGCACATGAGGAAGGTCGTCGGCTACATCCACCGGCATCTCGCCCAGCGGCCCCCGGGTGACGTGACGGACACCCGGTGGAGGCATTCGCTCATGAACTGGGGTCACGACCCCCTGGCATGACGGCCTGACGCACGCGTCCCCCGGCGGGACCCGAGCGGCACCACCCCCACGGCTCGCCGCTCCCTGCTCCGTACCGGTGAGATCGGACCGGCTGGACGCCGTCGGACGGCCGGTGGACGCGCGCGGGCTGCTTGTCTGACTTGTGCCACGCACCGGACCATGCAAGGAGCACCGCTGTGCCGTCAGAACGTTCGGCCCCCTCCTACACCGTGCCCGGGATGAGTACGCGGGACAGCCAGCAGATCATCGGACTGCACCGTGCTGCCGGTCGCACCCGGCGCGTCCACGGACGGCCCAGGGCCCGGAGCAGTGCCGGGGGATGGACTCGTCGGTTTCGTGACCAGGAGTGAAGCGTGGAGCTGAGCGGTGCTCGTGTTCTGCCGGGCTGTGTGACGGGAGTGCCTGCCGGTGCCATCGGGATGCCGGGCGGTGCGGTTGCCCCCCGGCCGGTCACCCTCCGGCCGGTCACCCCCGGCCGGTCGGCCGGGGTACGCGCGTGACCGCCGCGGGAGGCGGGCCGAGCCGTCCGGCTCACGCCGGGCGAGCGGGGCCGGACGCCCCGGCCGTTCGTTCCGGCGCCTGCGGCCCCGCGCCCGCCACGTGCTTCCGCGCGGCGGCCGGCCCCCTGGAACCCCGGTCGGCGACCACCGCCGGCACCGGTGTGGCGACCGCCACCGGCACCCACGCCCCGCGCGCGGACGCCGGGCCCCCGCGTCCGGGCACGGGCGGAACGCCCCCCGGCGAACGGCGGGCCCGGTGACACCCGGCCCCGCCGTCACGTCCGACGTGGTCGTCGTCGGCGGTGGCGCGGCCGGCCTCAGCCTCGCGCACCGGCTGACGGAGACCGGCGCCGCCACCGTGACCCTGATCGAACCGCCGGAAGGCCCGCCGCGCCCGGCGGAGCGGACCTGGTGCTACTGGGGGGAAGGCGCCGACGGGCTCGAAGAGGCCGTCGGCGCGTTCTGGTCCGTGCTGCGCGTGCACGGCCCCGACGGCCGGCCGGTCACCGTCGACCCGGCCCCGTTCACCTACCGCATGGTGCGCTCCACCGCGTTCGAACGGCTGGTGCACGGCCGGCTGGCGCGCTCGGCCGGCGGGCGCGTCCTGCGCGCGACGGCGGAAACGGTGCGCGACGTGCCCGGAGGCGCGGAGGTCCGGTGCGCGCTCCCCGGGGGCCGGCCCCTGACGCTGCGCGCCCGGCGGGTGTTCGACTCGCGTCCGCTGCGCGCCCTGCCGCCGGCCCGGACGCGGTTGCTGCAGCACTTCCGCGGCTGGTTCGTGCGCACCGGCACCGACCGGTTCGATCCCGCGGTCGCCGATCTGATGGACTTCCGGGTGCCCCAGCCGGCCCACGGGCTCGCCTTCGGCTACGTCCTGCCGCTGGCGCCGGACCGGGCGCTCGTGGAGTACACCGAGTTCTCCGGCGGTGCCCTGACCACCGAGGCGTACGAGGCGGCACTCGGCCAGTACTGCCACGGCGTCCTCGGGCTCGGCGCGCTCACCGTGGAGCGGACGGAACAGGGGATCATCCCCATGACCGACGCCCGCTTCCCGCGGCGGACCGGCGAGGCGGTCTTCCGCATCGGATCCGCGGGCGGCGCGACCCGGCCGGCCACGGGCTACACCTTCGCCGCGGTGCAACGGCAGAGCAGGGCCATCGCCGCCGCCCTGCGCGACCGGCACGGGACCGTCCCCGCACCGCACGGGCGGCGAGCGCTGGCCATGGACGCGATACTGCTGCGGGCCCTGGACACCGGGCGGATCAACGGCCCGGACTTCTTCACCGGCCTCTTCCGCCGCGTCCCGGCCGAACGCCTGCTGCGCTTCCTCGACGGCACGACCTCACTGCGCGAGGAGTGGGGCATCGGGCTGCGCACCCCGGTCCTGCCGATGCTGTCCACCGCGGCCGAACTGCCCTTCCTGCCCCGCCGCCCCCGGCCCACCGCGACAACCGGAGAGAGCCACCGATGAGCCTGCTGCGCGACCACGCCCTGGCCCGCGCCTTCGACCACGCCTCCCACAGCTACGACCACCTCACCTCCCTCAACCCCGGCTACCGCACCGGCCTCCTGCGCTCGGCCCGCCGTCTGCGGCTGCCCGACGACGGAGCCGGACTGCACATCCTCGACCTCGGCTGCGGCACCGGCGCCTCCACCCGGGCCCTGCTCAGGGCCGCCCCCCGGGCCCGGATCACCGCCGTGGACGCGTCGGCGGGCATGCTGCGCCGCGCACGGGCCAAGCCGTGGCCCGCACGGGTGCGCTTCCTGCACCTGACCGCCGAGGAGGCCGCGACGGCGGGCGAGGGCCCCTTCGACGCGGTCTTCGCCGCGTACCTGTTCCGGAACGTCACCGACCGCGACGCGGTCCTGAGGAGTGTCCGGACCCTGCTGCGGCCGGGCGGACGTCTCGCCGCGCACGAGTACAGCCTCAGCGGCTCGCGGGTGCACCGGGCCGTGTGGACGGCGGTGTGCCGCGGGCTCGTCGTCCCGGCGGGCACGCTCACCGGCGACCGCGCCCTGTACCACCACCTGTGGCACAGCGTCGTCGCCTTCGACACCGCCCCCGCCTTCGCCGACCGGCTGACCCGGGCCGGCTTCACCGCGGTGCGCGTCGCCCCGGTCACCGGATGGCAGACGGGCATCGCGCACACCTTCCTCGCCCGCAACGGCTCGGCCACGGCGAGGGAGCGCCTCCGGTGACCGCCCGCCGCACCGGTGCCCCCCGGCGGGGCCGTGACCGCAAGGCCGAGGTACTGACGCCCGCACCCGGCGCCGAGCGTTTCCGGCGCGGGGACGAGCCGTCCGTCGCGGTGATCGGCGGCGGCATCGCCGGTCTGGCCGCGGCCACCCTGCTGGCCGAACGCGGCGCCCGCGTGACGCTGTACGAGCAGGAGGACGCGCTCGGCGGCCGGCTCTCCGGCCGCCGCACCGTGCTGGCGGACGGCTCCGCGGTGACCATGACCCGAGGCTTCCACGCCTTCTTCCGCCAGTACTACAACCTCCGCGGCCTGCTGCGCCGCACCGACCCCGCCCTCGCGCGGCTCACCCCGCTGCCCGACTACCCCCTGCGGCACAGCGGCGGCCTGACCGACAGCTTCGCCCGTGTCCCGCGGACCCCCCCGTTCAGCGCGCTCGGATTCGTCGCCCTGAGCCCCACCTTCGGCTGGCGGGACCTGGCCGCCATGGACGCCCGGGCCGCGCTCCCGCTCCTCGACGTGCGCGTGCCCGAGGTGTACGCACGCTTCGACGACGTCACCGCCACCGGCTTCCTGGACAGCGTGCGCTTCCCCCGGGCCGCGCACCACCTGGCCTTCGAGGTGTTCTCGCGCAGCTTCTTCGCCGACCCGCGCGCGCTGTCCGCCGCCGAACTGCTGCTGATGTTCCACATCTACTTCCTCGGATCGGCCGAGGGCCTGCTCTTCGACGTCCCGAGCGAGCCCTTCCCCCAGGCGCTGTGGGATCCGCTGGGCGACTACCTCCAGCGCCTCGGGGCGGACGTGCGCACCGGCGTCCCCGTGCACGCCGTCCTGCCGCGCGAGGGCGCGGGAGCGGACGTGCGCACCGGCACCGGTGCCGACCGCCACCAAGCCGTGGTGCTCGCCCTGGACACCGCGGGACTGCGCCGGGTCGTCGAGGCGTCGCCCGGCCTGGGCACCTCCGGCTGGCGCGAGGCCGTCACCGCCCTGCGCACCGCACCGCCGTTCCTCGTCTCCCGGCTCTGGCTCGACCGGCCGGTCCGTCCCGACCGGCCCGGTTTCCTCGGCACCAGCGGCTACGGCGGGCTGGACAACATCAGCATCCTGGAGCGGTACGAGGGCGAGGCCGCCCGCTGGGCCGCGCGGACCGGGGGCTCGGTGGTGGAACTGCACGCCTACGCCGTCGACCCCGCGGCGGAACGGAAGGACGTGCAGGACGCGCTGGCCGGCCGGCTCCACCAGGTGTACCCGGAGACCCGCGGGGCGCGCGTCGTCGACGTCCGGCACGAGTGGCGCTCGGACTGCCCGCTCTTCGAGGCCGGTTCGTACCACCGGCGCCCCACCGTGCGCACCCCGCACCCGTGGCTGACCCTGGCCGGTGACGCGATCCGCTGCGATCTGCCCGTCGCCCTCATGGAGCGCGCCGCCACCACCGGCTTCCTGGCCGCGAACGCCCTCCTCGCCGACCGGGGGGTACGGGGCCAGGTGCTGTGGACCGTCCCCCGGGCGGGCCGGTCGCCCGTGCTCCGGGCGCTCGGGGCGGTCGCGGGACGCCGCCCGCCCCGCTGACCGGCCGTCCCGCTGACTGCCCGTTCCGCTGACTGCCCGTTCTGCTGACCGGCCGTCCTGCTGGCTGCCCGTCCCGCTGACCGCCCGCCCCGCTGCCGGCGGTCTCGCGGGCACCGGCGCCCGCGAGACCGCCGGCGCCCGGTCACCCGGGGAACCGCCCGGTGCTGCGCAGCGCCCAGCGACGCTCGGCGTAGGCCAGGTCGTCGCGCCACAGGCGCCCGGCCGTACGGCGCATCAGCACCCGCAGCACGGGGGCGGCGGCCCGGGCGAGGGCGAAGCCGGGCCGGTCCGAGGCGGCGACGACCGCCTCGACCACGGCGGTGCGCGGGCGTTTGTGACCAGGACCCGTGAGCGGGGTCGCGTGCGTCTCCACCACGGACGTGGCGCCCTCACCGCCGGTGATGCGCATGACGACCGTGCGCGGCTCCGGCGCGGTGAACTCGGCCCGCACCGGCACCACCAGGCGCCCGGCCACCCGGAAGGAGACGTCGACGACGAAGACGTCGTCCTCCTCGCCCCGCGGCTCCCGCACCACCGACAGGTCGACGAACGAGTACGGGTGGAACCACGAGCCGTGCCACGGGTCGAGCCGGTTGGCCACCACGTCCTGGGGCTCGCAGCGCCCCACCGCCGTGAACACCGCGTCCACCCCGCTGCCCGCCGCGGGCCGCACGGGCACCACGGGCCGCTCGGTGGGCTCCTCGCCGCCCGCCCCGTCCAGCCTGACCCAGACCAGCACGCCGTCGTCGTACGCGGGCAGCGGCCGCCAGCCGGCGAACGCGGAACCGTCCAGGGCCAGTCCGTGCCAGTGGCACACCAGCTTGTCGCAGACCACCCGGCTGTCGCGCAGGGGAGCACCGAGGTGCGGGCAGATCCCCGGGCCCGCGCGCAGTTCACCGCCGTCCGTCCGCCACAGCACGACCTCCACCCCGCCGACCGTCCTGCCGTACGGGCGACCGCCCGCGCGCACGTCCCGGGAGGCGCCGGCCACGAACCAGTTGCCGGACGGACGGGCGGACGCCCGCTCGAGCGCGCCCTCGATGAGCGCCGGCCGCGCCCGGCGCCAGGTCGGTGGCTGCGCCGCCCAGTCCGGGCCGGCCCGCCGGCGCAGCAACGGCGGCCTCCAGCGCTTCCGGTCCGCCGGCCCCCTCACCGCGCGGTTTCCTTCCACTCCAGCGCCGGCCCGCCCGCCGCCGCTCCGCGCCGCGCGTGAGCGCGCCACCGCGCGCCGGCCACGCGCAGCGCACCCGCCGCGGCGGTGGCCGCGCGGCGCCGGCGGGGCACCACCGCGCGGCGATGGAGCACGGTGTAGTCCCGCTCCGCGATGGCGTCGAGGATCGCGCCGTACAGGGTGAACGCGGTGCGGACGCAGGGACGCACCCGCGGATCGAGCATGGCGATGCCCGGCTCCGCCGCCCGGTACACGTCCCGCGTCATCGCCTCCGCGGCGACGAGGGCCGCGCGGATGCGCGGATCGCGGCCTCCGGTGCGCCGGCTCCACTCCAGCAGCCCCCTGTCCACCCCGTGGGCGGCGAGCAGGTCGCCGGGCAGATAGACGCGGCCCCGGTCGAGGTCCTCGCCCACGTCCCGCAGGAAATTGGTGAGCTGGAACGCCACACCGAGCGCCGCCGCGTGCGGGGCCGCCTCCTGCCGGGGCACGACCGTGCCGAGCACCGGCAGCATCTGCAGCCCGATCACCGCGGCCGAACCGTGCATGTAGCCCCGCAGGTCGGCGTAGGTGGGATAGTCCGTGACGGTCAGGTCGGCGCGCATGGAGGACAGGAAGTCGGCGAAGAGGACGTGCTCGATGCCGTACCGGTCGGCGGTGTCGGCCACGGCGCGGACCACGGGTTCGTCCCCGCCGCCGGCCAGCAGCCCGCTCGCGAGGTCCCTCTCCAGGCGGCGCAGCAGCCGGTCGCGCTCGTCGGGGGTGCGCCGCCGGTCGAGGTCGTCCACGATGTCGTCGGCCCAGCGGGCGAAGCCGTACAGGGCGTGCACGGCCGAACGGCGCTCCAGCGGCAGCAGGCGGGTGGCCAGGAAGTACGTCCTGCCGTGGCGGGCGTTGAGCCGCCGGCACCGGGTGTAGGCGGAGCGCAGCGCGGGATCGGTGATGCCGGCCGCCGCCAGTTCACGACGGGTCATCGGCACCTGCCGCGGCCGGGACGCGGGGCCCGGTGGCCGTCCCCAGGGGCGGACGCGCCCGGCCGGGCCGCGGGGCGGTGCCGCCGGTGACGCGGGCGGCGGCGAGCTTGCCGCTGATGAGCACCGTCGGTACGCCGACGCCCGGAGTGGTCCCGCAGCCGGCCAGCACCACGTTCTCCACCCCTCGTACGAGGTTGCGCGGGCGGAACGGACCGGTCTGGGCGAACGTGTGGGAGACCGAGAAGGGACTGCCCGCCGCGTGGCCCCGCGCCGCCCAGTCGAGCGGGGTCACCAGGAGCTCCTCCCGGACGCTGTCGGCGAACCCGTCCAGGCCCCGGCGCTCCAGTTCGCCGACCAGGCGGTCGCGGTAGCGCGGTCCCAGGTCCCGCCAGGCGGCGGCCGGGGGACCGACCGTGGTGTTCGGGCAGGGGGCGAGGACGTAGTGGAGGTGGCGTCCCGGCGGTGCCAGGGCGGGATCGTGCGCGGTCGGGCGGGTGATCAGCACGGAGGGGTCGCTCATCAGCTCACCGGTGCGGGTCAGTTCCTCGAACGTGCGCTCCCACGCGGCGCCGAAGGAGAGCGTGTGGTGGGCGAGGTGCGGCCAGGTCCGGTCGGTGCCCGCGTGCAGGACCACGGCGGACGGCGAGTGACGCAGCCGTGCCGGACGCCGGGGCGGGCGTCCCAGCAGCCGGTAGGCGGCGGACAGCTCACACGTGAGCACCACCGCGTCGCACGGGACGCGCTCGCCGGACGCCAGGCGGACGGCCCGTACGCGGCCTGCCGAGCGCTCCAGAGCGGTCACCCCCGCCCCCCAGCGCAGATCCGCGCCGGCGCGTGCCGCCGCGTCGGCCATGGCGCGGGGAAGCGCGTGCACACCCCCCTTCGGGAACCAGACGCCGGCCACGGTGTCCATGTAGGCGATCACCGCGTAGGCCGCGAGCGCCCGCGCCGGGGCCACACCGGCGTACAGGGCCTGGAAGGAGAAGACGCGGCGCAGGCGCTCGTCGGAGAGGAAGCGTCCGACACGGCCGTCCAGCCGCCCGAACCCGCCCAGCGCCGCCAGCCGGGCCAGGTCGGGGTGGACCAGCTGGAACGGCGAGTCGAAGTTCGTGTCGATGAAACGGCGCATCTGCGCCCGGTACAGGCGCTCCAGCCACCGCCGCAGGTCGCGGTAGCCGGCCGCCTGCGCCGGCCCGGCGAAGCGCCGCACCTCCGCCTCCATCGCCGCGCCGTCGGTGTGCACGTCGAGCGAGGACCCGTCCGCGAAGCACGCCCGGTAGGCCGGGTGCAGGGCCATCAGCTCCACCCGGTCGTGAAGGCTGTCGCCGACCGCGGCGAACGCCTCGTCGGCCAGGTGCGGCATGGTCAGCACGGTGGGACCGGTGTCCACCCGGTAACCGCCCAGCCGTACGCGGCCGGCCCGGCCGCCGGGACCCGCGTCCCGCTCGACGACGGTGACCCGGCGGCCCGCGCCCAGCAGGTGCAGCGCGCAGGCCAGCCCCGACAGGCCGGCGCCCACCACGACGACGTGGTCGGTCGGCCCCGGCACCCTCCTCACGCGACCTCCTCGGCACGGCGCGGGGCCGTGCCCGTCGCGCGCCGGACGAGCGCGGCGAACTCGCGGCGTACGGCGGGGGGCGCGCCGGTGCGCTCGAAGTGCCCGAGGCTCATGTCCGCCAACTCCTCGATCTCCGTCTCCACCAGCTCCCGGGCCCCGGTGCGCTCCAGTGCCGCCCGCATCCGCTCCGGGGTGTACCCGGACGCCGGGTCCGCGTCCGGTCCGAGCCAGGCGGCGGCGTGGCGGTCCCCGGCGGCGTCCGCGAGCCGGAGGGCGACGGCCAGCAGGTAGGTCAGCTTGCGCGACCGCAGGTCGTCGTCGGCCGGTTTGCCGGTCAGCGCCGGGTCGCCGAAGGCGCCGAGCAGGTCGTCGCGGAGCTGGAAGGCCACACCGGCGCACCGGCCGGCCGCCCGCAGCGCGTCCAGCAGGTCCTCGTCGGCCCCGGCCAGCGACGCGCCCAGGGCGAGGGGCCGGGCGACGGTGTACCGGGCGCTCTTCAGGGTGGCGATGGCCAGCGCCTCGTCGGCACCGGACGAACGAGCGGCCTGGGCGCGCAGGTCGCGGTACTGCCCGGCGACCATCTCGGTACGCATCGCCCGCCACTCCTCGTACAGGCGCCGTCCGTGCGGCGTACCGAGCGCGGTCTCCGTCAGCAGGTCGTCCGCCCACGCCAGCGCCAGGTCGCCGGCGAGCACGGCGGCGGACGTCCCGAACGACTCCGCGCAGCCGTGCATGCCCGCGGCCCGGTGCCCGCGGGCGAGTTCGACGTGCAGGGCGGGGGCGCCTCTGCGCCGCGGTGATCCGTCCATCACGTCGTCGTGCACGAGGGCGCACGCCTGGAGCAGTTCGAGGGCGGCCCCCGTGCGCAGTACCGCGGTGGTGTCGCCCGAGCCGCCCGCGGCACGCCAGCCGCAGCAAGCGAACGCCGCGCGCAGCCGTTTGCCGCCCCGCCCGGTCAGCGTCGCCAGGCGCTCGGCCAGCTCCTGGGCGAAGACGCGGTCGACGGCACGGCAGTGACGCAGGCGTACGTCGAGGACCCGCTCAAGGACGGTGCCGACGGCGTTCGCGGCGTCGGACGCGGTGAGCGGGGCGTCGACGGGTTCGGCCGGCGCGGCCGTCATCGGCGGCATTCCGATCATGCACAACCCCTTCTCACTCCGGTTGGTCGCACCTCGGTGACTCCGCCGGGTGCGCTGTGACGGATGCGCTGATTCCTGCCCGCTGCGGCGCCGTTTCCGGGTGACCTCACTCCAAGGGACGAACGGCGCGGGGTCCCCGGCGGCTGATCGCCCCGGGCGGAGCGGGGCCGGGCCGGCCACCGGAGGGCCGGTGCACGACGGGCGCCTCCCCGGCCGCGGCCCCGGCCACGCCGGAGCGGGCGGCGGAGCGGTGCGCGCGCCCCGGCGGCCGCCCGCGGCCCTGTGCGCCCGACGGTCCCGCACGCGGCGGCGACCGCGTGCACCTCCCGGCCGGCCCCGCACCGACGACGAGCCGGCCGCCTCGGCGGCGCGGCGACGTGCCGGGGCGTTCGGACGGCCGGCGGGGAAGGCCCGTCGGCCGGGCGCGTCGGAGCCGGCCGCGCGGATTCCCGGATCGAGCGCGAACGGCGGCACCGCCCCGTCCGCCGCCCCGGCGCGGCGTGCGGCAGCGGGCGGTGGTGGGCGGTGGTGGTGCGGACACGGGTCCGAGAGGGGCAGAACGGTCGGCGGACACGGGTCCGAGAGGGGCAGGACGGTCGGCGAACACGGGTCCGAGAGGGGCAGGACGGTCGGCGGACACGGGTCTGAGAGGGGCAGGACGGTCGGCGGACACGGGTCCGAGAGGGGCAGGACGGTCGGCGGACACGGGTCCGAGAGGGGCAGGACGGTCGGCGGACACGGGTCCGAGAGGGGCAGGACGGTCCGCGGACACGGGTCTGAGAGGAGCAGGACGGTCCGCGGACACGGGTCCGAGGCTGGCAGGACGGTCGGCGGACACGGGGTCCGAGGCGGGCGGGACGGCCGCGGCGGTCATGGTGTCACTCCCGGGGCCTTCGCCCGGGGCGGCGCCGGGACCGTCGGGCGCGCTGGTCGCTTCCGTGAGGGATCGGGCCCTTGGCGGCGGCCCGGGCGATGTTGCGGGCCATCCCGCCGAAGACGACGGCGTGGAAGGGCGAGACGGACCACCAGTAGGCGTGGCCGAGGAGCCCGCGCGGATGGAACAGGGCGCGCTGCCGGTAACGGGTACGGCCTTCCTCGTCGGTCTCGACCCACATCTCCAGCCAGGCCAGTCCCGGCAGCCGCATCTCCGCCCGCAGCCGCAGCAGACGTACCGGCTCGATCTCCTCGACGCGCCAGAAGTCCAGCGAGTCGCCGACGCGCAGGCGCTGCGCGTCGCGCCGGCCGCGACGCAGACCGACCCCGCCGACGAACCGGTCCAGCCGGCCGCGCACCGCCCAGGCAGACGGAAAGGAGTACCAGCCGTTGTCGCCGCCGATCCCCTCGATCACCTTCCACAGCGCCTGCGGGGAGGCGTCCACGGGCAGCCGCCTGACGTCCTGGTACAGGCTGCCGCCGGCCCAGTCGGGGTCGGTGGGGAGCGGATCGCTGGGCGCTCCCGGCACGGACGCGGACGACCAGCGGGTGGCGACCCGCGCTTCCCGTACCCTGCGCAGAGCCAGGGCCAGGGTTTCGTCGAACGGCAGGGGCCGGCCCGGAGGGTCGGGCACGTACCGGGAGATGTCGTGCTCCCGGCAGACGACCTCATGGCGCAGGGACTCCGTCAGGGGCCGGGCGATGGCGGCCGGGACCGGGGTGACCAGCCCGACCCAATGGCTGGACAGCCGGGGGGTGAGTACCGGCACCGGCACGATGACGCGCCGGGGCAGCCCGGCCGCGGCGGCGTACCGGCTCATCATCTCGCGGTAGGTGAGGACGTCCGGCCCGCCGATGTCGAAGGCCCGGTCGACGTCGGCCGGCATGGTGGCGGAGCCCACCAGGTAGCGCAGCACGTCGCGGACGCCGATGGGCTGCGTACGGGTGTGCACCCAACGGGGCGTGACCATGACGGGCAGCCGCTCGGTCAGGTAGCGCAGCATCTCGAACGACGCCGATCCCGAGCCGATGACGACGGCGGCGCGCAGCACGGTGGCGGGCACCTCGGAGTCGAGGAAGACACGGCCGACCTCCGCGCGCGAGCGCAGATGCGGGGAGAGCGAACGTTCGGGGACGTCCCGCGGGGTGAGGCCACCGAGGTAGACGATCCGCCGGACGCCTGCCGCGTGCGCCTGCCGGGCGAAGATCCGCGCGGCGCGGCGATCGGTGTCCTCGAAGTCCGCACCCGATCCGAGGGCGTGCACCAGGTAGTAGGCGACGTCGATGCCACGCATGGCCGCGGCGACCGAGCGCGGGTCGGTGACGTCCCCCCGGACGCTCCCGACGTCCGCCGCCCAGGGGTGGTCACGGAGCTTGCCGGGGGAGCGGACCAGGCACCGTACCCGGTGACCGGCCTCCAGCAGCTCCGGTACCAGGCGCCCGCCGATGTATCCGGACGCTCCCGTCACCAGGCAGTGCAGCCGCTCCGCCGCTCGCTGTCCCTCGGTCGCCACGGTCCTTCCCTCCGGCTCGTTCCACGGCACCGTGCCCTCTCGACCGATCATGGACCTCGCGGCGTGAGCGCGCCTGTCGCCGCCCGAGGGCCTGCGGTCCGCGGCTCGCGGCCGGGGCGGGGGAGCGGGAACCGCCAGGCGCCGTCCCGCCGGGGGCCGGGGGCCGACTGCCGGGTGGGCCTCCGGTGTGACCAGCGGCGCCCTCGTCCCTGGGCGCGGCGCGCGCCGGGCGGGCGTGACCACGTGCGTCGCGGTTCTCACGCCCACCCGTCAATGGGCGGGCGTGAGAACCGCGACGCACGCGGTGGACGGCTCCACCTACGCCTTCGACGCGCAGCGGATGCTCCTCACCGGTTCCGCACCGAGGGGCGCCAGCGAGGCCGCTCGCGGGAAGTGACCGCAGGTGGCGAAGAGGTGAGAAGGACCGGGACGCGGGTGGGACACCGTCGAGCACAGGCACAGCGCCACCGCGCGGCCGGCGGGGCGTGCGGCGGCCGGGCTCCGCCTGCCGCACCGCGACGTGGGATCGCGGAACCCGCGCGTCCCATTGGTGACCGATGCCGCCGACCGGCCTCCGCCGACGTCCGACGCCCGACGCCCGGCTCCGGGCGCCGGAGCCGAAGGAAACCGGCCGCGAGGCGCGAGGGGGAGGTCAGCTCCGGCCGAGGGCCTTGGCGAGCTGGTCCTTGTTCATCGTGGACCTGCCCTCGACACCCTTCTTCCGCGCCTCCTGGTAGAGCTGCTCCCGCGTCGGGCCCCCGCCCGAGCCGCCGCCCCGGGAGGAACGGGACTTCTCACCCCCGCGCTGCGAGGGCGACTTGCCCTTCGTGGAGCCGCCACTGGCGGACCGGGCCTCGCCGGACCGTGCGCGCTCCTTGTTCACGGTCCTGGCGGCGATCTCCTTCGCCCGGCCCTGGGAGGCCCCGCGGTCCTCGGCGCTGTCCTTGATGTGCTCGTACTGGCGCTCCCGTTTGGAGCTGGATCCCGCCGGCATGGTTGTCTCCTTCCGACACCGGTCGTCGAAGCGCGGAACGGGTTGCCCGCCGCACCGCGGCCAAACGGCCCCGTCGGGCGACGGTCCCCGCTGACACGTGCCGTGCCGCCGGTGCGTCAGCCGGTGCCGGTGGGCGGCCGGCCGGGTCCGCCTCCCCGACGGGCACGGGCCTTCCGTCCGCCGGACCTGGGGAAGCGCGTCCCCGCGGGCGCGCGGGCAGGGCGTCCGCACGCCCGGTTCCTGGCGAGAGGATGACGTGACCGACGCCGAGGCACCGCGCGGCGCGGAGCACCGGGCGGAGCACTTCGGGTGCGGGGACGGCGCCGTGATCCGGGTACGCCCATGCCGGGCGCACGGCGCCCGGCGGCAGGAGGACGGCGGATCCGAAGACGGCGGGTCGAGGGGGGTAGGGCCCGTCCGGAGGCTAGTGCGAGAGCGAGGGCTCGGTGGCGGGCATCCGGTGGCGTGCCGCTGCCAGGGCGGAGTCCACGTCCCTCGTGCCGGTGGACACGCACAGGGTGTAGCTGACGTCGTCCAGGCGGCGCCGTGCTTCCTCGCTCCCGTCCTCGGCGTGCAGCGCGTGCAGCGCTTCGTACTGGTCGATCAGGTTCTTCAGCACGGCCGGGTGTGCCATCAGCATCGGGGTCTCCCTTGTCGCCACCGCTCGCATGGGTCGTACACGCACCCGTCTGCCCCGAGCTCCGGCCCGCAACCTCGCATCTTGCCGGAGACGGAGACGGAGACGGAGACGGAGACGGAGGCGGAGGCGGACGGCCCGGGCCCCGCGAACAGGAGAGGCGCCAGTCGCGGGACAATGCCCCGCAGCGGATCACCGGCCCCGGGGCCGGGCCGGGAGCGGGTGACGCCGGCCCGGGCGACCACGCCGACCAGGCCGTGCCCGTCGCTCACGGGCAGGCGACGCACCTCGTGTTCGGCCGTCGTGTTCGGCCGTCGTGCACAGGATCCCCGGCACATCGTCGCCGGCGCCGATGGTGGCGGCCCCGCCCCGGGCCGGTTCCCCGGCCGGGCAGGTGGCCGGGCCGTGCGGACGTCCAGCGGGACCGGCGACAGCCGCGAGGCACCGGCGGTTCGCCCCGTACGGCCACGGTCACGGTCACGGCCACGGCCACGACGGGCGACGCGGCGCAGACCGGCTCGCGGCCGCACAACGTGCCGGTATCGCCCGCACCGACCTGGGCACTAAGGAGACCATGAGCCCGCACCGACTGGTTCCCGAGTCCCTGGCCCTGCTGACCGAGGGGTACGCCTGGCTGCCCGACCTGATGCGCGCCGAGGGCGACACCGCGCTGAACCTGCGCGTCCTGGGACACCCGGCCCTCGCCGTACGCGGCCCCGAGGCGGTCCGCTTCTTCTACGACGAGGCGCACGTCCGGCGCCACGGCGCGCTCCCCGGCCCGGTCGTGAGCACCCTCTTCGGCCACGGCGCGGTGCACACCCTCGACGGCGACGCGCACCGGCGGCGCAAGGCGTTCTTCCTGCCCCTGCTGGAGACCGACGCGGTGACCGGCTCGGCGGAGCACATCGCCGCCGCCTGGGACGAGGCGGTACCGCGCTGGCGGCGGCAGCCGGAGGTGGTGCTCTTCGACGCCGCCGCGCGCGTGCTCACCCGCGGGGTCTGCCGCTGGGCCGGCGTCCCGCTCGCCGAGGGCGAGGAGGAGCCGCTGGCACGGGACCTGCTGGCCATGGTGGACGGCTTCGCCACGGCGGGCCCCCGGCACTGGCGGGCCCGGCGGGCCCGCACCCGCCAGGAGAAGCGGTTCGCGGACCTGGTGACCGAGGTCAGGTCCGGGGCGCTCGAAGCACCGGCGGGCTCCGCACTGGAACGGGTCTGCCACCACCGCGACGCCTCCGGCGCCGTACTCGCCCCCCGGACCGCCGCGGTGGAACTGCTCAACGTGGTCCGGCCCACGGTGGCACTGAGCTGGTTCACCGCCTTCGCCGCCCACGCGCTGCACCGCGCGCCCGAGCACACGGAGCGGCTGCGGTCGGGCGACACCGCGTTCGCCACCGCCTTCGCTCACGAGGTCCGCCGCTTCTACCCCTTCGCGCCCTTCCTGGGCGGCCGGGCCGTCACCGACCTGACCTGGCAGGGCCGTACGCTCCCGGCGGGCGGCCTCGTCCTGTTGGACGTCTACGGCCAGAACCACGACGAACGCTGGTGGAAGGACCCCTACGCCTTCCGCCCCGAGCGGTTCCTCGACCACCCGCCCGGCCGGGACGAGCTGATCCCCCAGGGCGGCGCGGACCCGCGCACCGGCCACCGCTGCCCCGGCGAGGCCATGACCGTGGGCATCCTGGAAACCCTGTCCCGGCGCCTCGCCGGCCTGCGCCACGACGTCCCGCCGCAGGACCTGGCCATCTCCCTGAACCGCATCCCCGCCCGTCCCCGCAGCGGCGTGGTCATCACGGTGCCCGCGTAACGGCACAGGGCACCGGCCGTGCCCCGCGGCCGACCGGCTCACCCTCGCACGCCCCCGCCCCCGCCCCCGCCCCCGCCGAAGCCTCCCGGAAGCCGCCGGGGGCAGCGGGGGAACGGTGCGCGTCACCGTCGGCCGCCGTGGCATCGTGGTGCGCATGGCGACCGAGTTGGACGTGGCCGTGCTGGTCGGCCTGCAGGCGTCCGGCAAGTCCACCTTCTACGCGCGCTGCCTGTCGGGGCGGTACGCGCTGGTGAGCAAGGACCTGTTCCCGGCACGGGCGAGGAACAAGCAGCAGCGGCAGATGCGCGCGCTGGCGGAACACCTCGCGGCCGCCCGGCCGGTGGCGGTGGACAACACCAATCCGGCACCCGCCGAGTGGGCCCCGCTGGTGGAGGCGGCGCACGCCCACGGGGCGACGGCGACGGCGTACTGGTTCCCGCCGGACCTGGCGGGCTCGCTGCGCCGCAACGCCGCCCGCGAGGGCCGTGCGCGCGTTCCGGACGTCGGTGTCCTGGCCACGGCGAAGCGCCTGCGCGAGCCGTCCGCGGCGGACGGGTTCGACGTGATCCGCGAGGTGAGGTTCGACGGCCGCGGCGGCTTCGAGGTACGGGGCTGAGGCGGCCGGCCGCGGTCGGCCGCCGCCGCGCCGCGTAACCCGTCCGCAGCGGGGTAGCCACGGCTGAAGGGGCCCGTCCGCGCGGCGCGGGGCCGAGTCCGGCGGAACCGGCACGCTGCCCGAGCGGGCTCGTCGAGAGGCGTGAGGCATGAACGAAGCATCCTCGGCCGAGCTGGTACGGCTGATGCAGATCAGCCACACCATCACGCTCGAGGAGTTGCCGCGGGAGATCTCGGCCCACGCGGCCCGGGCCGGGCTGCTGGACATGGCCGTCTTCGTCGTCGACGTGCGCGAGACGGTGCTGCGCCGGCTCACCGGCGAAGGAGCGGACGCGGGAGCCGGCGGCGAGCGGTTCACCGTCGAGGGCAGCCTGCCCGGCCGGGCCTACCAGCGCGTGGACCTGCTCACCGAGCACGGAACGGGAGGCGGCGTTGGACGGCACCGGTGGTGGGTGGCCGTCACGGACGGGGTGGAGCGGCTGGGCGTGCTGCGGACCGACACCGACAGCGACGGCGAGGACGTCCGGGAGTCACTGCGGCACTGGGCGTCGATGATCGCGCTGCTGCTGTTGAGCAAGCGTTCCTTCAGCGACTCCTACGCCCGCCTGGTACGGACCGAGCCGATGAACGTGGCGGCGGAGATGCAGTGGAACCTCACCCCGCCGCCCGCCTACGCCGGGCACGACGCCACCGTCGGCGCGGTGATGGAACCGGCCTACCAGATCGGCGGGGACGCCTTCGACTACGCCGTGGCCGGCACCACTCTGACCCTGAGCGTCTTCGACGCCATGGGCCATGACACGGCCGCCGGTATCACCGCCAACGTGGCCGTGGCCGCCTGCCGCAACGCCCGCCGTCAGGGCGCGTCGCTGGCCGAGACCAGCCGGCAGGTGGAGAGAACCCTGGTCGAACAGTTCGGCGGCCGGCGGTACGCCACGGGCATCCTGGCCGATCTGGACATGGAGACCGGCCGGCTGCGCTGGATCAATCGCGGCCACCACCTGCCGGTCCTGCTGCGCGGCAATCGGTGGACCACCGAACTGGCGTGCCCGCCGGCCGGTCCCATGGGCGCGGAACTCGGACTGCCGGTCACCGAGTGCGTCCATCAACTGGAGCCCGGCGACCGCCTGCTGCTCTACACCGACGGGGTCGTCGAGGCCCGCGACGCCGAGGGCCGGGAGTTCGGACGGGACCGGTTCATCGACTTCGTGCTGCGCGAGCACTCGGGCCGGCACACCCTGCACGAGACCCTGCGGCGGCTGATGGCGGCGGTGATGGCCCACCACGACGGCCTCCTCGACGACGACGCCACCGTGCTCCTCACGGAGTGGCGCGGCGGACTCCAGCGAGGCCTGACCCCCTGACGGGGACCGTGGCGGTCGTGGACGAACCGCGGACGGCAGCGCCGGCCCGCCCACCGCCGAGCGGGCGTGGGCCGGCACCCCGGCAGGGGCGGTCACCGGCCACGTTTCCCCCTGGTGCGTCCGGTTACCCATGCATGGTCGTGCCGCCGTCGCGCGGAGGCAGCCGGGAAGTCAGGAAGTGGAGTGTCCATGGCCAGCACGAAGGTGTCCGACTACATCCTCCAGCGACTGCGCGAGTGGGACGTCGGCCATGTCTTCGCCTACGCCGGTGACGGCATCAACGGGCTGCTGGCGGCCTGGGGCCGGGCGGACAACAAACCCAAGTTCGTCCAGGCCCGCCATGAGGAGATGGCCGCCTTCCAGGCCGTCGGCTACGCCAAGTTCTCCGGCAAGGTGGGCGTGTGCGCGGCGACCTCAGGACCGGGCGCGATCCACCTGCTGAACGGGCTGTACGACGCCAAGCTCGACCACGTGCCGGTGGTGGCGCTGGTCGGACAGACCAACCGCAGCGCCATGGGCGGCTCCTACCAGCAGGAAGTGGACCTGGCCGGCCTCTACAAGGACGTCGCCTCGGACTTCTGCGAGACGGCGACCGTGCCGGAGCAGTTGCCGAACCTGATCGACCGGGCGTTCCGGACGGCGTACGCCCGGCGCACCGTCACCGCGATCATCCTGCCGGCGGACGTGCAGGAGCTGGACTACAGCCCGCCGGGACACGCCTTCAAGATGGTGCCCTCCAGTCTCGGGCTGGGGCGGTACGCGCCGGTGCCGGCGGAGGAGGACCTCCAGCGGGCCGCCGACGTCCTCAACGACGGGGAGAGGGTCGCCGTCCTGATCGGGCAGGGCGCGCGCGGCGCCCGCGACGAGGTCGAGCGGCTGGCGGACGTGCTGGGCGCCGGCGTGGCCAAGGCCCTGCTGGGCAAGGACGCCCTGCCGGACGACCTGCCGTACGTGACCGGCTCCATCGGCCTGCTGGGCACCCGCCCGTCCTACGAGCTGATGCGGGACTGCGACACCCTGCTGATGATCGGCTCCAGCTTCCCGTACACGCAGTTCATGCCGGAGCTGGACCAGGCGCGGGCGGTGCAGATCGACATCGACCCGCACATGATCGGCCTGCGTTACCCCAACGAGGTCAACCTCGTCGGCGACGCCCGCGAGACCCTGCGCCGGCTGCTGCCCAAGCTGCACCGCAAGCAGGACCGGGCCTGGCGGGAGAAGGTCGAGGAGAACGTCGCCCGCTGGTGGGAGGTCATGCAGCGCCGCGCCGCCGTGGACGCCGACCCGGTCAACCCCGAGTACGTCGTGCACGCCCTGGACGGCAAGCTGCCCGAGGACGCCATCCTGTCCGCCGACTCCGGCTCCGCCGCCAACTGGTACGCCCGTCACCTGCGGCTGCGCGGCCGGATGCGCGGTTCGCTGTCCGGCACGCTGGCGACGATGGGGCCCGGTGTGCCGTACGCGATCGGCGCGAAGTTCGCCCACCCCGGCCGGCCCGCCATCGCCCTGGTGGGGGACGGCGCGATGCAGATGAACGGCATGATGGAGATGGTCACCGCCGCGAAGTACTACCGCGAGTGGTCCGACCCGCGGCTGATCGTCGCCGTCCTCAACAACCGTGACCTCAACCAGGTCACCTGGGAGATGCGGGCGATGTCCGGCGCCCCGCAGTTCGAGGAGTCGCAGCACATCCCGGACGTGCCCTACGCCGACATCGCGCAGCGCATCGGCCTGGACGGGGTGCGGGTGGAGAAGCCCGAGCAGGTCGAGGCGGCCTGGGACCGGGCGCTGGCCGCGGACCGGCCGTTCGTCATCGACTTCCGCACCGACCCGGCGGTGCCGCCGATCCCGCCGCACGCGGAACTGGACCAGATCGAGGCCGCGGCCTCGGCGATCCTGCACGGCGACAGCGACCGCACCGGCATGGTCCGGCAGGGCTTCAAGGCCAAGGTGCAGGAGATGCTGCCCGGCAGCCGCCACCGCGACGACCGGCCCGGCGCCACCGGCGACGGCGACTGACCCTCGCGGTCCCCGGGCCGGGTGAACCACCCCGGGTGAGGCGGAGACGCGCTTCCAGGCGGGGATCAGGCATGGCAGCCCCTCGAAGAACCGAACCGGGCGGAGCAGGGCAGGGCGGGGCGGGTCCGGCCACGCCGATGGCGGACCCCGGGCCGTCGAGCACGGCACCGCCGCGGCGGTGCCCTCCGCTCGGAGCGCCGTCCGACGGGGCGGCACATGTCACGGAGGGCCCCGTCTTCGCGCAGTACCCCCTGGCCGCTCGTACGAGCGCCGACTGGGCACCGCACGGCACAAGTCGTAGAAGCCTTCCGAGGGGTTCCGCACAGTCCGGACAGTGCCGAGAATTCGTGACATGCGTCAGGAAGAGGCCGCCGCATCCGCTCCTGCACCGGTGGCTGGACGAGGCCGAGCCCCTCTCCTCGGCGTTCGGCTACCGGCGGACCGCGGACACCCGCCGCCGCTACGACCTGCCCGGCCGCCGCCCGGCGGGATTCCATCTCCACGCTCACGTCACTCCGCCCCGGTGGGCGGAACCCGCGCCGGACCCCACGGCTCGCACGGGGTCGTCCAGCTGATCAGAGAGGCTGGCGAGGCGCCGCGAGTACGTCCGTGAGCACCTTCTCGAGCGTGACGCGGGCCAGTTCGTGCCTCAGGGTCTCCTCGATGTCCTGGTAGATGCCCCGCATGGCCGGCTGGATGCCGTGACCCACCACGCATCCCTGGTCCGGGGCGGTGCGGTGCATCGCGAACAGCGGGCCGGGTTCCACTGCTTCGTACACGTCGAGCAGGGTGATCGACCCCAGCTCGCGCGCCAGCGACCAGCCCGCGCCCGCGCCCCGCCGGGACTCCACGAGCCCGGCCCTGCGCAGCTCGCCGAGCAGCCGTCTGATCACCACGGGGTTGGTGTTCGCGCTGGTTGCGATCTGCTCGGAGGTGGCGATCTGGTGGCCCTGGCGCTGGTAGAGACCGATCCAGGCCAGCGCATGGGCGGCAATGGTCAGCCTGCTGTTGGCGCTCATGATCCCTCCTCCGGTCGCAACGCTCCATGTTACGACAGCGCGGTCGCAACAGTGAAGGTTGCGACAAGACGTCGTAACGATTATTGTTACGACGGCCGGGAAGGGGCGACCAAGGGCAAGCGCGGACCGTGAGCGTGTCGCGAACTCGAAGGAGAACAGGAATGGAAAGTAACGAAAAGACCATCCGCGAGGCTTACCGGCTCGCGGAAGGGGACGTTCTCGACGGTGACGGTTTCCTGGCCTTGTTCACCGAGGACGGGTCGTTCAACGACATGTCGACCTCGCAGAGTTTCCGCGGAGAACAGATCCCTCAGGTGATCGCGGGCCTCGCCCGCTCGTTCCCCGATGTACACCGTGAGCTGCTCGAGGTGCATGTGTTCGGTGACGTCGTCGCCGTCGAGTTGCGAATCCAGGGCACGCATCTCGGAGGGTTTCCGACTCCGGTCGGCGAGATCCCGCCGACCGGGAACCGGATCGACGTGCCGGCGGCGGACCTCTGGTACCTCCGTGACGGAAAGATCGAAAGGTTCAATTGCTACAACTCGATGAGCGTGTGGCTCGATCAAATCGGGGTCCACCCTGACTTCAAGTCCGCAGTCGAAGCCACCGAGACAGCAGCCACGACGGTGTAACTCTGCCGGTCAGCGCCGAGTATGCGACAGGGCACCCCCTTCTTCGGGCCGCATACCCGGCGCTGCTTCTCGAACGGAGTTGTTGTTCGCACCCAGCCGCCGACACGACTCGGCAGGCCGGCTCATCGAGTGTCAGCAGCCCTGGCCGGCAGGCAGGGCAACGACCCGCATCGAGTGACGTTCTCCGGGCCCGCCTCCACGAGACGCACGGCTGCGACGAGACCCCACCCCGAAGATCATCGAGGTACGCGGGGCCGGACCGCCCTTCCCCATGCCGCCGAGCCCTGCGCATCCCACGCCGACCGTGGACGAGTTCCACGCGTGCGCGGACCGTGGAGGGCTCGGCCTGCCATGAGTCCGGGACGCTCACGAGAACCGGCGCGGAGGCCGGCGTAGGAGACGGCACCACCCGCGCCCCTTGCCCCGCCCTTGGGCAGGACGACGACTCCCAGTTCGACGCCTTGCGGGCCACGGCATCCCGAGGGACAAGATCTTCAGCGAGAAGATCAGCACCCGCGTCCGCGGAGGGCCCAGTTCGAGGAGGCGCTCGTACGGCGCGGGAGGCCAAGGCCCACGCCCCGCACTGCCGCGTCATCCTTACGGCCCTGTCTCACATTCGGTGGTGACGGAGAGTCATGAGGTCGTTGACACTCGCGTGAAGAATGCCGACGAGCTTGCGCAGACGGCGTTCTCGGGTCTTTCCCCCCTGGTCATAGCGGATGTGGCCGACGAGGGCGAGCGGATCGTGGTGCGGGCACGGACTTTGCGGGGCGCCGGCGGCACCGCCATGCCACCGTGGTGGTCGACGCCGGCCACATCTCCCCGCGCCGGCTCGCCCGGACGCTTCTCACCAGGCCCGACAACCCCAAGGCCGAGCATCGCGACCTGCCGGCCCGGCTCACCGCAGCCTGCCCCGGCATGACCCGACCGGCCGCCGCTGTCGGGGGCTTCGCCGAACTCCTGACGCCTTGCGCAGGAAGTGCCGACGGGCTCTCGCGCTGGATCGTCCAGGTCCGCTCAGCCGATCTGCCCCATCCGCACGCCGTCACCCGGGGCCTGGAGCGTGACCGCGACGCCGTGAACGCCGCGCTCACGCTTCCGTACCGCAACGGCCCCACCGAAGGCGTCAACACCAAGACCAAGCGGATCGTGCGCCGGACGCACGGACGAGCAGGCTCCACGCCTCTTCGCCACCGCATCCTCCTCGGACAGCGCCACGCTCCGTCACCACCGAATGTGAGACAGGGCCATTGACCAGACGCTCCCTGCCGACGTAAGCGAGCCGTCGGCCGGATGTCAGTCAGCTGACGGAGGCTGTCGGCACGGCGGCCGAGCCATTCTCGTGGAGACATCGAAACCGCCCGGTACCCGGGCGAGACCGCGAGGAGCGGACCATGAACACCATCGCGCAGCACTGGATCAACGGACAGTGGACCGGCTCCGGCTCGGTCCTGGAATCGATCAACCCGGCCGACGGCACCGTCGTCGGCTCGTTCTACGACGGTGGCGAGGCAGAGGCCTCGGCCGCCGTGGACGCGGCCGCCGCCGCGTTCGAGACCACCGCATGGGCGCGCACTCCCTCGCTCCGGGCGACCGCGCTCAGCCGGCTGGCCGACGCCCTCGAGGCCCGGATACCCGAGGTCGCGGCCATGTTGTCCCGGGAGAACGGCAAGCTGCTGGGTGAGACCACGTGGGAGGTCAGCGGTGCGGTCGGATGGCTGCGGTACGCGGCGGCCTCTGCGCGCACCCAGACCGCCGGGCGCGCCGCCGAGACGGCACCCGGCCAGTACACCCACTCGGTGCCCGAGCCGCTCGGTGTCGCCGGGATCATTTCTCCCTGGAACTCTCCCGTCATGCTGACCGTGCGGGCACTGGGCCCGGCGCTGGCCGCCGGCTGCACCGTCGTGGTCAAACTTCCGGCTCAGACGGCACTGACCAATGAGCTTTTCGCGCAGGTCCTGGCCTCGGTCCCGGAGATCCCGGCGGGCGTGGTCAGCGTGTTCACCGAGTCCGGCAACACCGGGGCCCCGTTCCTGGTCTCCTCGGACAAGGTCGACGTGATCAACTACACCGGCAGTACGCCGGTCGGGCGCCGTATCGCGGCCGCGGCCTCCACCACGCTCAAGCGGCTCGGTCTGGAACTGGGCGGCAAGGCGCCCATGGTGATCCTTCCCGACGCCGACCTGGACATGGTGATCCCCACCGTGGTGCAGTCGCTGGTGCTGATGAACGGGCAGTTCTGCTGCACCGGCTCCCGTGTGCTGGTTCACCGGGACATCGCCGACCAGGTGCGCACTCGGCTCACCGACGCGCTCGCGCAGGTACGGCTCGGCTCGGGCGACGACGAGAAGGCCCAGCTCGGCCCGGTGATCGACCGGGCGTCCGCCCAGCGGGTGGACGCGATCGTCGAGGAAGCCGCCTCGTACGGCACGGTACTTCTGCGCGGCGGTGTGGTCACCGACGGCCCGCTGGCCGCCGGCGCGTTCTACCGGCCGAGCCTGATCGAGGTGGACCGCACCGACGTCCGGATCGTGCAGGAGGAGGTCTTCGGCCCGGTCCAGACGTTCGAGATCTTCGATGACGAGGACGACGCCGTGACCAAGGCGAACGCCACCATCTACGGCCTGGCCGCCTCGGTGTTCAGCTCGGACTCGATGAAGGCCCGCCGGATCGCCCGGCGCATCCGCACCGGCACGGTATGGATCAACACCTGGGGAGCCATCAGCGAGGACTTCGAGGAGGGCGGCGTCAAGGGAAGCGGTTACGGCTACCTGTGCGGCCCGCGAGCGATCGAGGAGTTCCAGGCCCTCAAGGTGTACGTGGAGCAGGACCACACCCAGTCCGCCCACTGATCAGATCATCACCTGGCCCGGCGCCCGCCTGGGCGCCGGGCAGCCCTCCTGCACAGGAAGGGCGCACCATGGCCTCGATCCTGATCACCAAAGCGGCGAACGGTCCTGGTCTCGCTCCGGCTGAGGAGCTTGCGGAAGCCGCGCACCAGTTGCTTCTGCACGGTCGTGTCCCGCAGCGACCGGTGCCGATCGCGCAGCGTTTCGGAACCGAGCAGTACATCGCTGACCTCCGCTCCGGCCGGGATCCAGCGACTCGCGGCCGAAGTGGCGGCACGGCACGATCGCCTCGACGCGCCGGTCGACGACGCGGGTGCGGGCTTCACCCGGAACGGCACCATCCGAAGCATGTCGGCGGACGGACACCAGCAGCGGCCGGCGGTGAACCGTCCGAGCCCTGTGCTGCCCACCCGGCAACCGCTGCCGCTGTCGCGCGCGGGCAGCCCGTCACGCAGCGCCGACATCGCCTCGGTCGCGCAGGAACCGATGGAATCAAAACGATACGCAGCATGTCGATGTGGAGTGGTCCATGAACGAGAGAACTGTTTCCCATGCCCACGGTGCCGACGATCCTGGACCGCCGAGCCCACCGGCGGTGACGGACATCCGGCACACGCTCCGGGAGCAGAGCCGGAACGCGTCCGCGAACGCCGAACCCCGGCTCGGCCCCACCGTTCCGGCCGCCGTCCGGCGTTGGAAGCTGTGGCTCCTCACCGTGTGCGGTATCTACCCCACCATCGTCCTGCTGGGCCTGGCCACCAACCCTGTTCTGGAGGATCTGTACCTGCCGGTGCGACTCGCTGTACTCGTCCCGGCGGCGGCAGCGGCGATGGTCTGGCAGATCAATCCCCGACTGCAGCGGCATTTCGGAGCTTGGCTCACCAGATGACAAGCAGCCCGGCTCCGCCGCCGGTGTGCTCCGCGGCGCCCGCACACCACGGACCACTGCGCAGGCTCACGGCGCGAGGCCGCGACGAGACCCGCCGCGGCGTCTCCTCACTGGAGCTCTTCTTCGACCTGTGCTTCATCGTGGCCATAGCCCAGGCAGGCGCCCAGCTGGTGCACGCCGTGGTCGAGGGACACACGGGCGAGGGGATCCTCAACTACTTGATGATCTTCTTCGCCATCTGGTGGGCGTGGATGAACTTCACGTGGTTCGCCTCGGCCTACGACAACGACGACGTGCTGTACCGGATCGTCACGCTGATCCAGACAGCCGGCGTGCTCGTCCTGACGGCAGGCGTCTCCCAGGCGTTCGAGGAACACGCGTACCTGGTCGTCGTCCTGGGCTATGTGATCATGCGGTTCGCCATGACGGCGCAGTGGCTGCGCGTGGCGCGGTCGAGCCAGGGCCCCGAGCGGACGATGGCGCTGCGGTACGCCATCGGGCTGTGCCAGATCGGCTGGCTGGGGCTACTGGCCCTGCCGGAGGCCGGCCGCCCGTGGGTCTTCCTGGTGATGGCGCCACTGGAGATGGCCGTACCGCTGTATGCGGAGCGGGCCCACCCCACGCCCTGGCACCCCCACCACATCGCCGAACGGTACGGGCTGCTCACGCTCATCGTGCTCGGCGAGACCATCGCGGCGGCCACCGTCGCCGTGAAGTCGGGGATCGACGAGCACGAGGCCCTGGGTGAGTTGCTGCCCATCGCCGCCGGCGGACTGCTGATCATCTTCACCGCCTGGTGGGTGTACTTCGCGGTCCCCATCCACGGGCACCTCCGCTCCAGCCGGCAGTCCTTCCTCTGGGGCTACGGCCATTACCTGATCTTCGTCTCGGGTGCCGCGATCGGGGCCGGCCTGGAGGTGGCGGTAGAGCAGGCGGTGGGCGAGACACACCTTTCGGCGCTGTCGGCGTCGGCGGCGGTGACGCTGCCGACAGCGCTGTTCCTGCTCACGGTGTGGGCGCTGCACTCGCGCTTCTACAAGGTGGGGATCGCCCAGCAGTCGGTGCTGCCGGCCACGGCGCTGCTGGTGGTCGTCTGTACGTTCCTGGGCCACTGGGCGGTGCTCGCGGCGGGACTGGTGGCGGCGCTGGCGGTGGCAGCCGGGGTGACGCTGACGGCGCTCGGGGCGAGCCCGGAGCGCGGCAGGAGCGAGGAAGGCGTCGCGGTGCCGGTTCTGTGAGGAAACCCCCGCCGCCGCGGGAACCCGGCCGGCACGGCGTACGACGGCGCCCGTGCCGTGCGCCCGGTACACCTGCTCGACGACGGCGACACGTTGTTCACGCCGACGACGCCGGACGCACCCGCTCGGCACCGCGAACCCGCCGGCCCCGGACAACGTCCTCACGGCGGGGCGCGGACGCGGTGACCCACGCGGCCGTACGCGCCGTGGGCACCGCCGAGTCGGTGCCCACGGCTGTTCGACGAACCGGGCACCAGCCCGCACGGCGAGGCCCGGGGCGACTTTCTCCGGTACCCCTACGGCCGGCTCGGACCCAGGCAGCAGGTCCTCCGCAGCCTGGTTCGCCGGGCACGGGTCACCCGCCGCGGGGCCCCCGTCCCCGACGCCTCCCATGACTCGTCACCAGGGCACGGGGGTTCCGTCCCAGGAGAAGAAGCCACCGGTGGGGCCGTCGTCCGGCAGCAGGGCCAGGCGGAGGGCACCTCGGGCGGCCTCGGCCGGGTCGCCGCCGGCAGCGGCGGCCCCGGGAGTGAGATCAGTGGCCCGCAGGCCAGGAGCGAGCGCGTTGACCTTGAAGCCGTCGTGGGCCAGCGTCTGGGCGTACAAGACGGTGAGGGCGTTGAGGGCGGCCTTGGACGACCGGTAGGCGGCGGCGCCGTTTCCCGGGTGGCGCGGCTGCGCCGGGCCGCCGACCGCTACCCGCACGACCCGCAGCTGGCCGCCCTGCTGGCCGAACTGCACGACGGCAGTGAGGAGTTCCGGCAGATCTGGCGAACACATCCGGTCCACGCTCCCGGGCACCGCACCAAGACCCTGGACCATCCGGAGGCCGGCGCGCTGCGGTTGAACTGCGACGTCCTGCTCGTGCCCGAGGACGACCAGGAGGTCGTCCTGATGACGGCCGACCCCGGATCACCTGCCGCGCGGGCCCTGCGCAGGCTGGCCGGGCAAGCAACCTGAGACGAAGGACGCGCACAGGTCTCGCCGGCGATCACAGGGCGTCGCAACCCTGATCCACTGGGGACCTCTGATGCTTCTTCGGGCCTTTGGGCCGAAGCCGTGAAGTCAGGGACCGGGTCCGTGGCTGCACGTGGTGTCCGGTCCCTCCCAGGCATCTTCGCCCGGTTCCCGGACCATCCCGGCCTCGCGTGCGTCGAGCAGCTCCTTGCGCCGCGGTTCCAGCTCGCCGGCGCCGCAGGGCTTGTCAGCCCTGCGGCCAGATCCGGGACCTAGTCGGTGGACCCGGGTGCGCAGCGAGGCCGCGGTGGCCGCCGGGTCGCGCGGGGTGGAGAAGTGCAGCAGGGCGGACTCGGCAGCGGCAGCGGCGTCGGCGTCGGTGCCGATGTCGATGTCGGTGTCGGTGTCGGTGTGTTCCTGGTCTTCGCCGTCCTCCTCGCCGCCGGTGCCGGCGCCGATGATCCGTCGCCTTCGTCACGTCGGACGTGGATCGTGCGCTGTCCGCTGGTGCGGGCGCGGGAGGCGAGCTGCACGAGTCCCGCCATGACCGCGCGGGCCTTCGGAGGACGGCGACGAGGGGGCGGTAGCCGGCGGAGGCGACCGTGTCGGCCGGTCCTTGCCGGGCGGGAGGAAGACCGGCACGACGATCCGCGCGCCCTTGGCGCTGTCGTCGCGGTGGGGCCGCAGCGCCCGACGGGTGTTCTGCATGATCGGCGTTTGGGAGCCGCGGGTGCCGGCGAAGCGGATGGCTTCAGGCCCCGTTTGCCGGTGGGTGCAATACTTCCTGGTCAGGTGCGTGGCTAGTGTTTCGACTGCTTCGCGAGGCAGGACGAGGGACGCGGCGGATGTGGGCGAAGTCAGGGACAGGCACGGGCGTCGGCCCGACCGGGCTGGTCGGCCGGGAGGGCGAGCTCGCCGAGCTCGCGGCGTTCCTGGACACGGCCGGGACGGACGGAGCTGTCCTGCTGCTCACCGGTGATCCGGGCGTGGGGAAGACGGCACTCC
Organism: Streptomyces sp. SYSU D01066-1; assembly: GCF_054956795.1. Taxonomy (NCBI): domain Bacteria; kingdom Bacillati; phylum Actinomycetota; class Actinomycetes; order Kitasatosporales; family Streptomycetaceae; genus Streptomyces; species Streptomyces sp. SYSU D01066-1. Next base: position 92,210 of record NZ_JBUDHV010000014.1, on the reverse strand, counting down.
TGGACGCGACCGCCGAGCTGGCGGTGGCGAAGGGGGTGCGGGTCGTCCGCGGGAGCGGTGTCGAGTACGAGACGGACATCAGCTTCGCGGGACTCCATCAGCTCGTCGGCTCGCTGCCGGACGAGCTCGGTCGTCTGCCGCGTTCCATGCGGGAGGCCCTCGAGGTCGCCCTCGGTCTCGGCGCCGGTCCCGCGCCGAGCCGGATCGCCGTCCTGAACGCGGCACTGTCCCTGTTCGACGAGGCCGCGAAGGAGCGGCCGTTGCTCCTCGTGGTCGACGACCTCCATGTCGTCGACCGGGCGAGCCGGGCCGCGGTGGGTTTCGTCGCCAGAAGACTGGGGGGCCGCCGCATCGGGCTGCTCGGAGCGCAGCGGGCGGAGTCCGGCGAATCCTTCCGGGCCCCCGGTCTGCCGGAGCTCGAGGTCGCGCCGCTGGGTGACGCGGACGCCCTGCGGCTGCTGTCCCGGCGCTTTGCGCACCTTCCCCGCCGGGTTCTTTCGACCGTGGCCCACGAGGCGCAGGGAAATCCCCTGGCGCTGCTCGAGTTCGCCGGGTCCACCGGGGTGTCCGGCGACCGGTCCGGCCAAGGGGCGGGGCGGGCGAGCGGCCCGGGGCGCGATGTCCGCGCTCTGTACGGCGCCCGCGTCGGACGACTGCCGCGGGGAACGCGTGAGGTACTGCTGCTCGCGGCTCTCGAGGGCTCCGGCGACATCGGCGTCCTCGAAGCGGCCGGCGGGCCGGGCAGCCTCGAGGAACTCGCTCCCGCGGAGCGTGACCACCTGGTCATGGTCACGGAGAACGGCCGCGCGGTGCGCTTCAGGCATCCGCTGGTCAGGTCCGCGGTGGTCGACGGTTCCACCGGTGAACAGCGGCGCGGCGCCCACCGCCGACTGGCCGACGCGCTGGCCGACCAGCCCGAGCGGCGCGGTGATCACCTCGCGAGAGCCACGACGGCGCCCGACGAGGCGGTCGCCGCCGTGGTGGAGTCGGCGGCCCGGAGCAGCCTGCGGCGCGGTGACGCCGACGGCGCGATCGCGAGATTGCGGCGCGCGGCCGAGCTGAGCACCGACCGGGCGGACCGCAGGCGCCGCCTGTCGCAGGCCGCCTATGCCGCCGCCTGGGTCACCGGCCGTCTGGAGGTCAGCCACGAGATCATGCGTGAGGTCGAGGGCAATCCGGCCGCCCGGTCGCTCTCGGCGGCCGCGACGGCCGGCTTCCTGGTGCTCGTCACGGAAGGCGACGCCGATACGGCCCACGCACTCCTGATGGAGGCGGTCGAGCAGGCCCCGGTGATGCCCGGACCGCCGCATGAGGAGCTGGAGACCGCGCTGTTCACCCTCACCCTCGTCAGCCAGTACTCGGGCCGGCCCGAGCACTGGCAGCCTCTGGTCGACGTGCTCGCCCGGTTCCCCGAGGCGGCGCCCGCCGCCGCGGCGTCGCTGGGGCGCGTCCACCACGACCTCGGCTCCGTCACCGACGGCATGCTGCGCCGCCTGGACGAGGAGATCGCGCGGCTGAGGGACCAGAGTGACGCCGACGTGGTCATCCGCACCGCCCTGACCGCCTCGTACCTCGACCGGCTTCCGGGCTGTCGCGAGGCCGTGTCCCGGGTCATACGCGACGGCGGCGCGATGGGATCGAGCATGCCGGCCCTGATGTTCGTCGCCCTGGACGACCTGTACGCCGGCCGGTGGCAGGCGTCGGCCGGCGCCGCGGACGAGCTCATCGCACTGTCCGAGGAGACGGGGTACCACCTGTTCGCCCAGGTGGGGCATTACGTCGCCGCGATGGCCGCGGCCCAGCGCGGCGCCCTCGACGCGTGCCGGGAGCACTGCGAGGACATCTGGGGGTGGTCGGGTCCCAGGGGCCTGCGGCGGCTGGAGAACTGCGCCCACCAGGCGGCGGCCCGGGCGGCCCTCGGCGCCGCCGACTTCGAGACGGCGTTCCGGCACGCCACGGCGATCTGCGCCCCGGGGGTGCTGCCGGCGTTCAACCCCGAGGCCGTGTGGTCCGCGCCGGACCTCGTCGAGGCCGCCGTGCGCTCCGGGCGGCACGCGGAGGCGCGACGGCACGCGGACGCGCTGCGCGACGCCGGTGTCGGTCACCTCTCGTCGCGGTTCGCGCTGAGCGCGGCCACGGTCACGGCGATGACATCGGCTGCCGAGGACATGGTCCGGTGCTTCGAGGAGGCGCTCGGGCTGCCGGGCGTCGAGCAGTGGCCCTTCGAGGCCGGCCGTGCTCATCTGGCGTACGGCGAGAGGCTGCGCCGGCAGGGGCTCAACCGCGAGGCCCGGGTGCAGCTGGCCGCCGCCCGCGGCCGCTTCGAGGAGCTCGGGGCCCGTTCGTGGCAGGCCCGGGCCGCGGCGGAGCTGCGCGCCACCGGGATGACGCGGACCGGCCGGGGCAAGGCCGGCGATGCCCTCACCCCGCAGGAGCTGGAGGTCGCCCGGCTGGCGGCGACGGGGCTGTCGAACCCGCAGATCGCGTCGCGTCTGTTCCTTTCGCCGCGGACCGTGTCGTCGCATCTCTACCGTGTGTTCCCGAAGCTGGGGATCACGTCGCGGGCCGGGCTCCGCGACGCTCTGGAGGCGCTGCCTCCCGAGCCTCCGGCCACCCGGCCGTGAGAGCTGCCGGTCAGGTCTCAGCACTGCCCCGGTACTGACATGAGCGAGCCGTCGGCCGGATGTCAGTCAGCTGACGGAGGCTGTCGGCACGGTGGCCGAGCCATTCTCGTGGAGACATCGAATCCGCCCGGTACCCGGGCGAGACCACGAGGAGCGGACCATGCCGTTCGTCACCACCGGCGACGGAGTCGAGATCTTCTACAAGGACTGGGGCGCGGGCCGGCCGGTCATGTTCCACCACGGCTGGCCGCTGAGCTCGGACGACTGGGACGCCCAGTTGCTGTTCCTCGTCCGGCGGGGCTACCGCGTCGTCGCCCACGACCGCCGCGGGCACGGGCGCTCCGCCCAGGTCGGCCACGGGCACGACATGGACCGCTACGCGGCGGACGCCGCCGCCGTGGTGGCGCACCTCGGCCTGCGCGACGTCGTCCACGTCGGCCACTGCGCCGGTGGCGGAGAGGTCGCCCGGTACGTCGCCAGGCACGGTGCCGGCCGGGTCGCCAAGGCCGTCCTCATCGCGGCGGTCCCGCCGCTCATGGTCCAGACGACGTCCAACCCCGCAGGGCTGCCGGTGGAGGTCTTCGACGGTTTCCGCGAGGGCGTGGCCACCGACCGCTCCCAGTTCTACCTCGACATCGCCTCCGGGCCGTTCTACGGGTTCAACCGTCCGGGCGCGGACGTCTCCCAGGGCGTCATCCAGAACTGGTGGCGCCAGGGGATGGCCGGCAGCGCGCAGGCGCACCACGAGGGGATCAAAGCGTTCTCGGAGACGGACTTCACCGACGACCTCCGAACGATCGACGTGCCCACGCTCCTCCTGCACGGCGACGACGACCAGATCGTCCCGATCGCCAACTCCGCCCGGTCGGCGGTCACGTTGGCCGAGCACGTGACCCTGAAGGTCTACCCGGGCCTGTCGCACGGCATGTGCACCGTCAACGCCGACACCGTCAACGCGGACCTCCTCGACTTCATCAAGAGCTGACCCGGCCCGGTACCGGCACACAGCCCGTCAGCACGGAACACGACAGGAACAGAGAAGGAATCACCATGACCGCAACACCCACCGGCTACGTGACCGTCATCTGGGACGCGAAGGCGAAGGCGGGCAGGGAGGACGACCTCAAGGCGTTCATCACCGCCGCCGTCACCCCCTCGCGCAACGACCCCGGCAACATCGACTACGAGTCCCACGAAGTCGAGGGCCGACCCGGCGAGTTCGTCATCTACGAACGCTGGGAGACCCGCGCCCACCTCGACGCCCACCTCGCCGCGCCCCGGATGCGGGAACTCGTCCCGCAGATGCTCGAACTGATCGACGGATCCATCGAGGACGGCATCCGCCTGCTGCGTCCGTTCCGCCCCGCCCACTAGAGCAGGGCGCCCGCCGGCGTCGGGGTCGACGCCGACGGAGCACACCGCCGCGGAACCAATCCCTCGGGTGCTCCCGGTGACCGCTTTCCGGGAGCACCCGCTTTGACGACACGTACAGGAGAGACACGACGTGACCACCACATTGATCACCGGCGGCAACAGGGGCCTCGGCCACGAGATCGCGCGCCGACTCGTCCAGGCGGGCCAGACGGTCTGGATCGGCGCCCGGGACGCCAGGAGCGGACGCAAGGCCGCCGACCGGCTCGGCGCCGGCTTCGTCCAGCTGGACGTGACCGACGACGCGTCGGTCGGCGCGGCGGTCCAGACGCTGCGCGCTCGGGCGGGCCACCTGGACATTCTCGTCAACAACGCCGGGATCCTCGGCGAAGTGACCACGCCGGAGGACATGACGGCCGACCAGGTCCGCCACGTCTACGAGACCAACGTCTTCGGCCTGGTGCGCGTCACGCACGCGTTCCTGCCCCTGCTGCGCAAGGCGACTGCCCCGTCCGTCGTCAACGTCACCAGCGGTCTGGGGTCGTTCACGCTGACCCACGACCCGGAGCGGGTCGAGTCGCAGTATCCGCTCGCCGCCTACGGCTCGTCGAAGAGCGCGGTCACCATGCTGACCACGCAGTACGCCAGGACGATCCCCGACGTCCGCTTCAACGCGGTGGACCCCGGCCAGACCGCGACCGAGTTCACCGGCCACATCGGGCAGAGCGTCGAGGAGGGCGCGGAGGCGGCGGTGCGTATCGCCACCCTGGGGCCCGACACGCCCACCGGCACGGTGACCGACCGTGCCGGCGCCCTCCCCTGGTGACGGCGGCAGGCCCGACCCCGCGACAGTCCCGGCAACCACACCCACCCGGCGCACCGGTGAGGGCCGACGGACCCTTGCCGAGGGAACCAGGACTCAGTCGCCAAGCCCCTGAGGGAAAGCCAAGTCCGTTTCTTCCAGACAGGACCGGCCCGCCGATGCCGGGATCGTCATGCACCATGAGGATCAGCGCGACCCGCCGGTCTTCAGGCCGCGCACCTGGGGCGGACCGTGTTGCCCGTTGCTCCGGCATCCGGTCACGACACCCTGCCCGCCTCGCGTCCCGGGCGCCTACGCGTCGTCGGTGGGGGAGCGCCGGGCGGCGCGGCGGCGCAGGCGCAGCGGCAGCACGTACCAGCAGAGGCCGAACCACAGCATGACCCCGCCGACGAGCGCTTCGGCGAGGACACCGGGGACCACGAAACGCAGGATGAGCAGCAGTGTGCAGCCGATGGTCAGCGCGAGCAGGACCATGCCGCACATCATCAGGCGGCAGGCGGCCTCCACGACCTCGTCCTTCATGCGCTGGCCGGACAGGAAGCGGTGGATGGAGACGGGTGCTATGAGCGCTCCCGTGGCCGAGGCGCCCAGGACCACGGTGAGGACGTAGATGACGCGGTCCACCGTCCCCAGTTCCCGGAACAGCGGGGTGAAGGCCACGCTCAGCAGGAAGCCGAAGAGGATCTGTACACCGGTCTGGGTGACCCGCGTCTCCTGCAGGACCTCGTTCCAGCGGCGGTTGACCCGCTCGCGCGGGGACTCCGGCTCCTCGGTACCCGACCCCGGGCCGTGGCCGTCGTGGTGTGCGCAGCGAGCGCTCTCCTCCTCCGTCAGCTTGGCCGACTCTTCCGTCATCGTCATGGCATCCTCCCCGTCGCAGGATCACCGTCTGCCCCGTCTCCGCCGCCTTCATGCAGGTCACAGGCGCGACAAGGCTGATCCGACGACTGCGGCCGACGAGGACGCCACGCACGACGACTTCGTGGCCGGGACGAGGCGTCATCCCGGCGCGCGGCGGACGAGCGCGTCGCAGGCTCCAGGATCGTCGTCCTCGACCGCGGGATGGCCTGCGCCGGGATCACCCTCCCAGCGCAGGCCGATGCCCGGGTCGTGGGCGTCCGAACCGTCCGGGCCTGCCTGCGTGCAGGGTGGGCTTCTTCTGGCAGGAGGAGCCCACTTCGGGGATGCGTGAGGGCAAGCCCGTGCGCAGCTCCCTTCGGGCGGATCATCCGCGGCAGCAGTGGCAGGCCGAGCAGCGTGACCACGCCGACCATGGCCGAGCCCGCGCCGGTCACCGTTCACCGCCTGACGTCGTCGCTGCGCCGACGGCGGGAGATGTGTCAGGACCTGGCACCGTCGGGGTCGGAGAAGATGTTTGTCCGGGCGAGATCGGTGCAGACGATGGGCTGACACAACCTTTACATGACGAAGTGGAGAGAGACCATGGGCATCATCGCGTGGATCATCATCGGCCTGCTCGCCGGCGCCATCGCCAAGGCCCTGATGCCGGGCAAGGACCCGGGCGGCATCATCATCACCATGCTCATCGGCATCGCCGGCGGTCTGCTCGGCGGCTGGCTCGGCAAGGTCATCTTCGGCGTCGACTCCATCGACGGGTTCTTCCACCTCTCCACCTGGATCGCCGCGATCATCGGCTCCGTCATCCTGCTCGCCCTCTACCGCCTCGTCACCGGCAACCGGCATTCGCACCGCCACGCATGACCCGCTGAAGGCACAACGCCTCCCGACACACCCGGACGGCTCCCCTCCCTGTTCGCAGGACGGGAGCCGTCAGCATGTAACGGCCGGGCCACCCGGTGGCTCACCCGACGGTTGCCGTCGTCCGGGGGCCACCGCGTCCTGCCCGCCGTCCGAACAGGCGCCTGTGCGGTTCGGTGGCATGATCGCCCTCCTCGTGGGCAGGCGGCCGGCGTGTCGTGCGCCCCGTCTGAACTCGTGTCCCGGGTGAGCTCTTGCCTGGCCCAGGCCGGCTTTCGAGTGCTGGGTGACGCGGACAGTGGGGCTGCGGGGCTGCGGGCGACTGAGGTGTCCGTCGGCGCTCTGGTCAGTTGGACGGCCTCGGACGGGTTCACCGCGCTCGTCCGTGACCAGGCAGGCCGGGCAGCAAGCAACGACAGCATGAGAGTGATCGTGCGGACCGCAGTAGCAGTGCTGCTGATCCAGCTCGGACACACCGCCACCGAAACACCTGACGGCTGTGGCCTGGTGGTTTCACCGAGGCGGTTCCGCCACGGGGCGGCAAGGGCAGCTGGGGACCGGCCCGCCCGACGCACTGGGCGCCGGCAGTGTGCGAATACGGGGCGAAGTCGGCGTCGCTCGCGACGGTGCCAGTCGGCGGCGCTCACCCCGGACGCCGGCACCGTGCCCACCTCGGCCGCTCTCCACTGAATTCGATCCTGTAACGCCCCGCTTCACGGCAGATCGCCAGGGAAGGCGGTGAGGTCGACCGTGAGCGCGGGCTGTTACTGGGGGCGGCGTCCGGCGATGTCACCGCCGGGGTCGTCAGGTAGGGCGATGCGGGCAGTGACGCGTTTGCCGACCGGCTCCCGCTGGGCCTCGAAGCCCTGGGCGACGGCCATGACGATCTCCAGTCCGTGCTGTCCGACTCTGCCCGCATCGGAGGCCCGCGCCACTGGCAGAACGGGATCGCTGTCCCACACGACCACTTCCACGACGGCGCCGATGATGCGCAGCTCCATCAGCACGGGGCCAGGGGCGTACTTGCGGGCGTTGGTGACCAGCTCGCTCACCACCAGCTGGGTCAGGTCCATCGCGCGAGCGGACACCGGCAGGCCGTGCTCCGCCTGGACACGGGTGAGGAAGTCCACTGCCCGGTGGCGTGCCTCAGCGATCACGTGCCCGGCACCGTCCAGCGCGACGGTGTCCTGTATCTGAGGGACGTCCGGCATCACGCTGCCCTCCCCCTCGGGGGCTGATCCAGCCGGGTCCACCCCTGTTCCCCCTTCACACGTCCTGCGCGTACCCGGCACTGTGCCTCACACGCCCCCGTGAGAACCGCATAACGGGCCGCACGCGTATTCGCCGTAGCATCGAGGCAGGTTACCGGCGTTCGCGCCGGGGTCTTGAGGTTCCATCAGCGAGAACAGTCGAGGAAACGGTGACAGAGACCCACGGAGCAGCCCGGCCCGGCCACCTGTCGATCGACCACACCGCCATCGACGGCATCCGGGTGCTCACCGTGCAGGGTGAGATCGACCACGCCGTCAAGGACATGCTCAGCGAGGCCCTCATGTCCTGCGACGGCGCGGCGCCCCTGCGGACCGTGGTGGACCTCAGCGGCGTGACCTTCATGGACTCCAGCGGCATCAACGTCTTCGTCGCCGCCCACCAGGCCGCGAGTGACGATCAGGGATGGCTGCGTATCGCCGGCGCCCAGGAACCGGTGCTGCGGCTTCTCGGAATCGTCGGCCTGGACGAGGTCATCGGCTGCCATCCCACCGTCGATCAGGCCCTGACCGCCTGACCCGCGCCGTGCCCAGCCACCGCGTCCCACCCGGCTTCCGCGCCTGGGGCATCCCACCGGCGTGAGCACCGCTGCACGGCCGCGCACAGCTCCTGTCCGCCGTTCCGGCAGCGGCTGCCCCAGCGCCCAGGCGATCACCGTCTCGGCCACCGCCTGCAGCTTGGTATCGGTGTGCTGGGACACCTCACGCAGCACCTCGAACCCGACGGCCGGCGCGAGCTGGTGGCTCGCGGTGAGGACACCGATGGCCTGGTCCACCGCCGCGTGGGAATCGACGGCGTGCCGCAACCGCGCGTTCTCCTGCTCCAGGAGGGCGATCACGGCGCCGTCAGGTATGCCGTCAAACGAGGACCGCGACACGCGCGAGGTCGTCATAGCTGGTCTTCATACAGAGGCAGGGCTTCCTGTACACCTCCCCCCTGCCGCGACAGCAAGGCACCCTCAGTACGACAGCGAAAATCACACTGTGGGATGGGACTCTTCGCCGGCCGAGGCTGCCGAGGAATCCGAGAGACTGACCAGCCGTGGTCGGCAGTGGGCGCGGAAAGCCTCGGCTCATGGTCGGGCCGGCTTGCCACCCTGGCCGCGGCTCGCGGCTGCGTCTCCTGGGCGGCAGCGGCTTTTCCCGGCCGTCGCGCAGCGTGCCGGTCGGCAACCCTGCTGAGACGTTGAACTCCGAGTGAATCAATATCTGTTCCCGAGGGATCAGATATTGGGCGGACCTCAGGAAGCCTCGGCGATCCTTGCGCGTGGGCGAGCGGAGATGCCCGTTCGGAAGCCTTGATCTTTCCCATGGCCGACCGTTCCACTCGGCTTCGGCAGGCCCAATTGGCGGAAGGTCGACGGGACTGGAGTTCACGCGGTGGCGAGCCGGCCCGGGCCCGGCGATGGCTCTGGGGTCCTGGACCGACCTTCCACGAATGCTGCCGGAGTGAGGTCTTTTAGCATTAAAGGCATTGTTGTCAGTGACGCCCCGTCGCCCGAGGGAGAACGAGAAGCTGTGCCCCGTGATGCCGCTGAAGCCGAATACGGTCACGTCGCCTCAGCGCGTGGAGAGCACCGTCAAGACGGGCTGCGCGACGGATCGCAAGGCGGACATGCAGGGGAGAAGGCTCACTCGGTTTCCGCCCTGGTGGAGCGGGCGGCCGAGCTGGCTGAACCGATCAAGCCGAAATTGCGTGGCTGGCTCCATGCCGGAATGGTCCCTGCCGCACTGATCGCGGGCGTCGTACTCATCTGCCTGGCCCGTACTCCGCAAGCAGTCCTGGCCTGCTCCGTGTACTCGGTCACCGCCTGGCTGCTGTTCGCGACGAGCGCCATCTACCACCGCGGCACCTGGGGACCACTGGGCGAGGCTCTGCTACGACGACTCGACCACGCCAACATCTTCCTGATCATCGCCGGCACCTGCACCCCCCTGGCCGTGCTCCTCCTCCCGCCGGACCAGCGGTCCTTGCTGCTGTGGATCGTATGGACTGGAGCAGTGGCCGGCATCGTGTTCCGGGTCCTGTGGGTGGGAGCTCCGCGCTGGCTGTACACACCGTGTTATCTGGCCCTGGGGTGGGCGCCGGTGTGCTACCTGCCCGACTTCCTGCACACCGGCGGAGCAGCCGTAGTCGTCCTGATCGTCGTAGGCGGTCTCCTTTACAGCGCGGGCGCGGTTGTCTACGCCCTGCGGCGGCCTGACCCCTCACCCCGCTGGTTCGGTTACCACGAGGTCTTCCACGCCCTGACCGTGGCAGCCTTCACCGCGCACTACATCGCCATCTCCCTGGCCACCTACTGACCTCGACAGCGTCCGGGCTTGCACCGCTGGTTACACGCGTTGCCGCGTGCTGCACCGCGAACGGGCCGGGCGGTGGCCGAGGCACCGGTCCGTGCCTGACCCGCGACGGAGGAGCCTCCAGTCCGAGGCGGAAGGCGGGCGTCCAGCCGGTTCGCCCGCTCGCCGAGACAGTCAGGCAACGGCGAGGCCAGGACACCGACCTTCCGCGGCACCCGGTCGGTGTCCCGGAAGCGGTCTACGTCGACATCCCGGCCACGGACCAGCCCGGCTTCGCGACGGTCGCGGCCGGCCTGCCGACCCGGCACCGGCCGCGATGCCGGCGAGACCGCGACCGAAACCGGGGACCGTTCTGCCGGGCGGCCGTGTCTCAGGCGTCGATGATCACAGGGATGATGAGGGGCTTGCGGCGATAGGTGCGGAACGCCCAGTTCGCCACAGCGCGGGCGACGAGCTGTTCGAGCTGGCGCGCGTCCCCGACGCCTTCCTCGGCCGCGGTGGCCAGGGCCTTCTCGATGACAGGGATGACGGGCTCGAAGGTGGTGTCGTCGTGCACGAAACCACGGGCCAGGAAGTCGGGGGGCTCGGCGAGCGCGCCGGTGTCCGCGTCGACGATCGCCACCACCGTGACCACGCCTTCGGCGGCGAGGGTGAGGCGGTCCTTGAGGGACGCCTCGGTGGCGCCGCCGACCTCCATGCCGTCCACGTAGACGTTGCCGGCGGGGACCTTGCCGGTGATGGACGCGCGCCCGTCGACGAGGTCGACGACGACGCCGTCCTCGGCGATGACGACCCGGTCGGGATCGACGCCGGTACGGATGGCGAGGTCGCCGTTGGCCCGCAGGTGGCGCCATTCGCCGTGCACCGGCATGACGTTGCGGGGTTTGACGATGTTGTAGCAGTAGACGAGTTCGCCGGCGCTGGCGTGTCCGGAGACGTGCACCTTGGCGTTGCCCTTGTGCACGACGTGGGCGCCCCACCGGGTGAGTCCGTTGATCACCCGGTAGATGGCGTTCTCGTTGCCGGGGATGAGGGAACTGGCGAGCAGGACGGTGTCGCCCTTGCCGATGCGGATCATGTGGTCGCGGTTGGCCATCCGCGACAGTGCGGCCATCGGTTCGCCCTGGGAGCCCGTGCACACCAGGGTGACCTTGTGGTCCGGGAGCTTCTCCAGCTCCTTCGTGCTCACCACCAGACCGGACGGGACCTTCAGATAGCCCAGGTCACGAGCGATGCCCATGTTGCGGACCATCGACCGGCCGACGAAGGCGACCTTGCGGCCGTGCTGGTGGGCGGCGTCCAGCACCTGCTGGATGCGGTGCACATGGCTGGCGAAGCTGGAGACGATCACGCGGCGCGGCGCGGTGCGCATCACCTGCTCGATCGCCGGGTTCAGCTCGCGTTCGGAGGTGGTGAAGCCGGGCACCTCGGCGTTGGTGGAGTCGGTGAGGAAGAGGTCCACGCCCTCCTCGCCGAGGCGGGCGAAGGCGCGCAGATCGGTGATGCGGTCGTCGAGGGGGAACTGGTCCATCTTGAAGTCACCGGTGTGCAGCACCGTCCCGGCGCCGGTGCGGATCGCGACCGCGAGGCTGTCCGGGATGGAGTGGTTGACCGCCACGAACTCGCAGTCGAAGGGCCCGAAGCCGCGCCGGTCGCCCTCCCGCACGCGCACCGTGCGCGGCCGGATGCCGTGTTCCTTGAGCTTGGCCTCCAGGAACGCCAGCGTCAGCTTGGAGCCGACGACGGGAATGTCGGACCGCTCGCGCAGCAGGTACGGCACACCGCCGATGTGATCCTCGTGGCCATGGGTCAGCAGCACGGCGACGACGTCGTCCAGCCGGTCCCGGATCGAGGTGAAGTCCGGCAGGATCACGTCCACACCGGGCTGGGTCTCCTCGGGGAACAGCACGCCGCAGTCGACGACGAGCAGCTTGCCCTCGTACTCGAAGACGGTCATGTTGCGGCCGATCTCACCCAGGCCGCCCAGGGCGATGACGCGCAGCCCTCCTTCGGGAAGGGGAGGGGCGGCTTTCAGTTCGGGGTGCGGATGACTCATACCCTGACGTTACCCGGAGTGTGGGACGGCATCATCCATTGCCTGCGTGATATCTCCGTGACAGCGGGTGGGACGGCGAGGCCACGCCGAGGAAAATCCCGAGGCTGACCTCGGTGCGGCATACTTTCCCGATGAGTTCACGCACTTCCCCGATCAGCCGGCCGATCACGATACGGAGGGCAGTCGCGCGGGATGCCAAACGGCTCACGCGGCTCGTGCGTGGCTCAGGCGCCTACGCGGGTAAGTACGCAGCCGCGGTCGCGGGCTACCGGGTCGGTCCTGATTACATCGAGGCCCACCGCGCCTTTGTGGCCGTCGGCACTGACGAGCAGGGAGGCCGGGTCCTCGGGTTCTACTCGCTCGTCCTCGCGCCACCGGAGCTCGATCTGCTGTTCGTCGCCGACGAAGCGCAAGGACGGGGTATTGGACGACTGCTCGTTGCGCACATGCAGTCCGAGGCCCGTGCCGCCGGGCTCGACCGGGTCAAGGTCGTGTCGCATCCCCCCGCCGAGGACTTCTACCACCGCGTCGGTGCAGTGCGGACCGGGACCGCGCTCGCATGCCCGCCCGCCATGCCGTGGGACCGTCCCGAATTCGAGTTTCGCACCCCTTCTGCATGACGCGGTGTGCCGGTTCGCAGACCACCGGCTTCTCCCGCATGCCTGCCAGAGCTCTGCGCGCGGCTGCGGACCGTCATGGCGACACTGCCGGAGACGGCGGCCGCCAGCCTGCCACGCGGTGCCGCCGAGGAGCTCGCCGCTAGTCGGAGAGCCCGCACTGCTTCTGCGGCGGCGACCGACAGGCGAACGCCGCCCTGCACCGCATCGTCTTCACCCGGCTGCGCCATGACCCGCGCACCCAGGCGTACTACGAACGCCACACCCAGGAGGGCAAGACCCGCCGTGAGATCATCCGATGCCTCGAGCGATACGCGGCCCGCGAGGTCTTCAACCTGGTCAGACAGGTTTCCCGCACCCCCGCGTTATAGGGGCGTCCGTGAGACGTGAGAGGGTGCGGGGCGTGAGTGAGACACCGTCGAACACCCTGCAATACCGCTTTGACGGGCCAGAAGAGGCCCCGGTCCTGATCCTCGGTCCCTCACTGGGCACCACCTGGCACATGTGGGACCGTCAGGTGCCCGAGCTGGCGCAGCAATGGCGGGTCTTCCGGTACGACCTGCCGGGGCACGGAGGCGCCCCGGCCCATCCGGGGGCTTCCGTCGCCGACGTCACCGCGCGGCTGCTGGCCACGCTCGACGGGCTCGGCGTGCAGCGCTTCGGCTACGCCGGCTGCGCGTTCGGCGGCGCGGTCGGCATCGAGCTGGCCCTGCGCCACCCCGAGCGCCTCGCCTCGCTGGCGCTGATCGCCGCCTCGCCGCGCTTCGGTACCGCCGACGAGTTCCGTCAGCGCGGGGTGATCGTGCGGACCAACGGGCTCGACCCCATCGCCCGTACCTCGCCCGACCGTTGGTTCACCGGAGGGTTCGCCGCCGCCCAGCCGGCGATCACCGAGTGGGCCGTGCAGATGGTCCGCACCACCGACCCCGGCTGCTACATCGCCGCCTGCGAGGCCCTCGCCGCCTTCGACGTACGGCACGAACTGGGCCACGTCGGCGTGCCCACCCTCGTCCTGGTCGGCTCCGACGACCAGGTCACCGGCCCCGCCGAGGCACGCACCCTGGTGGCCGGCATCCCCGACGCCCGCCTCGCCGTCGTCCCCGGCGCCTCCCACCTGGTCCCGGTGGAGCAGCCCGCCGCCGTCACCGATCTGCTCGTGCGCCACTTCACCACCGCCTGGCAGCCCGCCCCCGACGCCACCGGTCAGACCGTGCTCCCCGGCGTTCCCGGCAAGCCGGTGCCGGTGGCGGCGCCGCACTCCGTGCCGGTCGCCGAGATCGCCCCGGCGGTCGCGCAGCCGCAGGCCGCCCAGGACCGCCCCGACCGCTACGAGGCGGGGCTGAAGGTGCGCCGCGAGGTGCTCGGCGACGCGCACGTCGACCGGGTGCTGGCGGAGGCCGGCGACTTCGCCGGGGACTTCCAGGAACTCCTCACCCGGTACGCCTGGGGCGAGGTCTGGAGCCGTCCGGGCCTGGACCGCCGTACCCGCAGCTGCGTCACCCTCACCGCCCTGGTCGCCGGCGGCCACGCCGAGGAGATCGCCCCGCATCTGCGCGCGGCCCTGCGCAACGGGCTGACCCCGGCCGAGATCAGGGAAGTACTGCTCCAGGCGGCCGTCTACTGCGGCATCCCCGCGGCGGACCGCGCCTTCCGGATCGCCCAGCAGGTGGTACGGGAGGAGACGACCCCCTCGGAGTGAGTGCCTCTGGAGCGCCCCCTCGGAGTGAGCCCCTCGGAGTGCCCCTCTGGAGTGCCCCCCTCGGAGTGAGCCCCGGAGCGATCCCCGGAGTGATACCCCGAAGTGATACCCCCCGGAATGACCCGGACCGGCCCCGGCGGCAGGATGGAGTCATGAAGCTGACCAAGAAGTCCCATTCCTGTGTCCGCCTGGAAAAGGACGGGCAGACGCTCGTCCTCGACCCCGGAGGCTTCAGCGAGGAGGACGCGGCCCTCGGCGCGGACGCCGTGCTCATCACGCACGAGCACCCCGACCACTTCGACGAGCTGCGGCTGCGCGCCGCGATGGAGACCAACCCGGCCGCCCACGTCTACACCCTGCGGGCGGTCGCGGAGAAGATCTCGTCCGCGTTCCCGGGGCGGGTGCACACCGTGGGCCACGGCGACACCTTCACCGCCGCCGGTTTCGACGTCCAGGTCCACGGCGAGCTGCACGCGGTGATCCACCCGGACATCCCGCGCATCACCAACATCGGCTTCCTCGTCGAGGACGGCCGGCTCTTCCACCCCGGGGACGCCCTCACCGTCCCCGACCACCCGGTCGAGACGCTGATGCTCCCCGTGATGGCCCCGTGGAGCAAGATCTCCGAGGTCATCGACTACGTCCGCGAGGTCCGGCCGCAGCGCGCCTACGACATCCACGACGCCCTGCTCACCGACCTCGCCCGCCCCGTCTACGACCGCCAGATCGGGGCGCTGGGCGGCTCGGAGCACCTGCGGCTGGCGGCGGGGGAGACCACCGACCTGTGAGGGCCGGACCCGCCCGGTAGGTTGTGGGGCATGCGCATCGCGACCTGGAACGTCAACTCGATCACCGCCCGCCTGCCGAGGCTGCTGGCCTGGCTGGAGAGCAGCGGCACCGATGTGCTCTGCCTCCAGGAGGCCAAGGTGGCCGAGGACCGGTTCCCGGCCGAGGCCCTGCGCGAGGCGGGCTACGAGGCGGCCGTCCACGCCACCGGCCGGTGGAACGGCGTGGCGGTGCTCAGCCGCGTCGGCCTGGCCGACGTGGTCAAGGGCCTGCCCGGCGACCCCGGCTACGACGGCGTGCGGGAGCCCCGTGCCGTCTGCGCGACCTGCGGCCCGGTCCGCGTCTGGTCGGTGTACGTGCCCAACGGCCGCGAGGTCGGCCACCCGCACTACACGTACAAGCTCCAGTGGTTCGAGGCCCTGCGCGCGGCCGTCGAGGGCGACGCGGCCGGCGACCGCCCGTTCGCGGTCATGGGGGACTACAACGTGGCGCCGACCGACGACGACGTCTACGACCGCGCCGCCTTCGAGGGCGCCACCCACGTCACCCCCGCCGAGCGCGCCGCCCTCGCCTCCCTGCGCGGCGCCGGCCTCTCGGACGTCGTCCCGCGCCCGCTGAAGTACGACCACCCGTACACGTACTGGGACTACCGCCAGCTCGCCTTCCCGAAGAACCGCGGCATGCGCATCGACCTGGTGTACGGCAACGAGCCGTTCGCGAAGGCGGTCACCGACTCCTACGTGGACCGCGAGGAGCGCAAGGGCAAGGGCGCCTCCGACCACGCCCCCGTCGTGGTCGACCTCGACGTCTAGCGGACCCGCCGTCCCGGTCACGCCGCGGGCACGGGGACCGGCACGCCCCTAGGGAACCAGCAGCCGCAGGTCCACCGACTCGGCCAGCGCCCTCAGGCCCGCGTCCCCGGGGTGCAGGTGGTCGCCGCTGTCGTAGGCGGGCAGCATCCGGGCCGGGGCGGCCGGGTCGCGCAGTACGGCGTCGAAGTCGAGCACGGCGTCGAAGGCGCCGGAGCCGCGGATCCAGGCGTTGACCTCGGTCCGTTCGGCGTCGACGGCGGCCGTGCACCCCGTCCGGCCGCCGCACGGCGTGATCGTCGCCGCCAGCGTCCGCAGGCCGGCGGCGCGCGCCCGGTCCGCCAGCTCGCGCAGCCCCGCGGCCAGCGTCCCGGCGTCCGTGCCCGCCAGCAGGTCGTTGACGCCCTCGAAGACCACCGCCGTGCGCGCCGAGGGCTGGGCGGCCACGTCGCGGTCGAAGCGGTGCAGGGCGCTCACCCCGGCCTGGTCGGTGGAGACCCCGTCGCCGGGGTAGCGGTCGGTGACGACGCGGTTGCCGGCGATCCCGTGGTTGAGCACCCCGTACCGGGGGACCGCGTCCTGCGCCCGCAGTCGGCCGGCCAGTACGTCGGGCCACCGCCGGTTCGCGTCCACGGTCGACCGGTCGCCGTCGGTGACCGAGTCCCCGAGCAGCACCACCGACCCCGGCCCGCCGCCGACGTCCACCCCGGCCAGCAGCGGCCAGGAGGTGAGCGTCGAGGTGTACGCCCCGCCCGGCCCCTTTGCCGCGTGGTCGCCCGGTTCGCTCAGGTACGACCGCCGCATCGCGAGCCGGTGGACGGGCGCCGCCGTCACCGGGCCCGGCAGGTGGAAGCTCACCAGCAGATCGGCGCCCGCGGGCACCGCGAAGGCCAGCGGATCGCTGTACGCCTGCGCCCCCGCCGGGATCTCCACGCCGGCGGCGCCGCCGAACGACAGCCGCGCCGGCGTCCCCCGCGCCGCCGCGCCGGAGGCCCGCACGGCCACCGTCGTGGCGCCGATCCGCACCGGCGCCGCCGCGAAGGTGTTGTCGAACCGCACCCGCACCCGCGTCCCGCCCACCGAGGTGTGGACCACCAGCCGCAGCGTCCGGTCCGCCCAGGGGCCCACCGCCGGGTGGCCGGACGTCGAGGCCGCCCACGTCCCCGTCCAGTCCCGTCCGGCGTCCCGCACCGCCAGCGCGAACACGTGCAGGTCCCGCGCGTACGGCAGCCGCACCGAGGCCACCTCGCGCTCCGTCGCCAGCGGCACCGTCACCACGTACAGCCTGGCCCGCTCGGCGATCCGGCCGGACGGTGTGCTGACGTGCGGCAGCGCCACCGCCTTGGTGGCGAGCGGGCCGGTGCGCCAGTCGGGGGAGGTGAGGCGGAACGCCGACCGGGCGCCGTCCGCGTACGCCACCTCGCCCGCGCCGCCCGCCTCGCCGCCGCCGGTGCCCGTCACCAGGAAGGCGAGCGCGTCGCCGCGTCCGGTGACCCGCACCTCCTGCCCGTTCGCCCGCACGTTGTCCGGTTCGCCCGGCGCCCGCGCGGGCCACTCCAGCCGCGCCCCCAGCACGGTGAGCGCGCGGCCCGGCGTCCAGCCCGCGGCGGCCAGGTCGCCGGCCGACAGGGAGGCGCCCGAGCCGTCGAAGTCCGCCTCGCCGGGGCGGGCGTCGTCGCTGACGGCCGTGTTGTCGAAGTACCGCTCCAGCGGCAGCGGCGCGGCGGCGCGCGCCGGGGCGCCCGGCGACAAGGCCGCAAGCAGCGCGAACACGACCGCGTGACCGCGGATCCCTGGGCGCACGGCGGCTCCTCCCCCTCGACGGACGGAACGCGAAGCTAGGAAGACACCCGGCACGCGTCAACGCGCCGCGCCGCACGGGCCCCTGACGCCACCCGGAAGTCGTACCCGCGCGCGCCTGTGGTGCGCACGGCGGTGCGAATGCCACGCTGGAGACATGAACATCCCCTTCCTGGGCAAGAGGCGCGCGGATCCCAGGGCCCGTGACCCGGAGGGCATCGCCGGCCTGCTCGCCGAGTGCGAACTGCTGCGGTCCCAGGCGTCCGGGGAGGGCGTCGGGCTGGACGACTCCCCGGTCTCGCTGGAGCGGCTCGACCAGCTCGTGCCGCGCTGGCGGGACGACGAGGAGGTCCTGCCCTGGCTGGGCAACGACGCCGGGCTGTACCTGGGCACCGTCATCGTGCGCACCGTGCCGGGGGCCGCCTGGGGGTTCCGGGCGGACGGCCAGCCGGTCGTGCGGCTCGCCTCCGGGCGCGAGTTCGACGTGGTGGCCCGTGGCCACGAGTGGGCCGCCAGCGGCGTGCCCGAGCTGTCGCAGTCGTACGCCGAGGTCACGGAGGCGTGAACCTCCCCCGCCACGACAATGGACTTAAATACGGCTAATGCCCGAAAAGTGCGTGTCGGGTGTGGGGCGCCTCCCCGGCCGGATACGTTGCGGCGGTCAGGACACGGCTGAGGAAAAGGG
Source organism: Streptomyces sp. SYSU D01066-1 (assembly GCF_054956795.1). NCBI lineage: Bacteria > Bacillati > Actinomycetota > Actinomycetes > Kitasatosporales > Streptomycetaceae > Streptomyces > Streptomyces sp. SYSU D01066-1. The sequence goes on along the minus strand of NZ_JBUDHV010000014.1, from coordinate 73,652 downwards.
CTGGGATGGTCGTCGATCCATGGACCGAGTCGAGTGGCGTCAGGACGGATCCGGGGGAGGGGGCCCCGGGCAGCGGAGGGCGCGCGAGTCCCGCCCTCCGGCGCATCGGGCAACCGGTCTGACCCGGCAGCGGGCATTCCTCCGGACGCCGGACCCGTCCGGCGCCAGCCGCGGATCACCCCTCGTACGGACATGAGGGGAAGGTCAGCTGCGTGCCGGCCGGGCGGCGGAGCGGCCCGCACGGACCACTCGGGGCCCGGTGCCGGACACCACGTCCGGCACCGGGCCCCGAGGTCCGCGGGGACGGGCCCGAGGTCCGCGGGGACGGGCCGGAGCGTGCGGGGACGGGGGGCAGGAGGCCCGGCGGGAGGGGCGCGGCGCCGGCGCCGGAGCCGGCAGCGGGCTGGTCGCGGCCCGTGTCACATCCCTCGCCGGCTCCACCACGTCCGGTCCGTACGCGTGCGAGTCGACCACCTTGAGCAGCAGGACGAACGTGCCGTTGCCGTGTTCGCGGGCCGGCCGTTCGTCGTCGCGGGCGAGGTGGCGGGTGGCGGCCTGGTCGGTGATCGCCCGCTGGCCGCGGAAGAGGAACGCCGGACGCGTCTCCCGCCGGTCGCCGGCGGCGAGCCGGGCCGGCAGCACGTACCCGGTGATGCCCGGGTCCGTGCGGTAGCGCTCGCCAGCCGTCCGGAAGGCACAGCGATCCGGCCCCGGTTCCGGATCCACGCCGACTCCGGCTGCGTCCACGGCTCACCGCGGGTGCACGCCGTCCCCAGACGCGAGGGCGTTCACGCGGGGCGCGAACGCGTCGAGCGTCCGATGCGCGAGGCCGGCATCGCGGGCGTCAGCCCGCGCCGCAAGGGCCTCACGCGCCGCGGCCCCCAAGGCCGCCCTGGCCCCGGACCCGGTCGAGCGCGACTTCACCGCGAAGACCCCGAACAGGCTGCGGGTCACCGACCTCACCATGATCTCCACCGGCGAGTGACCCCTGTGGCCCCCGGCGATCCGCGACGCGTTCTCCCGCCGGGCGGCCGCGTGGGAGACCTCCGCCCGCGCGGACCCCGACCCGGTGCTGACCACGCTCGAGTACGCCCTCGCGTCCCGCGAGGCCGAACCGGGCACGCTCGTCCACCACGCTGATCACGGCTGTCGACGCACGTCCGTGAAGCCGACAACCCGGCTGCCGCGAGCGGGGAGTCAAGGCGTCCACCGGATCCGTCGGGGACTCGTACGGCAACGCCCTCGGGGAGCACCTCTGGACGCTCGTCAAAACCGGATGCGTCCGCGGCCGCGCCTTCGCCACCCGGGCCGAGGCCGACCTCGCGCTCCTCGAGCACATCGACGGCTTCCGCAACAGCCGGCGCGTCCAGAAACGGCTCGGCCACCTCGGCCCCGTCGGGTTCGAAGAGAAGCGCTACGCCGGGCAGGCGGCGGCCGAACGAGCCGACCTGAGACCCACCCGCTCTGACCGGCTGGTCAATCCCTCCCGGACAACCGGGGAACCGCACACCGGACGGACAGCCGAAGTGCCAGTGAGTGCGTGCCGAGGGCCGCTGCGAGCCGGCGCGCGACACCGTCCGCAGCCGTTGGATCACGCAGTGTCGACGACCGCACGCTCGCCCCGCGCGTGACCGTCCCGGCCACCGCGACGGCCGGGATCCACGTCCCCGCCGGCGAGCCCGCCCCCGTACGCCTCGGGGGCGAGCCCGCCCGGACGTCCCGGGAGGCGTCGTACTTCGGCCACGGGGACGGCTACGCCCGGTTCCCGACCCCGGCGGGCGAGTGCGACCTTCGCGTCGGAACTCTGACGAAGTGCCGCCGGACGGCGGCCGGGAGGGGGTTCCGGGACCTGTGTGCAACCGCCACTCCGATGGCTTGAAATGTTTCTTGTCCAAGGCATTGCCGATGTGCAGCGGACCGCTTACGGTGAGGGCCGTCACCGCGTGGATCGATCTACGGGGTGTAGCGAGCGGCGGGGCGAGCCGTGTTCCCCGCCTCCCGGGAGGCGGGGATGAAGATGCGTCAGACATCGCGGAGCCAAAGCCTCCGGTACGGTGCCGGCGGAGGGGTGTGCCCGCACACCCGGCCGCGGACCGGCCCGTACCCAGGCCGGTCCGTGCACCGGACGCCCGCCCGGACCGCCCTGTCGCGCTGACGAGCCGTGGCCGAACCGCTGCTCTGACCCGTCCCCCTCCCCTCCCTTTTCTCCGCCCCCCGCGGGCCTGCCCAGGCCCGCCAGGACGTCCCCTCCCCATCCCCGTGCGGTGGACGACCGCATGATTTCGAAACGTTGCAAGGAGGCATCGTGTCCGAAAGGCAGACACCGCGAACGGTGAGTCGCCGCCGGCGAAGAGGCGCCGCGATCGTCACGTCCGCCGTGCTGATCACGGTCATGCCGGCCACCGCCGGCACCGCGACGGCGGGAAACGCCGCGGCCACGGAATGCTCCAAGGTGCCGTGGATGGACACCCGCGACTCCGCCGACCAGCGGGCCAAGGCGCTGCTCGCCGCCAGCACCCAGCACCAGATCTACCGCTGGCTCGTCGAGCAGCCCGCCAACAGCCCCACCCGGACCGACTTCCAGGGCGTGACCTACCCGGTGCAGGTCCCCTGCACCCCGACCGTCACCTACACCGACGGCCCCGAGGGCGTGCGGTCCGTCGAGGGCGTCACCGCCTTCCCGGCACAGATATCCCTGGCGTCGGGCTTCAACGAGGACACCGCCTACGCCAAGGGCAAGGCGATGGGCAGCGAGTCCTTCGACAAGGGCAAGAACGTCATCCTCGGCCCGGGCATCGGCGGCGGCCGCACCGCGCTCGCCGGCCGGACGCCGGAGTACTTCGGTGAGGACCCGGTCGTCAACGGCGTACTCGCCGGCGCCCAGGCCCGCGGCATCGAGAGCAACGAGGACAAGCCGGTCCTGGCCGACCTCAAGCACTACGTGGCCAACGAGCAGGAGACCGACCGGCACACCAGCTCCTCCAACATGGACGAGCGGACGTACAAGGAGATCTACGAACTCCCTTACGGCATCGCCCTGTCGGAGGGCGACCCCGAGAGCGTCATGTGCTCGTACAACCAGATCAACGGCGTCTACGCCTGCGAGAACGAGCTGCTCGACGAGAGCCTCAAGGGCGAACTCGGCTTCGAGGGCTACGTCATGAGCGACTACGGCGCCGTCCACTCCACCGCAGCCTCCCTCAAGGCCGGCCTCGACCAGGAGCTGAACCGGCCGATCCACTACACGCCGGAGAAGCTCGACGCCGCCCTCGCCGCCGGCGAGATCACCCAGGCGGACGTCGAGCGGGCCGCGCTGCGCGTCGTCCGCTCCTACATCGACGGCGGCCTCTTCGACCACGCGCCGGCCGGCGAGCCCGTCGCGGACGTGTCGACGCCCGCCCACAAGGCGCTGGCCCGGCAGATCGCCGAGGAGGGCTCGGTGCTGCTGAAGAACAGCGGCGACACCCTCCCGCTGGACAAGCGCAGCGGCAAGACCCTCGCCGTCATCGGCTCGGTCGCCTCCAACGACCCCGACTCCGGCATGACGGCCAGGCAACTGTGCAGCCTGCCGCTGAACTTCAGCGGTACCACCAGCGGCCGCAACACCATGGCCTGCGAGGACATGGTCGCCCCGCTCGACTCCCTCACCGAGCGCGCCGCCGAACTCGGCATCGAGGTCGTCTACGACGACGGCAGCGACGCGGAGCGCGCCGCCGAGGTCGCCGCCGGGGCGGACGTCGCCGTGGTCTTCGGCTACAAGCAGGTCGGCGAGTTCTCCGACCCGGAGGACCTCGGCCTGGACGCCGGCGGCGACGCGCTGATCAGCGCCGTGGCCGACGAGAACGACTCGACCGTGGTGGTGCTGGAGACCGGCACCGCGACCACCATGCCGTGGCTGTCGAAGGTCGACTCCGTGCTGGAGACCTGGTACCCGGGCGAGCAGGCCGGTCCCGCCATCGCCTCCCTGCTCTTCGGCGACGTCAACCCCTCCGGCAAGCTCCCCATGACCTTCCCCAGGTCCGAGGAGCAGCAGCCCGCCAACACCGAGGAGCAGTACCCGGGCGTCGTCCCCGAGGGCGGGACCATCCGCCAGGTCGAGTACAGCGAGGGCCTCGAGGTCGGCTACCGCTGGTACCAGGCGCAGGACGAGGAGCCCCTCTTCGACTACGGGTACGGCCTGTCCTACACGGACTTCGACGTCTCCGGGGCGAAGGTCTCCACCAACGGCGAGAACGGCCTGACCGTCCGGTTCAAGGTGACCAACACCGGCGAGCGCGCCGGCACCGAGGTCCCGCAGGTCTACCTGGAGCTGCCGCGCAGCGCGGACGAGCCGTCGGCGCGGCTCATCGCCTGGGACCGGGTCTCCCTGAAGGCCGGCCAGAGCAAGTCCGTCACGATCAAGCTGACGCAGGAGCAGGTCGAGACCCGGCACCTGACCCAGTACTACGACGACGACCGTGACGCCTGGCGCACCCCGTCGGGGACCTTCACCGCGCACGTCGGCGCGTCCTCGGACACCACGCTGTCCACGAAGTTCACCCTCGGCAGGCGCTGACCCTCCCGGCCCGCACCGTCCGTCCGCGCGCCGTGCGCGGACGGACGGTGCGGGCCGCAGCGAACGGAGAACGAGCATCATGAGAGCACTCAGAACCGGAGCGGCCGTACGCCGGGGTCTGCCCGCCGCGGGCCTGCTCACCGCCCTGGTGACCCTGGCCGTCGGGGTCGCCCCGCAGAGCGCCGCGGGCACCGCCCCGGCCGGGAGCCGCACATCGGCCGGGACCACCGGTTCGTCCGGGTCGTTCGCGGACCCCGCCGCGGAGGACCGCCCGTACTACCGCTTCTGGACCGCCGGCGGCCTGCTGACCGACGAGTCCGCGCAGCGGCAGATCGAGCAGATGGCCGAGGCCGGCGCCGGCGGCGTCGAGTTCAACCAGCTCACCGGCGCGGCCGGTTACGACCCCGCGCAGCACGACTGGTCCAACGAGTCGTGGTCGTCCGCGATGGAGTCGGTGTACGACGCCGGCGCCGACAACGGCCTCCAGGTCGATCACATCTACACCCCCGGCTGGTCGGCCGGCACCACCACCGTCTCACCCGACGGCGCCGGTTCCGACAAGCAGATCTCCTTCGCCTCCGCCAAGGTCGCCGCCGGCGAGACGTTCTCCGCCGACGTCCCGGAGCCGACCTTGCCGAGAGGCGCGACGAAGGCCGAACTCCAGGGTGCCGTCGCCTACCGCTGTGTCGACGACTGCTCCGAGTCCACCCCCGCCCTGGAGCAGGAGACCGCCGTCGACCTCACCGCGAAGGTCGTCGACTCCATGGTCACCTGGACCGCGCCCGCCTCGCCCGCCGGTGCCACCTGGCTGCTGGTCGGCAGCTGGATGACCGGCACCGGCCACACCGTCGGCCTCGCCGGCACCCAGAAGACGACCTACCTCGTCGACCACTTCGGCAGCGAGGGCTTCCGGGCCATCCAGGACTACTGGGAGGACGTGGTCCTCACCCCCCGACTGGAGGCGTCCATCGAGGAGTCCGGCGGCTCGCTCTTCTTCGACTCGCTCGAACTGAACAGTTCCGGCCGGCAGGTCCGGCACTGGACGGCGAACTTCCTGGAGGAGTTCGAGAAGCGCCGCGGCTACTCCCTGGTGCCCTACCTCGCCGCGGTCGGAGTCACCGACCCCGCCTACGACTTCGACGGCGACATCGGCGAACGGGTCCGTGAGGACTACCGGACCACGCTGAGCGACCTGTTCCGCGACTACCACCTGGAGCCGCTCACCGAGTGGGCGCACCAGCGTGGCCTGACCGTGCGCGGCCAGCCCTACAGCTCCTGGGGCCCCTCACCCGTCGACATGCAGGAGATGGCGACCTACCTCGACGTCACCGAGGGCGAGGACCGCTCCTTCAGCAACGGCAGCGCCCTCGACCCGCTGATGAACGAGAGCGCCGACTCCTGGCGCGCGCTGTCCAGCGCCGTCGCCCAGTCCGGCAAGAACATCGTCTCCAGCGAGTGCTGCGCCGAGGGCCAGGCCCACCGCGTACCCCGCGCCACCCTGGTCGCCCGCGTCAACCAGCAGTTCGTCAACGGCGTCAACATGATCGTCTGGCACGGCTGGGGCGACACCACCGACGGCGCGGGCTCCTCGTGGCCGGGCTTCTCGCTCTTCGGCGGCAACGTCGGCGACGCGTACGGGCCGCAGAGCCCGACCTGGTCGGACGACGAGACCGTCAACGACTACACCGCCCGCCTCCAGACGGTGCTGCGCCGCGGTGAACTCCGCGACGACGTGGCCATCTACCGCCAGGGCGGCGGACACAGCAAGGACGGCGCCACCGGCGACGCCTACTTCACCGACGAGAGCCTGTCCGAGGCCGGCTACACCTACGGCTTCATGAACCAGGACCTCGTCACCGACAAGGACGCCGAGGTCACCGGCGGCCGGCTGCTGTCCAAGAGCCTGTCCTACAAGGCGTTCGTGCTGAACAACACGCCCAACGAGAACTACGAGACAGCCCTCGACCTCGACACCGCCGAGCGGATCCTGTCCTGGGCGAAGGCCGGGCTGCCCATCGTCGTCGTCGGCGAGGTGGACGACCGGGTCCGCGGCCTGGAGCCGGGCGCCGACGCCGAGCTGCGCAAGGTGCTGAAGGAGCTGTACCGCCAGAAGTCCGTGACGCGGGTCGACGCGGAGTCCGACGTCCTCGGTGCCCTGCGGGCCGACAAGGTCACGCCGGCCGCCGACTACGACGGCTCGTCGTCGTTCCTGAACCTGCGCCGCGAGACCGAGGACACCGACTACTACTACCTCTGGAACTCCGGTGCCGAGCGGGAGACCACCACGGTCACCCTGACCGGCTCGGGCCGCCCCTACAGCTACGACCCGTGGACCGGCGAGGTCACCCCCGTCGCCGAGTACACGCGTACCGCCAAGGGCGTCCGCGTCGAGGTCTCGGCCGCCGGCGGTGACGGGGTGCTGCTCGCCCTGACCGACGGCAACGAGGACACCCGGAAGCCGGCGAAGGCCGTCACCTCGGTGACGTCCACCACCGCCGACTCGGCCGTCGTCGGCGACGACGGCGAGCTGCTGATCCGCGCCGACAGCGCCGGCACGTACTGGACCCGGCTCGCCGACGGCCGGACCGTCACCTCGAAGGTGGCGTCCGTCTCCGCCGCGCAGCCCCTGACCGACTGGACGCTGGACGTCACCGCGTACGAGAAGGGTGCCACCGCCGAGCAGACCCGCACCGAGGAACTGGGTCCGTTCACGGTGGCGGCCGGGGACGGCGGGGCCCTGCCGGACTGGCAGAACATGGCCGGCCTGGAGGACAGGTCCGGGAAGTCGACGTACCGCACCACCGTCGACCTGGACCGGTCCGTCGTGCGGGACGGCGGGGCCACCCTCGACCTGGGCACGGTCAACGGCACGTACACCGTCGAGGTCAATGGACGGGCCCTGCCGAAGGCCAATCTCCTCGACGCCTCGGCCGTCGACCTGACCGGCTGGGTGACGGCCGGCCGGAACGTCATCGAGGTACACGTGGCGACCTTGCTCGGCAACGCCGCGTACGACGCGCAGCAGTCGTACGGGCTCGTCGGTCCCGTCGTCGTCCGGCCGTACGCGGAGAAGACCGTCGCCGAGGGGCGGCACTGAGCGTACGGACACCACTGTGAGACGCTGACCGCCACCGGCCGGGACCCCGGCCGGCAGCACAACGCCTCACAGAGCCCCGGGCGCCCCCGGATCCCCCGGGAGCGCCCGGGGCGCCTCGCGGACCGCGCGGCCGGTGGGGCAGGCTGCGCTGACGGTGATCGCACGGGAGGGACCACGTGTCGCAGGCCAGCAGTCGGCGCCGGTCGGTCACGATCCAGGACGTGGCACGGGCGGCCGGGGTGTCGCGGGCGGCCGTGTCCAAGGTCATCCGGGACGCCTCCGGGGTCAGCCCCGCGATGCGCGCCCGGGTCAACGCGGCCATCCAGGAGCTGAACTACCGGCCCAGTGTGGCCGCGCGGTCCCTGCGCGGGTCGAGCTACACCCTCGGCCTGGAGGTCCCGCACCTCGGCAACCGGTTCCTCACCCAGATCGTCGACGGTGCCCTCCAGGCCCTGGAGGGCACCCGCTACCAGCTCGTCATCGCCCCCGCCGACGGCCGCGAGGGGTACGGCGCGATCGAGGCGCTCGCCGACCGCCAGGTCGACGGCATCGTCGTCGTCTCGCCCCGGGTGGACGCCGACTGGCTGGAGCGGCTGGCGACCGGGGTGCCGGTGGTGATGCTCGGGCGGCACGACCGTTCCGCGCGGTACGACACCGTCGTCGGCGACGACGTCGCCGGCACCCGGCAGGTCATGGAGTACCTCCTGGGGCTCGGGCACCGCCGGATCGTGCACCTCACCGAGGACGCGGCGGTGACCGCGCCCGGCACCGGCAGCCCGCACGCGCTGCGGCTGCGCGCCTTCGAGGAGGCCGTGCGGGCCGCGGGCAGCCCCGAGCCGGCACGGGTGGTGCGCACCGGCCAGACGGAGGAGAGCGCCCGCGCCACGATGAACGAGCTGCTTTCTCAACACCCCTGGCCCACCGCGGTGTTCGCCAGCCACGACCAGCTCGCCCTGGGCGCGCTCGCCGCCCTGGTGGAGCACGGCGCCGGCCGGGAGATCTCCCTCGTCGGCTACGACAACACCGACCTCGCCGCGCATCCGGCGATCTCGCTGACCTCCGTCGACCAGCAGGGCCCCGAGATGGGCCGGCAGGCGGTGGCGATGCTCCTCGAACGCATCGAGGGCCGCGACGAACCGCGGCACCACGTCGTCACACCGTCACTGGTCGTCCGGGACAGCAGCGGCCCGCCGACCGGTGAACGACCCTGACCTCAGGACGAGTTGCGCTCGATCAGCCGCGGCGGGAACACCAGCCGCCGGTGCGTGTGCCCTTCCCGGTCCTCGTCGATGAGCAGCTCGGCCGCGGCCTTCCCCAGGTCGTACCCGCCGACGTGCACCGAGGTGAGCGGCACCCCCGCGGTCGCCGCCGAGTGGATGTCGTCGTACCCGACGATCGCCAGGTCGTCGGGGATCCGCAGCCCCGCCCGGAACGCCGTCTGCATGACACCCAGCGCCAGCAGGTCGTTGGCGCAGAACGCGGCGGTGACGGGCTCGCTCGCGGTCAGCAGCTGCTCCCCGGCCCGCCGCCCCCGGTCGACGGTGAACGCGGCGGCCTCGACGACCTGGAGCACGTCGGCGGGCCGCCCGGCGCGCTCCAGGGCCTGCCGGCTGCCCGCGAGCCGGTCCTGCGACTGCCTCATGTTCATCGGTCCGGTGACGAACGCGATCCGCTGATGCCCGCGGGCCAGCAGGTGCGTGATGGCCGCGTCCGCCCCGGCCACGTCGTCGACCGCGACGGAACACACGTCGGGATAGGTGTCGGCGTTGTCGAGCAGCACCACCCGCAGCCCCCGCTCCCGGACGCTCTTCAGCCAGCCGCGATTGAGGTCGGCGGGCGTGATGAGGACCCCGGTGGCGTGCTGCTGGGCGAGCTGCTTGAGATACCGCTCCTCCTTGTCGGCGAGGACGTCGCTGTTGCACAGCATCACAGTCCGGCCCTCGGCGTGCAGCAGGTCCTCGGCGCCGCGGGCCACGTCGGTCAGGAACGGGTTGCGGACGTCGAAGACGACCAGCCCGACGACGCTGCCGCGGCTGCCGGTGAGCTGCCGGGCGGCCGGGTTGGGGGTGTAGCCGAGGACGTCGATGGCGTCCTCGACCCGTTCCCGTGTGGCCCGCGCCACCTTGTCCGGGCGGTTCAGGACGTTGGAGACGGTGGCGATCGAGACACCGGCGCGCAGCGCGACATCTTTGATCCCGACGGTGTTCATCCCCATGAGCCCTTCATACGGCCGCCCGGCGGGCGGTCGGTTGTAACGCTTCAATCCTGGACCGACATCGTATCCGCCGGGTCCGGCTGCTCCCCCTGCGCCGGCCAGGGCACCTCGAAGCGGTGGGTGCCGCTGCCGACGGTGGTGGCCAGACCGGGCAGGTCGATGTCGGCGGTGGTGTTCGGCGGGACCGTGGCCGTCACCGTGAGCGTGCCGCCGTCCAGCCGCCACCCCGCCTCGGCCGTCCCGTAGGGCGTGAGGTGGCGGGCGTCGGCGTGGGTGAGACGACCGCCGGGACGCGGGGCGATCCGCAGCCGCCGGTAACCGGGGGCGGCGGGCGCGAGACCGGCGACGACCCGGTGCAGGAAGTCGGCGACCGCGCCGAGCGCGTAGTGGTTGAACGACGTCATCTCGCCCGGGTTGACGGTCCCGTCGGGCAGCATGCTGTCCCAGCGCTCCCACACCGTCGTCGCGCCCTGCGTGACCGGGTACAGCCACGAGGGGCACTCCCGCTGGAGGAGCAGCCGGTACGCGGTGTCGTCGTGACCGGTGTCGCTCAGCGCGTCGCACACCTCCGGCGTCCCCGCGAAACCGGTGGCGATGCGGTGGCCGTCCTTGCCGACCAGCTCCGCGAGCCGCTCGCCGGCCGCGGCGCGGGCCGCGGCGTCCGGCAGCAGGTCGAAGCGGAGCGCCAGCGCGTACGCCGTCTGCGTGTCGGACGTCATGCGCCCCTCGGCGGTGACGAACGTCCGCAGGAACGCGGCGCGAGCCTCGTCGCACAGGGTCCGGTAGCGCTCCTCGTCGGCGTCCTCGCCGAGTTCGGCGGCGGTCAGCGCGAGGACGTGCGCGGAGCGCGCCAGGTAGGCCTGCGCCACCAGGTAGGGGTCGGTCCGCGCCTGCCAGGGGTCCTCCGGCGGCGAGGCCGGGTCGAGCCAGTCACCGAGCTGCCTGCCGTGCCGCCACACCCCGTCCTCGCCGCGCTGGGAGGCGACCAGGTCGACCCACGCCCGGGCACTGGCGTACTGGGAGCGCAGCACACCCCGGTCCCCGAAACGCTGGTACAGCGTCCACGGCACCAGCACGGCCGCGTCCCCCCACAGCGCCGCCGCCCACGCCGGCGTCCACTCCGGCACGGGGATGGCGGGCACGATGAAGGGCACCGTGCCGTCGGGGTACTGGTCGTGCGCGAGGTCCGCCAGCCACGAGGTGAGGAAGCCCGCGCAGTCGTACAGGAAGGTCGCGGTGGGACCGAAGACCTGGATGTCACCGGTCCAGCCGAGCCGTTCGTCGCGCTGCGGGCAGTCGGTGGGGACGTCGACGAAGTTGCCGCGCATGCTCCAGCGGACGTTCTCGTGCAGGCGGTCGAGCAGCGCGTCGGAGGAGGAGAACCAGCCGGTGCGACGCATGTCGGTGTGCAGCACCTGGGCGGTGACGTCGAGGGGCGACTGCTCCTCGGGCCAGCCGGTGACCTCCACGTACCGGAAGCCGTGGATGGTGAAGCGGGGCTCCCACTCCTCGACCGAGCCGCCGCCCTTGAGGACGTAGGTGTCGACGGACGTGGCGTGGCGCAGCGGCCGGGTGTACAGCTCGCCGTCCTGGAGGACCTCGGCGTGGCGCAGGGTGATGGTCGTACCGGCACTGCCCGTGACACGGATCCGGACCCGGCCGGCGAGGTTCTGCCCGAAGTCCAGGATGCGGCGGCCGCTGGGGGAGGTCAGCACCGCCTCCGGCGCACGGCTCTCCACGCGGCGCACCGGCTGCCCGGGCGGCGCGCACAGTGTGCCGGTGTCGAACTCGACGCGTTGCACGCCCTGCCAGCCCGAGTCGTCGAAGCCGGGACGGGACCAGCCGGGCAGCTCGGCGCGGGCGTCGTACCGTTCGCCCTCGTACAGCCCGGCGGACGTGATGGGCCCGTACGCGGCACGCCAGCGTTCGTCGGTGTTCACCACGATCCGGCTGCCGTCGGCGCACTCCACCTCCAGCTGCGCGAGCAGCCCGGTGTGCCGGCCGTAGTGGCAGGTCTTGCCGCCGTGGATGCCGAACCGGCCGCTGAACCAGCCCTCGCCGAGCCACGCCCCGATCGCGTTGGGGCCCTCCGTCAGCAGGGCGGTCACGTCGTGCGTCGCGTAGCGCAGCCGGTGGTGGTAGCTGCTCCAGCCCGGGGCGAGGACCTCGTCGCCGACGCGCAGGCCGTTGATCTCCGCCTCGTACAGTCCGTGGGCGGTGATGTAGAGGCGGGCGCGGACGGCCGGGGCGGGCAGCTCGAAGGCGGTCCGCAGCAGTGCGGGCCTGGTCAGTTCGGGCACGGCCGGGGTGATCATGGTGGCGGTGACGTCACCGGGGGAGAGCAGGCCGGCCTCGACGGCGAGCGCCGGGCTCCAGCCGGAGCGGGTGCCGCCGGTGCCCCAGACCCGGACACGGACGGTGCGGCGCTCCCGGGAGGCCAGTGCGGGGGCCTCTTCCGGCCACGCCACGAGGACGGACTCGCCGCTCTCGACGCGGCCGCTGCTCCAGGCCGGTCCGCTCTCCGGAGAGATCTCCACTTCGTATGCGGTCTGGAGCCATCCGTCCGGTGCGGACTCCGTCACCCACGAGAGCCTGGGGCGGGCCTCACCGGTCCCGAGACCGCTGCCGTGGTGCTCGACGGTCGGCGCGGCCACCACCACGGTGTCGGCAGGCGGATTCTCGGACATGGAGCGGCTCCTGTTCTGTCGACCGGGTGGCTGGGCCGGTCACGGGATGCGTTTGAAGCGTGTGAAGCGCTTCAATCGCCGAACCGGGCACACGGTAAGGATGTTCGCGCGACCGCGTCAAGCAGTGCGGCGCTCCTGAATACGCAGGTCACGTCGGAATCGATGCGTCAAGGGGATCGACGTCACGATATTCGGTGTCCGGGACAGATGCCGAGAAAATAGTGAATCCACTCTTGACACGACTCCAGGCTGAACCTAGTTTCTGGCCATGATTTGAAGCGTTTCAGCTTCGTTAACGCATCATCGTGGCGGCACAACAACGCGCTGCGTGACTCGATGGAGAGCCAGATGGCCACTGTGGCGACCAGCCCTTTCCGCAAGCACCGGGACGGGCCTCCCGGGAAGGAGCCGACCCCGGACGGCGGGAGTCCCCGCACCACGCGCAACCGGGCCCCCTGGTGGTTCGTCCTGCCGGCCCTGGTCTTCTTCGCCTTCGTGGTCCTCGTCCCCAGCGTGCAGGGCGGCTGGTTCGCCTTCACCGACTGGGACGGCATCAGCCCGGTCAAGCACTTCGTGGGCCTGGACCAGTTCCGGGCCCTGTGGGAGGACACGGCGGCCCGGGACGCGGTGGGCACCACCCTGCTGGCCGCGATCGCCATCACGGTGGTGCAGAACGCGATCGGTCTGCTGCTCGCCCTCGGTGTCAACGCCCGCATCAAGTCCCGCACCGTCCTGCGCGTCTTCTTCTTCGCGCCGGCCGTGATCACCCCGGTGGTCACCGCGTACCTGTGGAAGTACCTGTACGCACCGGAGGGCGCGATCAACGCCCTGCTGAAGGCTGTCGGGCTCGAGGCGCTGACGCAGGACTGGCTCGGTGACCCGGACATCGCGCTGTGGTCGGTGGTGACCGTGGTCATCTGGCAGTTCGCCGGCTACTCCATGGTCATCTTCCTCGCGGGCCTGCAGTCCATCCCCCAGGAGATCCACGAGGCGGCGGCGATGGACGGCGCCGGCCCGGTGCGGCGGTTCTGGTCCGTCATCCGGCCGATGCTCGCCCCGGCCATCACCATCAACCTGATGCTGTCGATCATCGGTGGCCTGAAACTGTTCGACCAGGTCTGGGTGATGACCCAGGGCGGTCCCGGCGGCGCCACGGACACCCTGTCCACCGTCATCTACAAGCAGGCGTTCCAGTTCAACAAGTACGGCTACAGCATCGCCATGGGCCTGGTGCTGACCCTCTTCGTGATCGTCGTCAGCGGCCTGCAGTACTTCTACCTCAGCCGTCAGGAGAAGAAGAGCTCATGAACCGCTACACGTGGCGTACCGGCATCCTCGAAGCGGTCATGATCGTGGTTGCCCTGCTCTTCGCCTTCCCCCTCTACGTCCTGGTCTCCCTGGCCCTGCGCGAGGAGGGCGACGACGCCTCGCCGATCTCCCTGCCGTCCAGCCCCACCCTCGCCAACTTCGGCGACGCCTGGCGCCAGGCCGGCCTCGGCGCGGCCATCGCCAACAGCGTCCTGGTCACCGTCGGCAGCGTCGTGCTGATCGTCGCCCTGGCCGCCGCGGCGGCCTATCCGCTGGCCCGGTCCACCCGGTACTGGTCCCGCGGAGTGTTCGCCCTGTTCATGCTGGGCCTGCTGCTGCCGTTCCAGCTGGCGCTGATCCCGCTGTACCAGACCATGCGCGACCTGAACCTGCTGGGGAACCCGCTGGCGCTGGTCATCTTCTACACCGGCCTCCAGCTGCCCTTCTCGATCTTCATGTACACCGGGTTCCTGCGCTCCCTGGACCCCGGGTACGAGGAGGCGGCGCTCATGGACGGCTGCGGTCCGGTCCGGGCCTTCGTCAGGGTGGTCTTCCCCCTGATGCGGCCCATCACCGGCACCGTGGTCATCCTCAACGTCATCTTCGTCTGGAACGACTTCCTGACCCCGCTGCTCTACCTCAGCGGATCGGGCCGTCAGACCATCCCCGTCGCCCTGTTCGGCTTCGTGGGCCAGTACGTCTCACAGTGGCCCATGGTCTTCGCCGGGCTGATCATCGGCATCCTGCCGGTGCTGGTCGCCTACTTCCTGATGCAGAAGCGCATCATCCAGGGCTTCGCCGGCGGACTGAAGGGCTGACCACACCCCCGGCCCCGCACCAGTTTGCCCGCTCGCCGTCCGAGCCGCCCGTACGGCGTCACATGCCCGGCGTCGGCCGTGCACCATCACTCCCTCCTGCCCCTTGGAGCCGTCATGAGAGCAACCCGTCCCCTCGCCGCCACCTTCTCCGTCCTGTGCCTCGCGGCCGCCACCGCCGCGTGCAGCTCCGACGCCGCCACCGCCGGCGGCGGCGGTGACGGCGACACCCTGCGCGTCGCCGCGAACTCCACCGACCGGGTCCCGATGGACGCCGTCGTCAAGGCGTTCGAGAAGGCCAACCCGGACATCGAGGTCGACGTCACCTACGCCGACACCGACCAGCTCCAGTCCACGCTGCGCACCCAGCTCTCCTCGGGCACCGCGCCGGACGTCTTCACCGTCTGGCCCGGCAACGGCAACCCGGCCGCGGTCCAGGTGCTCCAGAAGGCCGGCTACCTGGCCGACCTCAGCGAGTACGGCTTCGTGTCGGACATCGCCGAGGGCGACAAGAGCGTCACGCAGGTCGACGGCAAGACGTACATCGTGCCCGTCACCTTCAACGGCATCGGCGCCGTCTACAACAAGGACACGCTCAAGGCGATCGGCGGCACCGAGCCGAAGACCTGGGACGACGTCCTGGACCTGTGCAAGAAGGCGCAGGACCACGACAAGGTGCTGCTCGCCCTCGGCAACCAGACCACGTGGGTCACCCAGCTCGTCGACTACGCGCTCGCCGCGACCACCGTGTACACCAAGGACGCCGACTTCGACGAGCAGCTCAGCGCGGGTGAAGCCACCTTCGCCGGCTCCGCCTGGAAGGACACCCTCCAGCAGTACCTCGACCTGAACGAGGCGGGCTGCTTCACCGAGAACCCCAACGGCACCAGCTACGAGACCTCGCTGTCCGACGTCGGCTCCGGCAAGGCCGTCGGCGTCGTCCAGGTCACCACCAGCATCCCGCAGGTGCAGAAGGAGGCCGGTGACGCTGAGCTGGGCATGTTCGCCCTGCCGGCGTCGGACGACGCGGACGCCACCCGCATCCCGGGCGCCGTCTCCGCCGCCTACGGCCTGAACGCCGAGAGCAAGAACGCGGCCGCGGGCAAGAAGTTCATCGAGTACCTGGCCTCGCAGGACGGGCAGAAGATCTACGCCGAGGAGGGCGGCACCCTGCCGGCCCTGCCCAACGACTCCTTCGAGGCGGACCCGGCTCTGGACGTCCTGATCGACATGCAGCAGGACGGCAAGACCATCCCGTTCATGGACCAGCGCTGGCCCAACCCCGAGGTGCAGCAGGCGCACTTCACCGCCGTGCAGAAGCTGTTCGCCGGTGACGCGAGCGTCGACGAGGCGCTGAAGAGCATGGACGACGCGGTCGAGACCGAGTGACCGGCTCCTGCCGGGACATGGGCCGTCGGGCCCCGGCCGCACCGCGGCCGGGGCCCGACGGCCTTTCCCGTACGGCTACGTCCACGAGCGTGCCAGACCGGTCGGCAGCCCACCCCACCGACGTGGACCGCCGCCCGTCATCCCGCCTCCCACGACTTTCCCGGCCACGGCACCGTCTGCTTCTGCTGCGCCATCTGGCGCAACGAGGAAATCCTCGCCCGACTTGACCTGGCACTTTCACGAGGTGGGGCGTCCGAGACTTGGCCAAATGAGCGGAGGCGCTCCTGACCCGCAACGATGGGACTTGTCGAGGGTCCTGTCGGCTGCGCGGAAAGAAGCACTCCCCAGGTGAAGACGGGTATCGGGTCCTCCCCGCGTGTCCGCATAGAGGGCGGCGGCCGGGCGGTGTCTGACAGGCCGGGAGCGTGCTGTCGGTGGAAACCGTCCGCAAGGCAGGCTTGGACACCGCGGAGGGGGAGAAGTGTTCGACTGGCCCCTGACGGGGCATGACGATCAGTCAGCGGTAATGAACGGCAGTGACGAACGGCTGTCTCTGGAGGTGTAGAGGTGCGGAAACGTCAACCGGTCGCGCGGAAACTGGCGGCCCTGGCGGTCTCGGCCGCCGTCGTGTCGGTGGGGGCGGCGGCGCCGCCCGCCACCCAGCGCGGTGGCGACGGGCCGGTGAAGACCCCGGTCGCCACCGGCTACGGCGGCGCCGTCGCGAGCGTCGACGCGGACGCCACCGCCGCCGGTATCGAGGTGCTCAGGAAGGGCGGCAACGCGGTCGACGCGGCCGTCGCCACCGCCGCCGCGCTCGGCGTCACCGAGCCCTACTCGGCCGGCATCGGCGGGGGCGGCTACTTCGTCTACTACGACGCCGAGTCCCGTACCGTGCGGACGATCGACGGCCGTGAGACCGCGCCGCTCACCGCCGACGAGAAGCTGTTCACGGAGGACGGGCAGCCGATCCCGTTCGCCGACGCCGTCAGCAGCGGCCTGGCCGTCGGCACCCCCGGCACGCCCGCCACCTGGCAGACGGCCCTCGACAAGTGGGGCAGCCGGCGGCTCGCCACCCTGCTGGCCCCCGCCGAGCGCCTGGCCCGCGACGGCTTCACCGTGGACGAGACCTTCCGCTCCCAGACCGCCGCCAACGAGACCCGGTTCCGCTACTTCCCCGACACCGCCGAGCTGTTCCTGCCGGGCGGCGAACTCCCGGCCGTCGGCTCCACCTTCAAGAACCCCGACCTGGCCCGCACGTACAAGGAGCTGGGCCGAGAAGGCGTCGGCGCGCTCTACCACGGCGACCTCGGCGAGGACGTCCTCGCCACCGTCAACAAACCGCCGGTGGACCCCGACTCGGGCTGGAACGCCCGCCCCGGCGACCTGTCGGCCAAGGACCTCGCCGCCTACCGCGCCAAGCTCCAGCCGCCGACGAAGACCTCCTACCGGGGCCTGGACGTGTACTCCATCGCCCCGTCCTCCTCCGGCGGCACCACGGTCGGCGAGGCCCTCAACATCCTGGAGCGCACCGACCTGTCGAAGGCGAGCGAGACCGCCTACCTGCACCGCTTCATCGAGGCCAGCCGGATCGCCTTCGCCGACCGGGGCCGCTGGGTCGGCGACCCCGCCTTCGAGGACGTACCGGCCAAGGAACTGCTGTCGCAGCGGTACGCCGACTCCCGGGAGTGCCTGATCCGCGACGACGCCGCGCTCACCAGCCCCCTCGCACCCGGCGACCCGCGCGACCCGGCCTCCTGCGCGGCCGGCGGCACGACGGCGCCGACGACGTACGAGGGCGAGAACACCACCCATCTGACGACCGCCGACAAGTGGGGCAACGTCGTCGCCTACACGCTCACCATCGAGCAGACCGGCGGCAGCGGCATCACCGTGCCCGGCCGGGGCTTCCTGCTCAACAACGAGCTGACCGACTTCTCCTTCGCCCCGGCGAACCCGGCGGTCCACGACCCGAACCTGCCGGGCCCCGGCAAGCGGCCCCGGTCCTCGATCGCCCCGACGATCGTCCTGGACCGGCACGGCAAGCCGGTCGTCGCGGTCGGCTCGCCCGGCGGCGCGACCATCATCACCACCGTGCTCCAGACCCTGACCGGATTCCTGGACCGGGGGCTGCCGCTGGTCGACGCGATCGCCGCGCCGCGCGCCAGCCAGCGCAACGCGGCGCAGACGGAGCTGGAGCCCGGCCTGTACGACAGCGCCCTGCGCGGGGAACTGGAGGCGCTCGGACACGCGTTCAAGGCCAACCCCGAGATCGGGGCGGCGACAGGGGTGCAGCGGCTTCCCGACGGGCGGTGGCTCGCCGCCGCCGAGAAGGTGCGCCGGGGCGGGGGATCGGCGATGGTGGTACGCCCGCTGTGGTGACCGGCCGGGTGCGGCGCCGCCGCGGCGGCGCCGCACACCGACACGGCCTCAGGGGACCCTCGCGCCCGGCGTCCGGAAGACCAGGCGGTTGTCCTCGGTGTCGACCGTCACGCTGCCGCCCGCGGTGACGCGGCCGTCCAGCAGCAGCCGGGACAGTTCGTTGTCCACCTCGCGCTGGATGGTGCGGCGCAGCGGGCGGGCGCCGTACTCGGGCTGGTAGCCGCGCTCGGCCAGCCAGTCCACGGCCGCGTCGGTGAAGTCGACGGTGATGCTCTGGGCGCTGACCATGCGGCGGGTCTGGTCCAGGAGCAGGCTGGTGATCTGCCTCAGCTGTTCGCCGGTGAGCTGGCGGAAGACGACGATCTCGTCGACGCGGTTGAGGAACTCCGGCCGGAAGTGCTCGCGCAGCGGACGCAGCACCTGCTCGCGCCGGGCCTCCTCGTCGGCCTCGGAACCGCCGGCGCCGAAGCCCAGGGTGGCGCCGCGCCGGGTGATGACGTCCGACCCCAGGTTGCTGGTCATCACCACCACCGTGTTGCTGAAGTCGACCGTGCGGCCCTGGGAGTCGGTGAGCCGGCCGTCGTCCAGCACCTGGAGGAGGATGTTGAAGACGTCCGGGTGCGCCTTCTCCACCTCGTCGAGCAGGAGCAGGGAGTACGGGTGGCGGCGGACCACCTCGGTGAGCTGGCCGGCCTCCTCGTGGCCGACGTAACCGGGCGGGGCGCCCACCAGGCGGGAGACGGTGTGCCGCTCCTGGTACTCGCTCATGTCGAGGCGGACCATCCGGTCCTCGCTGCCGAACAGCGCCTCGGCCAGCGCGCGGGCCAGTTCGGTCTTGCCGACGCCGGTCGGGCCGAGGAAGAGGAAGCTGCCGATCGGGCGGTTCGGGCTGGAGAGTCCCGCGCGGGAGCGCAGTACGGCGTCCGAGACGACCCGGACCGCCTCGTCCTGGCCGACGACCCGCTCGTGCAGGTGCTGCTCCAGGCCGAGCAGACGGTCCTTCTCCTCCTGGGTGAGGCTGCTGACCGGGATGCCGGTCTGCCGGGACACCACCTCGGCGACGGACTCGGTGCAGACGACGAGGTTCTGTCCCTCGTCGGCCCGGTCGTCGCCGGCCGCCTCGGAGATCCGCCGCTTCAGCTCCACGATCCGGTCCCGCAACTGCGTGGCCTGCTCGTACTGTTCGTCCGCGACGGCCTGGTCCTTGTCCCGGATCAGCTGCTCGACGTCGCGCTCCATGGTCCGTACGTCCGTGCCCTTGGTGCGGGCCCGCAGCCGCACCCGGGCGCCGGCCTGGTCGATCAGGTCGATGGCCTTGTCCGGCAGCCGCCGGTCGGTGAGGTAGCGGTCGGACATCTCCACGGCCGCCACCAGCGCCTCGTCGGTGTAGCGGACCTGGTGGTGGGCCTCGTAGCGGTCGCGCAGGCCGCGCAGGATCTCGATGGCGTCCGCGGCGGACGGCTCGGGCACCAGGATGGGCTGGAAGCGGCGGGCGAGGGCCGCGTCCTTCTCGATCCGGCGGTACTCCTCCAGCGTGGTGGCGCCGACCACGTGCAGCTCGCCGCGGGCGAGGGCGGGCTTGAGGATGTTGCCCGCGTCCATCGAACCGGACTCGCCGCCACCGCCCGCGCCGACCACCGTGTGCAGCTCGTCGATGAAGACGATCAGCTGGTCGGAGTGGGCGCGGATCTCGCCGACGATGTTGTTCAGGCGCTCCTCGAAGTCGCCCCGGTAGCGGGTGCCGGCCACCACGGCGGTCAGGTCGAGGGCGACCACCCGGCGCCCGACGAGCAGGTCCGGCACGTCCCCGTCGGCGATGCGCTGGGCCAGCCCCTCCACGACGGCGGTCTTGCCGACGCCCGCGTCACCGATCAGCACCGGGTTGTTCTTGCCCCGCCGGGAGAGCACCTCGACGGTCTGCTCGATCTCGTCGTCCCGTCCGATCACCGGGTCGATCCGGCCCTGCTGGGCCAGCTCCGTGAGGTCCCGGCCGTACTTGTCCAGGGTCGGGGTGCCGGTGGTCCGCTGGCTCTCGGCGGTACGGGTCTGCGGACCGGCCTCCGGGGTCTCCGGCGGCATGCCGGAGGGCGAGAACCGGGCCGCGTTCAGGATGTGCCCGGCCGCCGAGTCCGGGTTGGCGGCCAGGGCGCTGAGCACGTGCTCCGGCCCGATGTAACCGGTGCCGGAGGCGCGGGCCAGCTCGTGCGCGTCCAGCAGGGCGCGCTTGACCGCCGGGGTCAGGGAGAGCGAGGTGGGCGGCGGTGCCTCGCCGGGGCCGTGCTGCACCGGCCCGGACCGCTCGTCGATCTGCGACGCCATGGAGTCGGGGTCGGCGCCGGCCCGGCTGAGCAGGCTGCGGGTCGGCTCGGTGGACAGCGCCGAGCGCAGCAGGTGCTCGGTGTCCAGGTCCCGGCTGCCGTGCTCGGCGGCGTACTGGGCGGCGCCCCGCACCAGCTCGCGGGCGGGCTGGCTGAGCAGTCTGCCGATGTCGATCTGACGGGGCCCCTGGCGCGGTCCGCCGAAGAAGCGGGCGAAGAACTCCGCGAAGGGGTCGTATCCTTCCGGTCCGCTGAAGCCGCTGGTCATGGCCTTCCCATCCGGCGTCCCCGCGCCGGTCCGGGACGCCTTCGCTGGTCGACGTGCCGGGGCCGGGTAACCCGGACGGGCGCCGGTCACACACCGGGGGCGTGCTCTGCGACCACCCTGGCACGGCCGGCCGGCGGCGGCATCTTCGGCGGGCGGCGGGGAGTAGCGGGCCCGGCGGGCCCGGGTGCCAGGGGAGCGGTGGGGCGGGGGCCGCCTTGAACCATCGTCTCCTGCGGCCTGTACCGCCGTTTCCTCGGCCTGTACCGCCGTTTTCCCGCCTGTACCGCCGCCGTCTCCCCGGCCTGTACCGCCGCCGTCTCCCCGGCCTGTACCGCCGCCGTCTCCCCGGCCTGTACCGCCGCCGTCTCTCCGGCCTGTACTGCCGTTTCCTCGGTCTGTACTGCCGTCTTCCCGGCCTGTACCGCCGTCTCTCCGGCTCGTACCCCCGCCGTCTCCCCGGCCCGCACCACCGTCTCCTCCGGCCGACCCGAGCGGTATTAGAATGACGGCATGGTACGCACCCCCCTCACCCCCGAAGAGCGCGCACGCGGCGAGCGGCTGGGGCGGCTGCTGCGTGAGGCACGCGGCGACCGCAGCATGCCCGAGGTCGCGGCCGTCGCCGGGGTCTCCGCCGAGACGCTGCGCAAGATCGAGACCGGACGGGCGCCGACGCCGGCCTTCTTCACGGTCGTCGCGCTGGCCCGGGCGCTCGGCCTGTCCCTGGACGCCCTGGCGGAGTGGTGCGCGCTCGCGACGGTCCAGGCCGGTCCGGACGACGGCGGCGGAGCACTCCCCGTGGCCGCGGCCTGACCCGCCGGGCGCGGCGGGCCGACGGGTCCTGCGCGCCCCGCGCGCCCTGCCCCGCGCGCCCCGCCCCGCGCATCCCGCGCGCCTCGCGCGCCCCGCGCGTCGCCGACCGGCGCGGCAGCGCTCGTCCACCGGAGTGTGAAACCCGATCGACACCGCGCCTTGACGACGATGGTCTTGGCAAGCTCGCCCGAGAGGCTTACGTTCATCCCTCTACGGACCGTTCTACGGGCGTAGAGGCTCTGACGTCGCGAAGGAGCAGCTCATGGCCAACGTCGTACGTGCCGCTCTGGTCCAGGCCACCTGGACCGGGGACACCGAGTCCATGGTCGCGAAACACGAGGAGCACGCGCGCGAGGCCGCGCGTCAGGGCGCGCGGATCATCGGCTTCCAGGAAGTCTTCAACAGCCCCTACTTCTGCCAGGTCCAGGACCCCGAGCACTACCGCTGGGCCGAACCCGTCCCCGACGGCCCCACCGTCCGCCGTATGCGGGACCTCGCCCGCGAGACCGGCATGGTGATCGTCGCCCCCGTCTTCGAGGTCGAGCAGCCCGGCTTCTACTACAACACCGCCGCCGTGATCGACGCCGACGGCACCGTCCTCGGCACCTACCGCAAACACCACATCCCGCAGGTGAAGGGCTTCTGGGAGAAGTACTACTTCCGCCCGGGCAACCTCGGCTGGCCGGTCTTCGACACCGCCGTCGGCAAGGTCGGCGTCTCCATCTGCTACGACCGCCACTTCCCGGAGGGCTGGCGCCAACTGGGACTGAACGGCGCCCAGTTGGTCTACAACCCGTCCGCCACCCACCGCGGCCTCTCCGCCCACCTGTGGCGCCTGGAGCAGCCGGCCGCGGCCGTCGCCAACGAGTACTTCGTCGCCGCGATCAACCGCGTCGGCCAGGAGGAGTACGGCGACAACGACTTCTACGGGACCTCCTACTTCGTCGACCCGCGCGGCCGGTTCGTCGGCGACCCCGCCAGCGACAGCAAGGAGGAACTCGTCGTACGCGACCTCGACTTCGGCCTGGTCGAGGAGGTCCGCCGGCAGTGGGCCTTCTACCGCGACCGCCGCCCCGACGCCTACGAGGGGCTGGTGCGGCCGTGACCCACGACCTGCTGGGCCGCCACCGGGCCGTGCTGCCCGACTGGCTCGCCCTCTACTACGAGGACCCCATCGAGATCACCCACGGGGAGGGCCGGTACGTGTGGGACGCCGCCGGCCACAAGTACCTCGACTTCTTCGGCGGCATCCTCACCACCATGACCGCCCACGCCCTGCCCGAGGTGTCCAAGGCGGTCAGCGAGCAGGCCGGCCGCCTCCTGCACTCCTCGACCCTCTACCTCAACCGGCCGATGGTCGAACTCGCCGAGCGCGTCGCCCAGGTCAGCGGCATCCCCGACGCCCGCGTCTTCTTCACCACCTCCGGCACCGAGGCCAACGACACCGCGCTGCTGCTGGCGACGACGTACCGGCGCAGCGACACGGTGCTGGCGATGCGCAACAGCTACCACGGCCGCTCCTTCAGCACCGTCGGCGTCACCGGCAACCGCCGCTGGTCCCCGACCTCCCTCTCCCCGCTGCAGACCCTGTACGTGCACGGCGGCGTCCGCACCCGGGGCCCCCACGCGCACCTCGCCGACCGCGAGTTCATCGCCGCCTGCGTCGACGACCTCACCGACCTGCTCGGCCACACCCGCCCGCCCGCCGCGCTGATCGCCGAACCCGTCCAGGGGGTCGGCGGGTTCACCTCCCCGCCGGACGGGCTGTACGCCGCCTTCCGCGAGGTGCTGCACGAGCGCGGCGCGCTGTGGATCGCCGACGAGGTGCAGACCGGCTGGGGCCGCACCGGCGACCACTTCTGGGGCTGGCAGGCGCACGGCCGCAGCGGCCCGCCCGACATCGTCACCTTCGCCAAGGGCCTGGGCAACGGCATGTCCATCGGCGGCGTCATCGCCCGCGCCGAGATCATGAACTGCCTGGACGCGAGCAGCATCTCCACCTTCGGCGGCACCCAGGTCACCATGGCGGCCGGCCTGGCCAACCTCACCTACCTGCTCGAACACGACCTCCAGGGCAACGCCCGCCGGGTCGGCGGACTGCTCATCGAGCGGCTGCGGGCCGCCGCCGCCGGCCTGCCGCACGTACGGGAGGTGCGCGGACGCGGCCTGATGATCGGCATCGAGCTGACCCGGCCCGGCACCGACGAGGCCGACCCGCGCGCCGTCTCCGCCGTACTGGAGGAGGCCCGGGCCGGCGGACTGCTCATCGGCAAGGGCGGCGGCCACGACACCAGCGCCCTGCGCATCGCCCCGCCGCTCACCCTGACCGTCGCGGAGGCCGAGGAGGGCGCCGCGATCCTGGAGCGTGCCCTGCGCGGCCTGTGAGCGTCCCGCCCTGACCGAGGGGAACCGCATGAGCAGCAGCAGCCGTACCGTCATCCGCGGCGGCCTCGTCGTCACCGCCTCCGACGAACTGCGCGCCGACGTCCTGATCGAGGACGGCCGCGTCGCCGCCCTCGCCGCCTCCGGCACCCCGGCCGCCGAGTCCTTCACCGCCGCGCGCACGCTGGACGCCACCGGCAAGTACGTTGTCCCGGGCGGGGTGGACGCCCACACCCACATGGAGATGCCGTTCGGCGGCACCTTCGCCTCCGACACCTTCGAGACCGGCACCCGCGCCGCCGCCTGGGGCGGCACGACGACGATCGTGGACTTCGCCGTCCAGTCCAGGGGCGCGACGCTGCGCGAGGGGCTGGACGCCTGGCACGCCAAGGCCGAGGGCAACTGCGCGATCGACTACGGCTTCCACATGATCGTCTCCGATGTGCACGAGGAGACGCTGAGGGAGATGGACCTGCTGGTGGCGGAAGGGGTCACCTCCTTCAAGCAGTTCATGGCCTACCCCGGTGTCTTCTACTCCGACGACGGCCAGATCCTGCGCGCCATGCAGCGCGCCGCCGGCAACGGTGGCCTGATCATGATGCACGCCGAGAACGGCATCGCCATCGACGTCCTCGTGCGGCAGGCCCTGGCCCGCGGCGAGACCGCCCCGCGCTTCCACGGCGAGGTCCGCAAGGCCCTGCTGGAGGCCGAGGCCACCCACCGCGCGATCCGGCTCGCGCAGGTGGCCGGGGCACCGCTGTACGTCGTGCACGTCTCGGCGGCGGAGGCGGTCGCCGAACTGGCCCGGGCGCGCGACGAGGGGCTGCCGGTCTTCGGCGAGACCTGCCCGCAGTACCTGTTCCTGTCCACCGACAACCTCGCCGAGCCGGACTTCGAGGGCGCCAAGTACGTGTGCAGTACGCCGCTGAGGCCGCGCGAGCACCAGGCGGCGCTGTGGCGGGGCCTGCGGACCGACGACCTCCAGGTGGTCTCCACCGACCACTGCCCCTTCTGCTTCACCGGCCAGAAGGAACTGGGCCGGGGCGACTTCTCCAAGATCCCCAACGGTCTGCCGGGCGTCGAGAACCGCATGGACCTCCTCCACCAGGCCGTGGTCGACGGACGCCTCACCCGCCGCCGCTGGATCGAGATCGCCTGCGCCGCCCCGGCCCGGATGTTCGGGCTGTACGGGAAGAAGGGCACGATCGCGCCGGGCGCGGACGCCGACATCGTCATCTACGACCCGCACGCCGAACAGGTCATCTCCGCCAGGACGCACCACATGCACGTCGACTACTCGGCGTACGAGGGCCGGCGGGTCACCGGCCGGGTGGAGACCGTCCTCTCGCGCGGCGAGCCGGTCATCACCGGGCGGCGGTACACCGGGCGCAAGGGCCACGGCGTCTACACCCCGCGCTCCACCTGCCAGTACCCGAACTCGTGAACCGGGAGCCGCGCCCATGGACTTCGGACTCGTCCTCCAGACCGATCCGCCTGCCTCCCGGGTCGTCAGCCTGATGAGACGGGCGGAGCGCAACGGCTTCCGCTACGGCTGGACCTTCGACTCCGCCGTGCTGTGGCAGGAGCCGTTCGTCATCCACAGCCAGATCCTCGCCCACACCACGGAGCTCAAGGTCGGCACGATGGTCACCAACCCGGGCACCCGCGCCTGGGAGGTCACCGCCTCCGCCTTCGCCACCCTCAACGACATGTACGGCAACCGCACCGTCTGCGGCATCGGCCGCGGCGACTCCGCGATGCGGGTGGCCGGACGCCCTCCGGACACCCTGGCCCGGCTCAGCGACGCGATGCGGGTCATCCGGGCGCTGGGCCGGGGGGAGGAGGCCGACCTCGGCGGCGGCGCGGTCGTGCGGTTCCCGTGGATCGGGCCCGGCGCCGAACTGCCGGTCTGGATGGCCGCGTACGGCCCCAAGGCCCTGAAGATGGCCGGCGAGGAGGCCGACGGCTTCATCCTCCAGCTCGCCGACCTCTACCTCACCGAGTACATGGTCGGGGCCGTCAAGGACGCGGCCGTGGCGGCCGGCCGCGACCCGGCCGAGGTGACGGTCTGCGTCGCCGCCCCCGCCTACGTCACCACCGACGACTCGCCCGGGGCCCTCGCCCACGCCCGCGAGCAGTGCCGCTGGTTCGGCGGGATGGTCGGCAACCACGTCGCCGACCTGGTCGCCCGGTACGGCGAGCACTCCGCCGCCGTGCCCGCCGAACTCACCGCCTACATCGAGGCCCGCGAGGGCTACGACTACGCCCACCACGGACGCAGCGGCAGCCCGGACACCGCGTTCGTGCCGGACGAGATCGTCGACCGGTTCTGTCTGATCGGTCCCGCCGACCGGCACATCGGGAAGCTGGACGCGCTGCGCGCCCTGGGCGTCGACCAGTTCGCCGTCTACGCCATGCACGACGCACGGGAGGCCGTCATCGACGCCTACGGATCACAGGTGATCCCGGCCGTCGGCCACTGAATCCCACCTCGAACCCCGAACCCGACCCCGCCTCCGACCACCTCCGGCCCGAGACCCTTTCCCTTCCCCCGGTCCCGTGCCCGCACGGCCCCTCCCGTCCCCCCGCACGGCCGGCCCGCCGACCACGACGGCCCGCTCCGCCCTCCCCCCGGTCATGGCCGCCTCCGGTTCGCAGGCGGTGTACGGGGAGCCGGTGCGGGGCCCGGCGCGGGACCCGGTACAGCTCGCGGCGGAGACGGACGACGCGGCGGGGCCGCTCCACGCCCCGGTCACCGCGCTGATGGCCAGGCCGCCCGCGGACGTCGCGGCCGGCCCGGCCGCGCCGGCGTCCGGCCTCCCCGGGCCACTTCGCGCGAGGCGGGTTTCCGGGCGGGCGCGCGCGTCACCCGCGTACTGGCCCTACTGCTCGGCACGGTCGCCGGCCGGAGGCGCCCTAACCGTCCGCCAAGGAGGCCGCGGCCTCCTTGGCGGCCTTGATGGCACCCTTGTTGATCTCGTCCGTGCCGGGCGCCTTCTTCGACTCGAAGTCGCTGCCGCTGTAGGTGACGACCACCAGGGCGTTGGCGGCACGGACCACCACGGTGCCCTCACGGGTCTGCTGCTCGTCCTCGGTGGTGAGGTTCACGACGGAGTACGCCGCGTCCCCGAGCCCCTCGACCGCGCCGCCGCCGCTCTTGTCGGTGAGCCGCCCCTCGTAGGCCTTCTCGGCCGCCTCGTCCGACTCCGTCACCTCGAAGGAGACGTCGAGCCAGCGGTAGTCGTACCCCTTGAGCGCGTTCCACGAACAGGTGCGGCGGACCTCGGCGTCGGTCGAGGTGATCTCCTTGCCGGCCGTCTTGGCACCCGGCACCAGCTCGGTGATCGTCTTCTTCGCCAGGCTCGCGCAGGGGTCGGGCGCGCTGGTGTACGTCTTCGTCGCCGCCTGGGTGGTGGGAGCGGAGGCGGTCGGCGTTCCCGACGCGGTCGCCGTTGCTTCCGGTTCGGCGGCCGAGGTGGTGCCGGACGGCGACGACAGCGCCCAGCCCGCCGTGGCGAGCACGACGACCGGGGCCAGGCGCGCGGTGAGGGCGAGCGGCAGGGGCAGGGAAGGCACGGCGCACTTCTCGTGAGGGACGGTGCGGAGGGGGTCCGCACTGCGGACGGGACGACAGTGTCACATGTCTCCCTGTGGGGCGGAAGGGTGAACTCGGTGCGTGCCCGGACGGTGACGCAGCGGCCCGGCCGGAGGCGGTCCGGCGTCCGTGCCGGTGCCCGCCACGGCCCCGTCGGGCCGTCAGGACCCGTCCCCCCGGCGGGTGTGGACGGGGCCGTCCGGGAAGCGCGCCCCCGTCGGCGGTCCGGCGCTGCCGCGCGGGCTCCGGCCCCGACGGGGCAGGCGGCGACGTCCGCCACGGGGGCGTGCCGCGCGGCCGGCGGGAACCGCGGGCGTCCGTCGTCGGCGACCACCGGGGCGGTGACGGGGCGCCGTCCCCGTCGCACCGGACGGCGGCCGTCCCGGTGGTCCCGCCACGGGCCTCGGGGCACCCCGCCGCCGAGGACCGTCGGAACACCGGTCGCCGGTCGCCGGTCACCGGTCACGGTTATCGGTCGCCGGTCGCCGGTCGCCGGTCGCCGGTCATCGGCCGACCGCCTGCCGGCCGTGCTCGGCGGCCTCGATGACGTGTCCGCCCGGGTCCCGTGGCGGCAGTCGCCGCTGGACGGGCGAGGGTGCGGCGGCCGTCGTGCGCGGACGGGGACGGGGACCGCGGAGCCGAGGACGGCCGGCCGCGTCCGCGGGCCAGGCCCCGCGTGCGGGACGCCGGTGGTCAGGGCACCCGGGCCGTCCACTCCGGGCTGCTGAACTTGGACTCGGCCAGCTCCTTCGCGCGGGCCGCCTCCTCCCGCGTGACACGGCCCTCGGTCAGGCCGTAGCGGTCGCGGAAGGAGGCGAGCATCCGCTCGATGACGGCTTCGCGGGGCAGGCCGGTCTGGCGGCGCAGCGGATCGACGCGCTTCTTGGCGCTCCGGGTGCCCTTGTCGGACATCTTCTCCTTGCCGATGCGCAGCACTTCGAGCATCTTGTCGGCGTCGATGTCGTAGCTCATGGTGACGTGGTGCAGGACGGCACCGGGGCCGCCGTCGGTGGCGACCATGCGCTTCTGGGCGGCACCGCCGACCTTGCCGGCCTCGGTGGCGATGTCGTTGAGCGGCTGGTACCAGGCCTTGACGCCCATGTCGGCGAAGGCACCCAGCACCCAGTCGTCCAGATAGGCGTAGGACTCGGCGAAGGACAGCCCCGACACGAGGGAGGCGGGCACGGACAGCGAGTAGGTGATGCTGTTGCCGACCTCCACGAACATGGCGCCGCCGCCGGAAATGCGGCGTACCACGGTGATGCCGTGGCGGGCGGCGCCCTCGGGGTCGACCTCGTTGCGCAGGGACTGGAAGCTGCCGATGATCACCGACGGCCGGTCCCACTCCCACACCCGGAGGGTGGGGCCCCGGCGGCCGGCGGCGACCTCGGCGGTGAGCACCTCGTCGAGGGCCATGTGCAGGGCGGGGGACTGGGGCCCGTCGTGGATGAGCTGCCAGTCGTGGTCGGTCCAGTCCGTCGCCCTGGCCAGGGCGCGGCGCACCGCCACGGCCACACCCTCCGACGTGAGGCCGTACATGACCGTGCCCTCGGGCAGGGCGGCGTCGACGCGGGCGGCGAGGCCGGCGGTGTCGGTCTCGGCCGCGGCGCCCTCGAGGGCCCGGTCGATGGCGGGCAGGGCCTCGTCCGGCTCCAGGAAGAAGTCGCCCGACACCCGGACGTCGCGCAGGGCCCCGTCGACGACGTCGAGGTCGACGACGACGAGCTTGCCGCCCGGGACCTTGTACTCCCCGTGCATCTTTCCTCCGTTTGCCGGTTTTCGGATCCACGGTAACGCGCACCGTGATCACCGGCCCGCGCGGGTGGGCGCGACCGTCTCCCGCAGGCCGTCCCTCGCAGGCCGTCCCCGTAGGTCCTCTCCCGCAGGCCGTCCCCCCGCCGGTCGTGTCCTCCGCCGGGGGCGGCGTGCCGCATGTTCGTCCCGATTCCACCTGGAGTACGCCACCGCGGTGGGGATTGTCAGTGGCGCGTGCTCTCATGGACGCATGATCGAGAACAACGAAACCATCGACGAGTTTCTCGCCCGGTACGCCGACGACGTGGAGGAGGCCGTCCGCAAGGCGGCCGCCCAGGAGGTCATGCCGCGCTGGCGGCGGCTGGCGGCCCACGAGGTCGACGAGAAGACCGGGCCGCACGACCTGGTGACGGACGCCGACCGCGACGCGGAGCAGTACCTCACCGAGGCGCTGGTCGCCCTGCTCCCCGGCTCGGTCGTCGTCGGCGAGGAAGCGGTGCACGCCAACCCGGTCAGCTACGAGGCGCTGCGCGGCGACGCGCCGGTGTGGATCGTCGACCCCGTCGACGGCACCCGGCAGTTCGTCCACGGCGACAGCGGCTTCTGCACCCTGGTCGCGCTCGCCCGCCACGGCGAGCTGCTCGCCTCCTGGACCCACGCGCCGGCCCGCGACCAGTTCGCCACGGCGATACGGGGCGCGGGCGCCTTCCTGGACGGTGAGCGGCTGTACGCGGGTCCGCCCGAGCCCGGCCGTGACCTGCGGATCGCCACCTCCCACCCGGACTTCACCACGGACGAGCAGAAGCGCGTCCTGCGGGCCCTGGAGGTCCCGGGCGTGGCACCCCGCCCCTGCGGCTCGGCCGGACTGGAGTACCTGGCGGTGGCCCGCGGAGAGCTGGACGGCACGGTGTTCGGCTGGGAAGCGGCGTGGGACCACGCGGCCGGGCTGCTGCTCGTCGAGGAGGCCGGCGGCGCCCACCTGACCCTGACCGGTGAGCCGTTCCGGATCACGGGCGGCAACGAGCTGCCGTTCACCGCCGCCCGCGACGCGGCCACCGCCCGCCGGACGGTGGCGCTGCTGTCCGGCGGCGCCGTCTGACACCGCTCCGCCCGGGGCCGGGGACGATCGGCCTGCCGAGACCGGGGACGGCCGGTCCGCCCGGGGCCGGGGACCGCCGGTTCCCCGGGGCCTATCCTGGTCCGAGTGGCCGTCGGCTGACGAAGGGGTCCGAAGGTGCCGTCGATGCTCGATGCGGTGGTGGTGGGTGCGGGGCCGAACGGACTGACGGCCGCCGTGGAGCTGGCCCGGCGCGGCTTCTCCGTCGCCGTCTTCGAGGCCCGGGACACCGTGGGCGGCGGCGCCCGCACCGAGGAGCTGACCCTCCCCGGCTTCCGGCACGACCCCTGCTCCGCGGCTCACCCGCTCGCCGCCGCCTCACCGGCCTTCCGCGCCCTGCCGCTGGACCGCTACGGCCTTCAGTGGCTGCACGCGGAGCTGCCCATGGCCCACCCGTTCCCCGACGGCTCGGCCGCCGTGCTCTCCCGGTCGGTGGGCGAGACCGCCGCCTCGCTGGGACCCCGTGACGCGGGCACCTACCGCAGACTGGTCGAGCCGTTCCTGCCGCGCTGGGACACCCTGGTGAGGGACTTCATGTCGCTGCCGCTCAGCGCCCTGCCCCGCGACCCGGTCACCCTCGCCCGCTTCGGCCTCGTCGGGCTGCCCCCGTCGACCTGGCTGACGCGCCGCTTCCGCGACGAGCGGGCCAGGACCCTGCTGGCCGGTCTCGTCGCGCACGTCATGGCCCCGCTCAGCGGCTTCGCCACCTCCGCCATCGGCCTGGTCTTCCTGCTCGCCGCCCACACCCGCGGCTGGCCGGTGGCCCGCGGCGGCTCCCAGGCGATCTCCGACGCCCTCGCCGCCCACCTCACCGACCTCGGCGGCGCGGTGCACACCGACTACGAGGTCAAGCGGCTGGACGACCTGCCGCCCGCCCGCGCCTACGTCTTCGACACCTCACCCACCGCGCTGGCCCGCATCGCGGGCTTCGGCCGGGCCTACGACGGCTACCGGTACGGCCCCGGCGTCTTCAAGATCGACTACGCGCTGGACGGCCCCGTCCCGTGGACCGCGCCCGAGGCCCGCGCCGCCGGCACCGTGCAGGTCGGCGCGGACAGCGCCGAGATCGGCACCGCCCTGCACGACGCCTCCCGGGCCCACCGCGCGCCCGAGCGGCCGTTCCTGATCACCGTGCAGCCGAGCGTCGTCGACCCCACCCGCGCCCCGGAGGGCAAGCACGTCTTCTGGGTGTACGGCCACGTCCCGAGCGGCTGGACCGGTGACCTCACCGACGCGATCGAACGCCAGCTGGAGCGCTTCGCCCCCGGCTTCCGCGACCGCGTCCTCGCCCGCGCCACCGCCGGCCCGCCCGAACTGGCCGCCCGCAACGCCAACTACGTCGGCGGCGACATCGCCTCCGGCGCGGTCAGCGGTCTCCAGGTCCTGCTGCGCCCCAAGCCGTCCCTCTTCCCGTACGCCACCCCGCACCCGGCCGTCTTCATCTGCTCCTCGGCGACTCCGCCCGGCCCCGGGGTACACGGCATGTCGGGACACAACGCGGCGAAGGCGGTCTGGCGGAGGCTGAGGCAGACATGACCGACATCACCCTGGTCCAGGGCGACATCACGCGCCAGCGGGCCGACGCGATCGTCAACGCGGCCAACTCCTCCCTCCTCGGCGGGGGCGGCGTCGACGGCGCCATCCACCGCCGGGGCGGCCCGGCGATCCTCGACGCGTGCCGCGCGCTGCGCGCCTCGCGGTACGGCAGGGGCCTGCCCACGGGCCAGGCGGTCGCCACCACCGCCGGGAACCTGGACGCCCGCTGGGTCATCCACACCGTCGGCCCGGTGTACGGCGCCGCGGGCGGTGACCCGTCCCTGCTGGCGTCCTGCTACCGGGAGTCGTTGCGGGTGGCCGACGAACTGGGAGCGCGGACGGTGGCCTTCCCGGCCGTCTCCGCCGGCGTCTACGGATGGCCGATGGACGACGCCGCGCGGATCGCCGTGGACACCGTCCGGACGACGGCCACCGACGCCGAGGAGATCAGGTTCGTCCTCTTCGACGACCGGGCCCACGCGGCGTTCGCCTCACGGGTCGGCTGACCGCGGCCGGCTTCCCCGCGTCCCGGTCCCCGCGTCAGGAAACGGCGGACGCGGTGCCCGTGGGCCGGTTCAGCGGGTGGCCCCACCCCAGGCTGAGGTTCTCGTCGTCCGGTTGCGGGGTGTCCGACCGGTTGCGGCGCCCGACGGCGGCCGGCCCGGCCCGGTCCCGCGACGCAGGGCCGGGCTGTCCGGCGAGGCGGCCGACGAAGTCCAGTGGCCGGTCGGCCAGGAAGCCGCTGGACGTCAGGCTCCCCTGGAAGCCGTAACGGCCGTGGACGTCGAGGTCGCTGCAGAGCACGGCCGGCCCGATGCGCCTGCTGTCGTCGTCGTCCAGCGGCCCGGTGGCGCGGGCGACGGAGTCGTCGCGCATCCGCAGGCGCTGTTTCTCGTCTTCTCGCCTTCTCGTCGCCGACGCGCGAGTCGTCGGCGAAGGCCGGACAGAGGCGGTCGAACACCGCTTCCAGTGGCTCTGTGGTCAGCGGGAACGGTGCGAGCACCGCACTGCCGACGGCGGTCGGCTCCCCGTGCGGACGGGCACCGCGCTCCCCAGGACCAGACGCCGGACTGGCTCGCGGCCCCGTGCGCGGACACCCTCCGGTCCTGCCTGACCACCCCCTCCGCAGGCCCACAGGTGCGTACTGCCCCCACTTGGCGCTTTAATTGCGAGCGATGTGCAACAGCTCATCCATCTCAACTGCTCTGGGGGACACATGAGGACCCGTCGGATACGAGGCGCCGCCGCCGCGGCCGTGCTGGCCGTGGGCGCCGGTGCCTGCTCCGCCCCGGGAGGGAGCGGCGGCGACGGGAAGGGCACGACCGAGTCCGTCGTGATCGGGGTGGCCTCCGAACCGGACACCCTCAGCCCGCTGCTCGGCTACGGCAAGGACGGCAACTCCAAGATCTTCGACGGGCTGCTCGCCCGCGGCACCGACCTCAAGCTGAAGCCCGCGCTGGCCAAGGCGCTGCCCGAGATCGGCGACGGCGGGCGGACGTACACCTACACCCTGCGCGAGGGCGTGAAGTTCAGCGACGGGGAGCCGCTGACCGCCGAGGACGTCGTCTACACGTACGAGACGATCCTCGACCCGAAGACCAACAACACGGCGCGCAGCGAACTGGACGCCGTCAAGAGCGTCCGGGCGAGCGGTGACGACCAGGTCGTCTTCACGCTCAAGTACCCCTACGCGGCCTTCGCCGCGCGCACGGTGCTGCCCGTCGTCCCCGAGCACGTCGCGGGCGGACAGGACCCCAACACCGGTTCCTTCAACACCGAGCCGGTCGGTACCGGACCGTACACGCTCGTGAAGTGGAGCAAGGGCGAGAAGCTCACCTTCAAGGCCAACCCCGACTACTGGGGCGGGGAGCCGGCGGTGAAGTCGTTCACCATGGCGATCGTCGCCGACGACAACGTCCGCGCCACCCGCCTGCGCTCCGGCGACCTCGACGGCGCCGTCCTGCCGCCCAACCTCGCCGCGACCTTCGAGAACGACAGCGGCCGGCGCACGTACGACGCGAAGACCTACGACTTCCGCGCCGTCACCCTCCCCACGGCCGGCCCGGTCACCGGCGACCGCGCGATCCGGCGGGCTCTGGACGCGGCCGTGGACCGCCGGGCCATGGTAGACAAGATCCTCGACGGCGCCGGCCTGCCGGCGTACGGCCCGCTGCCCACCGACGACCCCTGGTACACCGAGGACATCGCCCGCGGCCAGGACCTGGCCGAGGCCCGCCGCGTCCTCGACCGGGCCGGCTGGAAGACGGCGAAGGACGGCATCCGCGCCAAGGACGGACAGCGCGCCGCCTTCACCCTCTACTACCCCTCCGGCGACAAGGTCCGCCAGGACCACGCCCTCGCCTACGCCTCCGACGCCAAGCGGGCCGGCATCGAGGTGACCGTGGAGAGCGCCACCTGGGAGGTCATCGAACCCCGGATGGGCCGCGACGCGGTCCTGGCCGGCTTCGGCAGCGTCGGCGACCCCGACTTCGGCCTCTACACCCTGCTGCACTCCTCCCTCGCCGGCGACGGCTTCAACAACATGGCCCGCTACGACAACCCGGCCGTCGACCGGGCCCTCGACACCGGCCGCCGCAGCCAGGACACCGGGGAACGCCGCACCGCCTACGACACCGTCCAGAAGGCGCTCGTCGACGACCCCGGCTACACCTTCCTCACCCACATCGACCACCTCTACGTCCTCGCCGACCGCTGGGACGGCCTGACCACCCAGCTGGAGCCGCACGAGCACGGCTTCGCCAGCGGCCCCTGGTGGAACATCGAGACCTGGCGGCCCAAGGCATGAGCGCGCTCCCCTGGGGAGCGATGGCACGGCTGACGGGACGGCGGGCGCTGTCCGCCGTCCCCGTCCTGGCCGTCGTCACCTTCGGCGTGTTCGCCATCGCCGCCGCCTCCCCGTTCGACCCCGTCAAGGCGTACGCCGGCACCGCCGCGCTCGGCGCCGACCAGGAGACCCTGGACCGGCTGCGCGCCAACCTCGGCGTGGACGAGCCGTTCGTCACCCGCTGGTGGCACTGGCTGACCTCCGCGCTCTGTGGCGACCTCGGCCACTCCAGCGTGCTGCGGCAGCCGGTGGCCCAGGTCATCGGTGAACGCCTGGCCTGGTCCGCGCTGCTGTGCGCGGTCGCCTTCGCCGCCGCCGTCCTCGCCGGCACCCTGCTCGGCGTCCTGGCCGCCCGCCGCCCCGGCTCCCTCCTCGACCGGGCGGTGACCTCCCTCGCGTACGCCCTGGAGGCGGCCCCGGTCTTCTGGACCGCGCTGCTCGCCGTCTGGCTGTTCGCCCTCCAGTGGGACCTCCTCCCGGCCGGCGGCCTCACCGACACCGCCAGCGAACAGGTCACCCTCGGCCAGGTCGCGCGCCACGTCGTCCTGCCCGCCGGGGTCCTCGCCGTCTCCCAGCTGCCCTGGTTCACGCTGTACGTCCGTCAGGGCGTCGGCGACGCCCTCGCCGAGGACCCGGTGCGCGGCGCCCGCGCCCGCGGCCTGGGCGAGGGCACCGTCCTGTTCGGCCACGCACTGCGCTCCGGGCTGCTGCCGGTGCTCACCCTGATCGGCTCTCGCGTCCCCGAACTCATCACCGGCGCCCTGCTGGTGGAGACCGTCTTCAGCTGGCCCGGCATCGCCGCGGCCACCGTCGAGGCGGCCACCGCCGTCGACTTCCCGCTGCTCGCCGCGCTCACCACCCTCGCCACCGCCGCCGTCCTCGCCGGCAACCTCCTCGCCGACCTGCTCTACGGACTCTTCGACCCGAGGGTGAAGTTCAGTGACATGTGACGCCCCCGCCCCGCGACAGTGGCGGTCCCACGGCACGGCCCGCCGCTCCACCCGCGCCCTGCGCCTGCGCGTCTCGGCCGGCGTGCTGGCCCTGACCGTCCTCGCCGTGCTGCTCGTGCCGCCGTTCGTCCACCTCGACCAGCAGGCCGTCGACCTCGCCGCCAAGCTCCTGCCACCGGGCGCCGCCCACCCCTTCGGCACCGACGACGTCGGCCGCGACCTGCTGCTGCGCTGCGTGTACGGGCTGCGCGTCTCGCTGTTGGTCGGGGTGGCCGCGGCGCTGACCGCGACGGTCGTCGGCACCGCGGTGGGCGCCGCCGCCGGGGCGCTGGGCGGCTGGGCCGACCGCGCGCTGATGCGGGTGGTCGACGCGTTCTCCTCCGTACCCCACCTGCTGCTCGGCGTGTTCATCGTGGCCGTGTTCCGGCCGGGCGTGTGGCCCGTGGTCGTCTCCGTCGCGGCCACCCACTGGCTGTCCACCGCCCGCATCGTCCGCGCCGAGGTGCTCTCGCTGCGCTCGCGCCCGTACATCGACGCGGCCGTCTGCGGGGGCGCCTCCCGGTGGCGGGTGACGGTACGGCACCTGCTGCCCGGCGTACTGCCACAGGCCGCGCTGGCCGCCGTACTGATGGTGCCGCACGCCATGTGGCACGAGTCGGCGCTGTCCTTCCTCGGGCTGGGGTTGCCCACCCACATGGCGAGCCTCGGCAACCTGATCCAGCAGGCCCGCGGTTCGCTGCTCGCCGGGCAGTGGTGGCCCACCCTCTTCCCGGGGCTGTTCATCATCGTCCCCACCCTCGCCGTCGCGGGCCTCGCCGGGGCCTGGCGGGAGCGGATCAACCCCCGGCGGCGATCGGAGCTGATGCTGTGAACGGGCGTCCCCCCGTGCTGGCGGTCCGCGGCCTGTCCGTCCGCTTCCTGATGCCGGGCGGACGGCGGATCGCCGCCGTCACCGACGCCCGCTTCGACGTGGCGGCCGGCGAGTGCCTGGCCCTGATCGGCGAGAGCGGCTGCGGCAAGTCCGTGCTGGCCTCCGCCCTGCTCGGCCTGCTCCCCGGCAACGCGCAGACCGCGGGCCGAGCCCTCCTCGGCGACCTGGACCTGCTCACCGCGGACGAGCGGACCCTCGCCCGCACCGTACGGGGCCGTGGGATCGGCCTGGTCCCGCAGAGCCCGGCCGCCCACCTCACCCCCGTGCGCACCGTCCGCTCCCACCTGGCGGAGACCGTCGCCGCCCTCACCGGCACGCGGGGCCGCGCCGCCCTGCGCGCCGCCGCCGAGGACGCCGCCGCCCGCGCCGCCTTCCCCGCCGGCCACCTCGACCGCCACCCGCACGAACTCTCCGGCGGCCTCGCCCAGCGCGCCGCCACCGCCCTCGCCCTGGTCGGCGACGCGCCCCTGCTGCTCGCCGACGAACCGACCACCGGGCTCGACCGGGACCTGGTGGACCGCACCGTCGACGAACTGCGCCGCCACGTCGACGGGGGCACGGAGGGGGAGGGCCGGGCCCTGCTGATGATCACCCACGACCTGGCGGCGGCCGAACGCGTCGCCGACCGGGTCGCCGTCATGTACGCCGGACGCATCGTCGAACTCGCCGACGCGGGCGCCTTCTTCGGCGCCCCCGGCCCCCGCCACCCCTACAGCCGGGGCCTGCTCCAGGCCCTGCCCGACCGCGCGTTCACCCCCGTCCCCGGCCTGCCCCCGGAACTCGGCGACCTGCCCGCCGGCTGCGCCTTCGCCCCCCGCTGCGCCCGCGCCACCGACGCCTGCGGCACGCTGCCGCCGCTGTCCGGCACGGTCGCCTGCCACCACCCGCACCCCCACCCGCACACCACCGCCGACCCGGAGGCCGCCCGTGCTTGAGCTGCGCGCCGTCACCGCCGGATACACCCGCAGCGCCCCCGTCCTGCGGGACGTCTCCCTGACCGTCGCGCCGGGCGAGGCGGTCGGCCTGCTGGGCCCCAGCGGCTGCGGCAAGTCGACCCTCGCCCGGGTCGCCGCCCTGCTGCACCGCCCCGACGCCGGCACCGTCCTCGTCGACGGCGAGCCGGTACGCCGCTGGCGGCACCGCGCGCCGCGCGAGACGCGCACCGCCTTCGGCGTCGTCTTCCAGCAGGCCCGGCTCTCCGCCGACCCCCGGCTGCGGCTGGCCGACCTGATCGCCGAACCGCTGCGCGCCACCGGCCGCCGCGCGGGCCTGGCCGCCCGGGTCGCCGAACTGGCCGCCACGGTCGGCCTCACCGGCGACCTGCTGGGCCGCCGCCCGCACGAGGTCAGCGACGGCCAGCTCCAGCGGGCCTGCCTGGCCCGCGCCCTGGTGTTGCGCCCCCGCTGGCTGGTGTGCGACGAGATGACCGCCATGCTGGACGCGTCCACCACCGCCGCGCTGGTCGCGGTGGTCGAGGAGTACCGCGCCGCCACCGGGGCGGGCCTGCTGGCCGTGGGCCACGACCGGGTCCTGCTGGAGCGCTGGTGCGACCGCACCGTCGACTGGGGCCGGCCGGGCGGCCGGCCGGACACACTCCTCCTTCCCCCAGGACCGCACAAAGCCCGACGGGGTGATTGATTCGATTGTGTCCGGGTCCTAGGGTGACCGTGTTTCAGTAACCGCTCCCTCACCGGCAGTTGCCGGGCACCACCCCCGCAACCGCCGTTAGCGCACCGTGCGTTGAGCCGCCCACCGAACCCCACGGAAGGCCACGGTCATGCCGCACCCGTCCCTCTCCTCCGTCGCGCCCCCGGTCGTCAGCCGCCGCCGTCTCCTGGAGGGCGGCGCCGCCGTCCTCGGCGCGCTCGCCCTGTCCGTACCCCCCGCCAGGGCCCGTGCGGCGGCCGCCGCCGACGGCCCCCCGCAGTGGAACGACTTCGGTGTCTTCCGGCTCGGCACCGAGCCGCCGCACACCACGCTCATGCCGTACGCGGACGTCCGCCAGGCGCTGGCCGCCGACCGCACCGACTCCCCGTACCGCCTCTCCCTCGACGGCACCTGGAAGTTCGCCTACGCCGACCGCCCCGAGGACCGGGACGCCGACTTCCACCGCACCGACCTCGACGACGGCGACTGGGACACCGTCCCGGTCCCCTCCGTCTGGCAACTGCACGGCCACGACCGCCCGATCTACCTGAACATCACCTACCCCTACTGGGGCCCCAACGGCCTGGGGGAGGAGCCGCAGCCCCCCACCGCCCCCACCCGCCGCAACCCCGTCGGCCAGTACCGCCGCACCTTCACCGTCCCCCGCGACTGGGACGGCCGCCGCACCTTCCTCCACTTCGAGGGCGTCAAGTCCGCCCACTACGTGTGGATCAACGGCGAACTGGCCGGGTACGACGAGGACTCCTACACCCCGTCCGAGTACGACATCACCGACCACCTCAGGCCCGGCACCAACCAGATCGCCGTCGAGGTCTACCGCTACGCCGACGGCGACTGGCTGGAGGACCAGGACATGATCCGGCTGAGCGGCATCTTCCGCTCGGTCTACCTCTACTCCACCCCCGCCGTGCGCCTGCGCGACTTCCGGCTGCAGACCCCGCTGGACGACACGTACACCGACGCCGAACTGGCCGTCACCGCGCAGGTCCGGGCGTACGGCGACGGCTCCACCGGCCGGTACACCGTCGAGACCCAGCTGTACGACGCCCGCGGCCACGCCGTCTGGTCCCGGCCGCTCAAGGCCGGCGCCGACCTCGGCACCGCCGGCGCCGGCGAGGACGTCACCGTACGCGCCTCCAGGGCCGTACCGGCGCCGAAGCTGTGGTCGGCCGAGCAGCCGAACCTCTACACGGCCGTGCTGCGCCTGCGCGACCCCGCCGGAAAGGTGACCGAGACCCTCTCGCACCGGGTCGGCTTCCGGGAGTTCGCGCTCAAGGACGGCCTGATGCGCGTCAACGGCAAGCCGGTCTCCCTGCGCGGCACCAACCGCCACGAGATGCACCCGGAGCGCGGCACCGCCCTCAGCCGCGAGGACCTGGTCAACGACATCACCCTCATCAAGCGGCTCAACATGAACAGCGTCCGCACCTCGCACTACCCCAACAACCCGCTGTGGTACGAACTCGCCGACGAGTACGGCCTCTACCTCGTCGACGAGACCAACCTGGAGACCCACGCCATCCGCGACGAGTACCCCGGCGACCACCCCGAGTGGACCGCGGCGTGCGTGGCCCGCGCCCAGAACATGGTGCACCGCGACAAGAACCACCCCTCGGTGGTGATCTGGTCGCTGGGCAACGAGGCGGGCACCGGCTCCACCTTCACCGCCATGCACGACTGGATCCGCTCCTACGACACCACCCGCGTCATCCAGTACGAGGGCGACGACCGCCCGGGGATCAGCGACATCCGCTCCGAGATGTACGACACCCCCCAGCGCGTCGAGCAGCGGGCGAAGGACACCTCCGACACCCGGCCGTACGTGATGATCGAGTACGCCCACTCGATGGGCAACTCCACCGGCAACCTCAAGAAGTACTGGGACGTCGTCCGCCGCTACGACGTGCTCCAGGGCGGCTGGATCTGGGACTTCGTGGACCAGTCCCTGACCTGGCCGGTGCCCGCCCGCGTCCTGCTGCGGGAGACCGGCCCCGCCGGGCTGCGCGGCGAGATCGTCAACCCCAGCGGCTCCTTCGACCGGCAGGAGGGCCTGTCCGGCGGCACGCTCTTCGCCCGCGACGAGAGCCTGGACCTCACCGGCTCCCTCACCCTGGAGGCCTGGGTCACCCCGCGCTTCCTCGGCTACCACCAGCCGATCGTGGCCAAGGGCGACACCCAGTACTCCCTGAAGCAGAACGACCGGACCCTGGAGTTCTTCATCTACTCCGGCGGGCAGTGGATCACCGCGACCTGGGCGCTGCCGGACGACTGGACCGGCCGGGAGCACCACGTCGCCGGTGTCTTCGACGCCGGCGCCGGCACCCTGACCCTCTACGCCGACGGCGTGGCCAGAGCCGTCCGCACCACCACCCGGCGCCCCGAGGTGAACACCGCGCCGCTCTCCCTGGCGACCGACGCCGACAACCAGACCCGCGAGTTCAGCGGCACGATCCGCGCCGCCCGCGTGTACGCCCGCGCCCTCACCGCCGCCGAACTGGCCGACGACGGCCGCGACAGCGGCGACGACGGCGTGCGCTTCTGGTTCGACGCCGCCGACGTCCGGAAGGAGGAGGCGCGGCCGCAGGAGAAGACCTTCTTCGCGTACGGCGGCGACTGGGGCGACAACCCCAACGACGGCGCCTTCGTCGCCGACGGACTGCTCACCGCCGACCGCGGCCACACCGGCAAGGCCGCCGAGGTCAAGCGCGTCTACCAGGCGATCGACGTGCGGCAGCGGGCCGGCGGCCCCGGCGCCGTGACCCTGGTCAACGAGTACCTCTTCACCGACCTGCGGGAGTTCGACGGCCGCTGGGAACTGGTCGCCGACGGCCA
Organism: Streptomyces sp. SYSU D01066-1; assembly: GCF_054956795.1. Taxonomy (NCBI): domain Bacteria; kingdom Bacillati; phylum Actinomycetota; class Actinomycetes; order Kitasatosporales; family Streptomycetaceae; genus Streptomyces; species Streptomyces sp. SYSU D01066-1. Next base: position 32,200 of record NZ_JBUDHV010000014.1, on the reverse strand, counting down.
GGTGGTGGGGCGCGGGCGGCTGACCCGCGACCAGCTGGCCGTGGCGCCGCTGTCCGGCAAGGACATCACCGTGCCCGTACGGCTGCCGGCCGACCCGGCGCCCGGCACCGAGTACTTCCTCCAGGTCTCCTTCACCACCAAGGAGCCCGCCCCCTGGGCGAAGGCCGGCTTCGAGGTGGCCCGCGTCCAGCTCCCCGTCGCCGCGGACGCCCCCGCCGTCACCCCCGTGCCGCTGGACCGGGTCCCGGCCCTGGAAGTGGACGAGGACGGCGAGGAGATCACCGTCGCCGGCGAGGACTTCACCGTCACCGTCGACCGGGGCAGCGGCACCATCACCTCGTACGAGGCGCGCGGCATCCGGCTGCTCACCTCCGGTCCGGTGCCCAACTTCTGGCGGGCGCCCACCGACAACGACCTCGGCAACGGCCAGCACACCCGCAACCGGACCTGGCGGGACGCGGGCGCCCGGCGCGAGGTCACCGACGTCGCCGTGCGGACGCTCGGGGCGGACCGGGCCGTCGAGATCAAGGTCAGCGGCACGCTGCCGACCACGGTGGAGTCGTCGTACACCACCACCTACACGGTCTTCGGCAACGGCGAGATCAAGGTCGGCCACACCCTGCACCCCGGCGCCGCGAGCCTGCCGTACATCCCGGAGGTCGGCAGCCTGCTGTTCCTGCCGCGCGGCCTGGACCGGCTGCACTGGTACGGGCGCGGCCCCGAGGAGAACCACTGGGACCGCAACACCGGCACCGACGTCGGCCTGTACTCCGGGACCGTCGCCGAGCAGTGGTCCGGCTACATCCGCCCGCAGGAGAACGGCAACAAGACCGACGTCCGCTGGGTGGCGCTCACCGACCGGCACGGCACCGGGCTGCTGGCCTCGGGCGAACCCCTGCTGGAGGTCAACGCCTCGCACTTCACCCCGGAGGACCTGTCGACGGGCGTGCGGCACGACTACCAGCTCACCCCGAGGGACGCGGTCGTGCTCCGGCTGAACCACCGGCAGATGGGCGTCGGCGGGGACAACAGCTGGGGCGCGCACACCCACGACGAGTTCAAGCTCTTCGCCGACCGGGACTACTCCTACACCTACCGGCTGCGCCCGGTCACCGACGTGCGGGAGGCGACGCGGGCCGCGCGGCGCCCCACCGCCACCGAATAACGGCATGGGGCGGGGGAGTCCGGGCAACCGGGCTCCCATGGGTGAGGTACGGGTCGGCGCGTGTTCCTGGACGGACCGGCAGCTCGTCGCGAGCGGCTGGTATCCGCGCGGACGGCGGGACGCCGAGGGGCGGCTGCGGCACTACGCCTCCCGGCTGCCCGTCGTCGAGGTGGACGCCGGGTACTACGCGCTGCCCAGCCGCCGCAACAGCGAGCTGTGGCTGGCGCGCACCCCCGAGGGCTTCCGCTTCGACGTCAAGGCGTTCTCGCTGCTGACCGGGCACCCCACCCGGGCCGGGGCGCTCCCCGCCGACCTGCGGGGGGCCGAGCGGGGACCGGCGCTCCTCGACGAGGTGTGGCGGAGGTTCGCGTACGCCGTGGAGCCGCTGCGCGAGGCCGGGCGGCTCGGCGCCGTGCTGTTCCAGTTCCCGCCCTGGTTCGCGCCGGGCGCGGGCGCCGAGGAGACGCTCCAGGAGTGCGCCGGGCGCACGGCCGGGTGGCCGCTCGCCGTCGAGTTCCGGCACCCCGGCTGGTGGGCGGCGGACCGGGCGGACGCCACCGCCGCGCTGCTGGCCGGCCTCGGCGCCAGCGCGGTGGGCGTCGACATGGCGCCGGGCCTGCCCGGATCGCTGCCGCCGATCGTGCCGGTCACCCGCCGCTCCCTGGCCGTCGTACGGTTCCACGGCCGCAGCCCGGCGTGGGGCAGCGGCAGCAAGGAGGACCGCTTCCGGTACGGCTACGACGTGGCCGAACTCGCCGCCTGGGTGCCCCGGCTGCGGCGCGCGGCCCGGCACGCGGACGAACTGCACGTCCTGTTCAACAACTGCTGCGGGGACGCGGCCGTACGGGCCGCCGAGACGATGCGGGACCTGCTCAGCGCCGCGGACCGGTGTCGCTGATCCCCAGCCGCAGGTGCTCCACGTGGAAGACGGCCTGGTCGAGGAGTTTGGCCACGTGGTCGTCGTGCAGCGCGTAGACGACCGACCGGCCGCGCCGCTCGCCCACCACCAGGCCCAGGTTGCGCAGCAGCCGCAGCTGGTGCGAGCACGCCGACTGCTCCATGCCGACCTCGGCCGCCAACTCGGTCGCGGGCAGCGGCCCCTCGCGCAGCCGGGCCAGGATCAGCAGCCGGGAGGGGGTGGACAGGGCCTGGAGCGTGGTGGCGACCTTGGCGACATTGTCCGCGTCCAGCCGCACGCGTGCGGTCTCCTGCGTGGTGCTGGCGGCTCCGTGACCCATGCGGTCATCCTACGCACCGCCCGGGAACACCCATACGTATGAACGGATGAATGGGTCTTCATGTGTTCCTGTATGGTGTGCGGCGTGTCCACCACCCTTGCCCCCACCGCGCCCGCGACGACGCCCCGCCGGCCGGCGCCCGGCCGCCGCACCCGCGTGCTGGCCCTGCCCGAGGCCCGCTGGGCGCTCGTCTCCCTGCTCGCGTTCCTGCTCGCCCTGACCCTCGACCTGACCGGGGTCACCGCCTGGGCGTACGGCCCGCTGTACGCCCTCGCCTACGCCGCCGGCGGCTGGGAGCCCGCCCTGGAGGGCCTGCGCGCGCTGCGCGACAAGACCCTCGACGTCGACCTGCTGATGATCGTCGCGGCGCTCGGCGCGGCCTCCATCGGCCAGGTCCTCGACGGCGCCCTGCTGATCGTCATCTTCGCCACCTCCGGCGCCCTGGAGGCGCTGGCCACCGCCCGCACCGCCGACTCCGTGCGCGGCCTGCTCGACCTCGCGCCCACCACCGCCACCCGGGTGACCGGGGAGGGCGAGGAGACCGTCGCCACCGCCGACCTCGCCGTCGGCGACGTCCTGCTGGTCCGGCCGGGGGAGCGGATCGGCGCCGACGGCACGGTCCTCGGCGGCGAGGGCGAGGTCGACCAGGCCACCATCACCGGCGAGTCCCTCCCGGTCCTGAAGACCCCCGGCGACGACGTCTTCGCCGGCACCCTCAACGGCACCGGCGCCCTGCGGGTGCGCGTCGACCGCGACCCGGCCGACTCGGTGATCGCCCGCATCGTCGCCCTGGTCGAGGAGGCGTCCCGCACCAAGGCGCCGACCCAGCTGTTCATCGAGAAGATCGAGCAGCGCTACGCGGTCGGCGTGGTCGTCGCCACCCTCGCGGTCTTCGGCATCCCCCTCGCCTTCGGCGAGGGCCTCACCGACGCCCTGCTGCGCGCCATGACCTTCATGATCGTCGCCTCGCCCTGCGCGGTGGTCCTGGCCACCATGCCGCCGCTGCTGTCCGCCATCGCCAACGCCGGCCGGCACGGCGTCCTGGTGAAGTCGGCGGTCGCGATGGAACGGCTCGGCGAGATCGACACCGCCGCCCTGGACAAGACCGGCACCCTCACCGAGGGCACCCCCGAGGTCACCGCCGTGACCCCGCTGCCCGGCTCCGGGCTCGACGAGGACGCCCTGCTCGCGCTGGCCGCCGCGGCCGAGCTGCCCAGCGAGCACCCGCTGGGCCGCGCCGTGGTCGCCGCCGCCCGCGCCCGCGGCCTTGCCCTGGCCACCGCCGAGGAGTTCACCGCCGCCCCCGGCCGCGGGGTGACGGCGACCGTCGAGGGGAGCGTGGTGAGTGTCGGCCGGGCCGGCACCGCGGCCGACGACGCCACCACCGTCCAGGTCACCCGCGACGGCATCCCCGTGGGCACCCTCGTCCTCACCGACCGGCTGCGCCCCGACGCCGCCGGGGCCACCGCCGCGCTCACCGCCCTCAACGGCACCGCCCCCACCCTGCTGACCGGCGACAACGCCCGCGCCGCCGCCCGGGTGGCCGAGGCCACCGGCCTCACCGACGTCCGCGCCGACCTGTTCCCCGAGGACAAGGTCGCCGCCGTACGGGGCCTTCAGGACGCGGGCCGCAAGGTGCTGTTCGTCGGGGACGGCGTCAACGACGCGCCCGCCCTGGCCGCCGCCCACGCCGGCGTCGCCATGGGCCGCGCCGGCTCCGACCTCGCGCTGGAGACGGCCGACGCGGTCGTCGTCCGCGACGAGCTGACCGCCGTCCCCGCCGTCGTCCGCCTCTCCCGCACCGCCCGCCGGCTGGTCCTGCAGAACCTGGTGATCGCGGGCACCTTCATCACCGTCCTGGTGCTGTGGGACCTGATCGGGCACCTGCCGCTGCCGCTCGGCGTCGCCGGCCACGAGGGCTCCACGGTCCTGGTCGGCCTGAACGGGCTGCGGCTGCTGCGCGAGTCCGCCTGGCGATCCGGGACCGCGCGAAAGGCGTGAGCACGATGTCGGATTCCCGCCGGAACCGCCGGGCGCGGTGGACGATGCTGGACCCATGCAGATGGGGATGCACACCGACACCGAGCGCTGCGTGCGCGCCGTCCGGTCCAGGGACGCCCGGTTCGACGGCTGGTTCTTCACGGCCGTCCTGACCACCGGCATCTACTGCCGGCCGAGCTGCCCGGTGGTGCCGCCCAAGCCGGAGAACATGGTGTTCCACCCGAGCGCGGCGGCCTGCCGGCAGGCGGGCTTCCGGGCCTGCAAGCGCTGCCGCCCCGACGCCAGCCCCGGCTCCCCGGAGTGGAACCGGCGGGCCGACCTCACCGCCCGCGCCATGCGGCTGATCGCCGACGGGGTGGTCGACCGCGAGGGCGTGCCCGGCCTCGCCGCCCGGCTCGGCTACAGCACCCGGCAGATCGAACGCCAGCTGCTGGCCGAGCTGGGCGCGGGCCCCCTCGCCCTGGCCCGCGCCCAGCGCGCCCAGACCGCCCGGCTGCTGATCGAGACGACCCGGCTGCCGATGGCCGAGATCGCCTTCGCGGCCGGCTTCTCCTCCGTGCGCACCTTCAACGACACCGTCCGCGAGGTCTTCGCCCTCACCCCGCGCGTCCTGCGCACCCGCGCCCCGGAACCCGGGACCGGCGGAGCCCTCGCCCTGCGCCTGCCGTTGCGCACCCCGTTCAACCCCGACAACCTCTTCGGCCACCTCGCCGCGACCGCCGTCCCCGGCGTGGAGGAGTGGAGACAGGGCGCGTACCGCCGCACCCTGCGCCTGCCCTACGGTCACGGCATCGTGTCCCTCGCCCCCGCCCCCGGCCACATCGCCTGCCGCCTCGTCCTCGGTGACCTGCGCGACCTGCCCGTCGCCATCAGCCGCTGCCGCCGACTGCTCGACCTGGACGCCGACCCGGTCGCCGTCGACGGCCGGCTGCGCACCGACCCGGTCCTGGCGCCCCTGGTCGACAAGGCCCCCGGGCGGCGCGTGCCGCGCACCGTCGACGAGGCCGAGTTCGCCGTCCGCGCCGTCCTGGGCCAGCAGGTCTCCACGGCCGCCGCCCGCACCCACGCCGCCCGCCTGGTCACCGCCCACGGCGACCCGGTCGACGACCCCGAGGGCGGCCTGACCCACCTGTTCCCCACCCCCGAGGCGCTGGCGACGCTGGACCCCGCCACCCTCGCCATGCCCCGCACCCGCCGGGCCACCCTCACCACCCTCGTCCGCCACCTCGCCGACGGCTCCCTCACCCTCGGCGTGGACAGCGACTGGCCGGCCACCCGCCGACGCCTCCTCGCCCTCCCCGGCTTCGGCCCCTGGACCGCCGACGTCATCGCCCTGCGCGCCCTCGGCGACCCCGACGCCTTCCTCCCCACCGACCTCGGCGTCCGCCGCGCCGCCCAGACCCTGGGCCTGCCCTCGACCCCGGCCGCCCTCACCGCCCGCGCGGCCGGGTGGCGGCCCTGGCGGGCGTACGCCGTCCAGTACCTGTGGGCGACCGACGACCACCCGATCAACTCCCTGCCCGTGTGAGGCCCCCGCATGAACCGACTGAACCGACGGCACACCGTCACCGACAGCCCCTACGGCCCCCTCACCCTGGTCGCCGAGGACGGCGTCCTGTGCGGCCTCTACATGACCGGCCAGCGCCACCGCCCACCCGAGGAGACCTTCGGCCCCCGCGACGACACCCCCTTCGACGCCGCCCTCGACCAGCTGACCGCCTACTTCGCCGGCGAGCTGCGCGAGTTCACCCTCCCCCTCCACCTGGACGGCACACCCTTCCAGCGCACCGTCTGGGACCACCTGCGCACCATCCCCTACGGCGAGACCCGCACCTACGGCGAACTCGCCGCCGCCCTCGGCAACCCGGCCGCCTCCCGCGCCGTCGGCCTCGCCAACGGCCGCAACCCGATCGGCGTCATCGTCCCCTGCCACCGCGTCATCGGCGCGAGCGGCGGCCTGACCGGGTACGGCGGCGGGCTGGAACGCAAGCGGCGGCTGCTGGACTTCGAGCGCGGGGCGGCGCTCTTCTAGCGGACTACGGCGCTCTTCTTGCGCGCGGCGCCGCCGGTCACCACCGGCCGGCGGCGATCTTCCGCAGCGGTTCCGGCAGGGCCGTGCCGACCGGTTTTCGGATCATCCCGCACGCGCGCCGCCCGCCGGGCCTCACCGGTCCACCCGCCGCCCGTTCTCCAGCTCCGCCGTCCCCGAGCCCTCCGCCAGGACGTCCAGCGCGGCCAGGACCCGGCCGTGGAGGGCGCCGAGCAGGAAGCCGGACAGCTCCTCACGGGGCACCAGGCGCCAGGACAGCAGCTCCTCCTCCTGGAGACGGATGGCCTTGAGGTCCTCCTCGGAGAGGATCCCCCCGTCGTAGAGGTACGCCACCACCGGCGGCCGGCCCGCGCCGCGCACCCAGTCCACCGCGAGCAGCCGGCCCGGGGCGACGTCGAGGCCGATCTCCTCGGCCGTCTCCCGGCGGGCGCCCTCGCGGGGCGTCTCCCCGTCGTCGGACTCGATGGTGCCGCCCGGAAGCGCCCACCCCTCGCGGTAGTTGGGCTCGACCAGCAGCACCCGGCCCTCGGCGTCCCGGAACAGGGCGGCGGCGCCGGCCAGGACGCGGGGGAGGCCGGCGATGTACGTGGCGTAATCCGAAGTGGTCATCCTCCGCAGGGTATCGGCCGGGTATGACGCCGAGGGCGCGATCCGGTTAAGGTCACACCGGCGCGACTGCCTTGACGTGCGCGGACGTGCGCAAGGCCCGGAAGAGCAAGGGGAGAACAAGGTGGCTGACGCTGCTGTGGACGGGACCCGGCGGGTCCTCGTGGCCGCGGACAAGTTCAAGGGGTCGCTGACGGCCGTCGAGGTCGCCGAGCGGGTGACGGCCGGGCTGCGCCGCGTCGTGCCGGGCGTGCGGGTGGAGGCGCTGCCGGTGGCCGACGGCGGGGACGGCACGGTGGCCGCCGCCGTCGCGGCCGGGTTCGAACGCCGGGAGATACGGGTCGCCGGGCCGCTGGGCGCGGAGGTGACGGCGGCGTTCGCGCTGCGCGACGGCACGGCGGTCGTGGAAATGGCGGAGGCCAGCGGGTTGCAGCGGCTACCGGCCGGGGTCTTCGCGCCGCTGACGGCGTCCACGTACGGCTCCGGGGAACTGCTGCGGGCCGCGCTGGACGCGGGGGCGCGGACCATCGTGTTCGGGGTCGGGGGCAGCGCGACCACGGACGGGGGCGCCGGGATGCTCTCGGCGCTGGGCGCGCGGTTCCTGGACGGGGAGGGAGAGCCCGTGGCGCCGGGCGGCGGCGGACTCGCCGAGGTGGCCTCGGCCGACCTGTCCGGTCTCGACCCGCGGCTGTCCTCCGTTGAGCTGGTCCTCGCCAGCGACGTCGACAACCCGCTGACCGGCCCGAAGGGCGCCCCGGCCGTCTACGGGCCGCAGAAGGGGGCCTCGCCGGACGACGTGGAGGCGCTGGACGCGGCCCTCGCGCGTTTCGTGACGGTGCTGGAGGGCGCGGTGGGCGCGCGGGCCGCCGAGTACGCCGCCGCGCCGGGCGCCGGTGCCGCGGGCGGCATCGGATACGGCGCGCTGCTGCTCGGGGCGCGGTTCCGTCCCGGCATCGAGGTGATGCTCGACGTCCTCGGCTTCGCGCCGGCCCTGCAGCGGGCCGAACTGGTGATCACCGGGGAGGGGTCGCTGGACGAGCAGACCCTGCACGGCAAGGCGCCCGCCGGGGTCGCGGCGGCGGCGCGGGCCGCAGGGCGGGAGGTCGTCGCGGTGTGCGGGCGGCTGGCGCTGGCGCCGCAGGCGCTGGGGCGGGCGGGGATCAGGCGGGCGTATTCCCTCACGGAGGTCGAGCCGGACGTCGCGACGTGCATCGCGGAGGCGGGGCCGATCCTGGAGCGCGTGGCGGAACGCATCGCGCGGGACTTCCTGAGCTGACCGCCCGGGGGCTCCGCCACCGGGCCCCCGGGCCCATGCCCACCCCCGACTCGGCCGGCCCAGAGGGCACCTCCTCAGCCGGCCGAGACGGGTGGGAGGAGGGGAAGACGACGTCCGGGCGACGCGGGGCACACAAAAGGGGCCCCGGACCACACCTCGGTCCAGGGCCCCGGAAAAACTCCGCGCCGCTACGGCAGCTGCGCCGCCCGCGCCTCCCGCCGGTTGTCACGGAAGTTGTTCACCCGCCGGGCCGTGGCGAACAGCGGGATCACCGCGCCCATCACCAGCTGCAGCGCACAGCCCGTCTGGAGCAGCAGCTGCCCGCTCGGCGCGTCGAACGCCCATCCGGCCAGCAGCCCCATCGACAGCACGATCCACGACAGCATCGCCACCGCGAGACGCCCCCGCGGCTTCGGGTACTCCACCCGGCTCACCATCAGCCAGGCCGTCCCGACGATCGCCAGCACGGTCGCCACGAACGGCAGCTCGAGGAGCACGATCGACACGACCGTCAGCGCCCCGAACGGCGACGGCATCCCCTGGAAGGTGCCGTCCTTCACCGTCACGCACGAGAATCTGGCGAGCCTGAGCACCACCGCCAGCAGCACCACGATCGCCCCGACCGCCGCCAGCCGCTGGTGCGCGTCGTCCGCGACCATGCCGTAGACGAGGACGAAGTACGCCGGCGCCAGGCCGAAGCTGATCAGGTCGGAGAGGTTGTCCAGCTCCGCGCCCATCGGCGAGGACCGCAGCTTGCGCGCGACCAGGCCGTCGAACAGGTCGAAGACCGCCGCGCACAGCATCAGGATCACGGCGGTGGCGGCGCTGTGCCGCGCCATGCCGGTCTCCTGGCTGCCCTGGAGGTGCGGGATCAGGATGCCGGTGGTGGTGAAGTACACCGCCATGAACCCGCACGTGGCGTTGCCGAGGGTGAGGGTGTCCGCTATCGACAGGCGCAGGGAGAGCGGCATCTCCTCCTCTTCGAACACCTCGTCGGCCTCGTCGACGGCCTCCGGCACCCAGCCGGCCTTGGTATCAGGATCAATCACGGTCAATGCGAGTCACCCCAGCCACGGTCTTCTGACCGACCTCGACCGCCACCTCCACACCTTCCGGCAGGTAGAGGTCGACGCGGGAACCGAAGCGGATCAGGCCGATCCGCTCGCCCTGCTCGACCTTGGTGCCCCGCGGCAGGTAGGGGACGATGCGGCGGGCCACCGCGCCGGCGATCTGGACCATCTCGATGTCGCCCAGCTCGGTGTCGAAGTGCCAGACGACCCGCTCGTTGTTCTCGCTCTCCTTGTTGAAAGCGGGGACGAAGCCGCCGGGCACGTGCTCGACCGAGGTCACGGTGCCGGCCAGTGGGGCGCGGTTGACGTGCACGTTGAGCGGGCTCATGAAGATCGCGACGCGGGTCCGGCCGTCCTTCCACGGCATGATGCTCTGCACCACGCCGTCGGCGGGCGAGATGACCCGGCCCTGCGCGATCTCGCGCTCGGGGTCGCGGAAGAACCACAGCATCCCCGCCGCGAGCGCGGTGGCGGGGACGGCGACGGCCTTGGCGGCACCCGAGCGGCGGGCGCGGACCAGGCTGACGGCCGCGGTCGCGACGGTCGGCAGGAGCCACGGCGATGCTCCGCGCGCGAGGCGTACGCCGGCGAGGCGGTCGCTGGGTGCAGAGGTTTGGCTGTGGGGCATGGATGACCTTCGTAGCGGATGATGCCGCGCTTCGGAAACGGGGGACGGCGGCTTTCTCGCGATCGTAGCGGGTACGTGCCGCAACTGGGTAAGCCAGGAAGCCGAGTCGGAGGCCGAAGAACGCCCGTGGGGTGTGATCTTCTTCTCCAAGAAAACACCCCGTATCCGGACATCTAGTCCTGGAAGCGATACTCCTCCAGCAGCCTGCGACCGATGATCATTTTCTGGATCTCGGCGGTGCCTTCACCGATCAGCAGCATCGGTGCCTCCCGGTAGAGACGCTCGATCTCGTACTCCTTCGAGAAGCCGTACCCGCCGTGGATCCGGAAGGCGTCCTCCACAACCTCTTTGCAGTACTCGGACGCGAGGTACTTGGCCATCCCCGCTTCCAGGTCGTTTCGTTCGCCGGAGTCCTTTTTGCGTGCAGCGTTCACCATCATCGCATGCGCGGCCTCCACCTTGGTAGCCATCTCCGCCAGCTTGAACTGAATGGCCTGGTGCTGGGCGATCCGCCTGCCGAAGGCGTGGCGCTGCTGGGCGTAGCGGACGCCGAGCTCGAAGGCGCGCTGCGCGACGCCGCAGCCCCGGGCGGCGACGTTGACGCGGCCGACCTCGACGCCGTCCATCATTTGGTAAAAACCCCGGCCGGTGGTTCCGCCGAGCACCCGATCGGCCGGAACGCGCAGTCCGTCCATGATCATTTCGGTGGTGTCGACGCCCTTGTAGCCCATTTTGTCGATCTTCCCGGGGATGGTGAGACCCGGGCGGACCTCGCCGAACCCGGGCTCCTTCTCCACCAGGAAGGTCGTCATCGACCTGTGCGGGGCGGTGCCCTCCGGGTGACCCTCGTCACTGCGCACCAGAACGGCCACCAAGGAGGACGTGCCGCCGTTGGTCAGCCACATCTTCTGGCCGGTCAGCACGTACTCGTCGCCCTCCCGCACCGCCCTCGACGTGATCGCCGCCACGTCCGAGCCGAGCGCCGGCTCCGACATGGAGAACGCGCCCCGCACGTCCCCGGTGGCCATCCGGGGCAGGAAGTACTCCCGCTGCTCCTGGGTGCCGTGCTGTCTGAGCAGGTACGCCACGATGAAGTGCGTGTTGACGATGCCGGACACCGACATCCAGCCCCGGGCGATCTCCTCGACGCACAGCGCGTACGTCAGGAGGGACTCGCCCAGTCCGCCGTACTCCTCGGGGATCATCAGCCCGAACAGGCCCAGCTCCCGCAGTCCGTCGACGATGGCCTGCGGGTACTCGTCGCGGTGCTCCAGCTCGGTGGCGACCGGGAGGATCTCCTTGTCGACGAAGTCCCGGACGGTGGAGACGATCTCCGTCTGGACGTCGGTGAGGCCGTGGGTCTGGGCGAGGCGTGCCATCGGATCAGCCCTCCTGGAGTTCGGGGCGGCCCGGCTGCTCGCCGCCGCGCGCCTTGACGTACGTCTCGGTGGGCACCATCACCTTGCGGCGGAACACGCACACCAGGGTGCCGTCCTGCTTGTGGCCCCTGGTCTCCACGTGCACGATCCCGCGGTCGTCCTTGGATTTCGACGGCCACTTGTCCAGCACGGTCGTCTCGCCGTAGACCGTGTCGCCGTGGAAGGTGGGCGCCACGTGCTTCAGCGACTCGATCTCCAGGTTGGCGATGGCCTTGCCGGAGACGTCCGGGACGGACATGCCGAGCAGGAGCGAGTAGACGTAGTTGCCGACCACCACGTTCCGGCCGAAGTCGGTGGCGCTCTCCGCGTAGTTGGCGTCCAGATGGAGCGGGTGGTGGTTCATGGTGAGGAGGCAGAAGAGGTGGTCGTCGTACTCGGTGACCGTCTTGCCGGGCCAGTGCTTGTAGACCGCCCCGACCTCGAACTCCTCGTAGGTGCGTCCGAACCGCATCGTCCTCAGCCCTCCGGGGTCTGGAACGCCGACGTGCGGCGCATCCCGGCGGCCCGGCCCTTGCCCGCGACGACCAGCGCCATCTTGCGGCTGGCCTCGTCGATCATCTCGTCGCCGAGCATCGCGGAGCCCTTCTTGCCGCCCGCCTCGGACGTGTGGTACTCGTACGCGTCCAGGATCAGCTCGGCGTGGTCATAGTCCTCCTGGGAGGGGGAGAAGACCTCGTTGGCCGCCTCGACCTGGCCGGGGTGCAGCACCCACTTGCCGTCGAAGCCGAGGGCGGCGGCGCGGCCGGCCACCTCGCGGAATCCGTCGACGTTCCTGATCTGGAGGTAGGGGCCGTCGATCGCCTGGAGACCGTTGGCACGGGCGGCCATCAGGATCTTCATCAAGATGTAGTGGTAGGCGTCCGCGCCGTAGCCGGGCGGCTGCTCACCCACCACCAGCGACTTCATGTTGATGGACGCCATGAAGTCGGCCGGGCCGAAGACGATCGTCTCGGTGCGGGGGCTGGCCTGCGCGATCTCGTTGACGTTGTTCAGGCCCCGCGCGTTCTCGATCTGCGCCTCGATGCCGATCCGGCCCACCTCGAAGCCCATGGTCTTCTCGATCTGGGTGAGGAGGAGGTCGAGGGCGACGATCTGCTGGGCGTCCTGGACCTTGGGCAGCATGACGCAGTCCAGGTTGGGGCCCGCGCCCTCGACGACCGTGACCACGTCCCGGTACGTCCACTCGGTCGTCCAGTCGTTGACGCGCACGACCCGGGTCTTGCCGGTCCAGTCGCCCTCGTTGAGGAACTTGACGACGGTGTGCCGGGCCTCCGGCTTGGCCAGCGGCGCGCAGGCGTCCTCCAGGTCCAGGAAGACCTGGTCGGCGGGGAGGCCCTGGGCCTTCTCCAGGAAGCGGGGGTTGCTTCCCGGGACCGCCAGGCAGGAGCGGCGCGGGCGCGGTCGGTCGACGGTCATGCGGGGACCTCCAAGGGGTCGGGCAGGGGGCCGAGCTTGTTCGCGTGCCGGATCTCGTCCACGATCCGGCCGATGATGCCGGTGATGTCGAAGTCCTTCGGGGTGAAGACCGCGGCCACTCCGGCGTCCCGCAGCGCCGCGGCGTCACTGCTGGGGATGATGCCACCGGCGATCACCGGAATATCTGTGGCACCGGCCACACGCAGCCGCTCCAGCACGTCGGGGACGAGCCGCGCGTGCGAACCGGAGAGGACCGACAGCCCGACCGCGTGCACGTCCTCGGCCACCGCCGCGTCCACGATCTGCTCCGGCGTCAGCCGGATGCCCTGGTACACCACCTCGAAGCCGGCGTCACGCGCGCGCACGGCGATCTGCTCGGCGCCGTTGGAGTGCCCGTCCAGACCGGGCTTGCCGACCAGGAAGCGGAGCTTGCCGACGCCGAGGTCGCGGGCGGTCGCCGCCACCTTGCGGCGGACCTCCGCGAGCGCCGGGCCCTGTGCGGCCGTGACCGCCACCGGCGCCGACGAGACGCCCGTCGGCGCCCGGAACTCGCCGAACACCTCGCGCAGCGCCCCGGCCCACTCGCCGGTGGTGACACCGCAGCGGGCGCACTCCAGGGTGGCCTCCATCAGGTTGGCGTCGGAGCGGGCCGCCTCCTTCAGCCGGTCCAGCGCCGAGCTGCACCGGGGGTGGTTGAACGGCGGCTGCCACCGCGTGTCCCGCCACTGCCGGAGCGCGGCGACGACCCGCGCCTCCACCGCCGGGTCGACCGTGTGGATCGCGGTGTCCAGGTCGGCGGTGAGCGGGCTGGGCTCGGTGGACTCGAAGGCGTTGACGCCGACGATCTTCTCCTGGCCGGACTCGATCCGGGCCCGGCGCTCGGCGTGCGAGGCGACCAGCCGCGACTTGAGGTAGCCGGACTCGACGGCCGCCAGGGCGCCGCCCAGCTCCTCGATGTGCTCGATCTCCGCCTCGGCCAGCTCCACCAGTTCGGCCACCTTGGCCTCGACCACCTTCGAGCCCTCGAAGAGGTCGCCGTACTCCAGCAGGTCGCTCTCGTACGCCAGCACCTGCTGGATGCGCAGCGACCACTGCTGGTCCCAGGGGCGGGGCAGGCCGAGCGCCTCGTTCCAGGCGGGCAGCTGCACGGCACGCGCGCGTGCGTCCTTGGAGAGGGTGACGGCCAGCATCTCCAGCACGATCCGCTGGACGTTGTTCTCCGGCTGCGCCTCGGTCAGACCGAGCGAGTTGACCTGGACGCCGTAGCGGAAGCGGCGGTGTTTGGGGTTCTCGATGCCGTACCGCTCGCGGGTGATCCGGTCCCAGACACGGCCGAAGGCGCGCATCTTGCACATCTCCTCGACGAAGCGGACGCCCGCGTTCACGAAGAAGGAGATGCGTCCGACCACGTCGCCCATGCGCTCCTCGGGCACCTGGCCGCCGTCGCGCACCGCGTCCAGGACGGCGATCGCGGTGGACATCGCGTACGCGATCTCCTGCACCGGCGTGGCGCCCGCCTCCTGGAGGTGGTAGCTGCAGATGTTGATCGGGTTCCACTTGGGCAGGTGGGTGACCGTGTAGGCGATCAGGTCGGTCGTCAGGCGCAGGGAGGGGCCCGGGGGGAAGACGTGCGTCCCCCGGGACAGGTACTCCTTGACGATGTCGTTCTGCGTCGTGCCCTGGAGCCGGGTGAGGTCCGCGCCCTGTTCCTCGGCGACGACCTGGTAGAGCGCCAGCAGCCACATGGCCGTGGCGTTGATGGTCATCGAGGTGTTCATCCGCTCCAGCGGGATGTCCTGGAGCAGCCGGCGCATGTCACCGAGGTGCGCGACCGGCACCCCGACCCGGCCGACCTCGCCGCGGGCCAGGACGTGGTCGGGGTCGTAACCGGTCTGGGTCGGCAGGTCGAACGCCACCGACAGGCCCGTCTGGCCCTTGGCGAGGTTGCGCCGGTACAGCTCGTTGGAGGCCTCGGCGGTGGAGTGGCCCGCGTACGTCCGCATCAGCCACGGACGGTCCTTCTGGCGCTCTGTCATCGGGTGCCCTCAGATGTTCCGGAAGCGGTTGATGGCGTCGGCGTGCCGGGCGCGCTTCTCCTCGTCGCGCACCCCGAGCCCTTCCTCGGGGGCCAGGCAGAGCACCCCGACCTTGCCCTGGTGCAGGTTGCGGTGCACGTCGTACGCCGCCTGGCCGGTGTCCTCCAGGGAGTACACCCTGGACAGCGTCGGATGGATCTTCCCCTTGGCGATGAGGCGGTTGGCCTCCCACGCCTCGCGGTAGTTGGCGAAGTGGGAGCCGATGATCCGCTTCAGCGACATCCACAGGTAGCGGTTGTCGTAGGTGTGCTCGTAGCCGGAGGTCGACGCGCAGGTGACGATGGTGCCGCCCTTGCGGGTGACGTAGACGGAGGCGCCGAAGGTCTCGCGGCCGGGGTGCTCGAAGACGATGTCGACGTCCTCACCGCCGGTCAGCTCCCGGATGCGCTTGCCGAACCGCTTCCACTCCTTCGGGTCCTGGGTGTGCTCGTCCTTCCAGAACCGGTAGTCCTCGGCGCTGCGGTCGATGATCAGCTCGGCGCCCATCCGCCGGCAGATCTCGGCCTTCTTCTCGCTGGAGACGACGCAGATCGGGGTGGCGCCGCCGGCCAGCGCGAACTGGGTGGCGTAGGAGCCGAGACCGCCGCTGGCGCCCCAGATCAGCACGTTGTCGCCCTGCTTCAGCTGGGCGCCGTTGCGGGAGACCAGCTGCCGGTACGCGGTGGAGTTGACGAGCCCCGGCGCGGCGGCCTCCTCCCAGCTGAGGTGGTCCGGCTTGGGCATCAGCTGGTTGGACTTGACCAGGGCGATCTCGGCGAGACCGCCGAAGTTGGTCTCGAACCCCCAGATCCGCTGTTCCGGGTCGAGCATGGTGTCGTTGTGCCCGTCGCTCGACTCCAGCTCCACGCTCAGGCAGTGCGCGACGACCTCGTCGCCCGGCTTCCAGGAGTTGACGCCGGCCCCGGTGCGCAGGACGACGCCGGCCAGGTCGGAGCCGATGACGTGGTACGGCAGGTCGTGCCGGCGGGTCAGCTCGCTGAGCCGGCCGTAGCGCTCCAGGAAGCCGAAGGTGGACAGCGGCTCGAAGATCGAGGTCCACACCGAGTTGTAGTTGACCGAGGAGGCCATCACGGCCACCAGGGCCTCGCCCGGGCCCAGCTCGGGCACCGGCACCTCGTCCAGGTGGATCGACGCGCGGGGG
The DNA here is from genome assembly GCF_054956795.1 of Streptomyces sp. SYSU D01066-1. NCBI lineage: Bacteria > Bacillati > Actinomycetota > Actinomycetes > Kitasatosporales > Streptomycetaceae > Streptomyces > Streptomyces sp. SYSU D01066-1. The sequence goes on along the minus strand of NZ_JBUDHV010000014.1, from coordinate 16,074 downwards.
TCCTTGTCGCGGGTGTCGAGCCCCGCGAACATCTCCGTCTCGTCCTTGTGGACGGTGATCGCGCGGTACGACTCGGGGAGCGGCAGGGCGGCGAAGTCGGCGGGTGTCGCATCGGGGGACTGGATCGCGTCCAGGATGTCCTTCACGGTCACGGTGTTGCCTCCGGCGGTGCGGTGCTGCTGCTGAGGGTCGGAAGGGTGCCTGTGACGCAGGCGTCCGGGACGCGGAGGCGGCCCCGCGGGGACTGCCCGGACCACTTCAACGTATGGCACCCCGTGTCACCCCGCAAGGCACTGGGTGCCAGATTTTCCACTCAAATGAAATCTTTGCCTAACAGATGAGCGATGATCGATCAGGGATCGCCGAGCGGGCACGAGAAAACGGCCACCGTCGGGTGGCCGTTGTCCGGGAAGGGGGAGCGGGGAAGAGGGAAGGGGGAGCGGGGGAAGGGAAGGGGGAAGGTCAGCGCTCCTTCAGCGCCTGTTCGATCGCGCGCATGACCTCGTCCAGCGGGGCGTCCGTGCGGGCGACGGTCACCAGGACCTCGCCCTCGGCGGAGGCCGTCGCCGCGGACCGGGGGCCGGTCCGGTCGGAGCGCCCGGCCCCGATGCCGGTGCCGAAGGTCTTGCGGACGATGGCGAAGGCGTGGTCGAGCTGGGCCTCCAGGTCGCCCTGCCCGGCCGCCCGCAGCCAGCGGCGCAGCACGTGGTTGTGGGCGGTGACCACGGCGGACGCGGCGACCTCCGCCAGCAGCGGGTCGTCGTTGGCGTCGTCGGCGTGCGCGTGCTCGTCGAAGTGGCCGAGGAGGTAACGGGTGAACAGACGCTCGTAGCGGGCCACCGACGCGATCTCCGCCTCGCGCAGGGTGGGCACCTCGCGCGTGAGCTTGTAGCGCGCGACGGAGATGTCCGGGTGGGCCGCGTACATCTTCATGACCTCTTTGATGCCCCGGCACACCGTGTCCAGCGGGTGCTCGTGCGCGGGGGCGGCGTTGAGCACCGCCTCGGCGCGGACCAGGGTGTCGTCGTGGTCGGGGAAGATCGCCTCCTCCTTGGAGCGGAAGTGGCGGAAGAAGGTGCGGCGGGCGACCCCGGCAGCCGCCGCGATCTCGTCGACGGTGGTGGCCTCGTACCCCTTGGTGGCGAACAGCTCCATCGCGGCGGCCGCCAGTTCCCGGCGCATTTTCAGCCGCTGGGCGGCGGCTCGGCCGCCGACGGCGGTCTCCGGCACGTCGGGCGCGGCTGGTGTACGTGTGGACTTGGCGGGCTGGGACATGGACACGAACGTACTGCATGTGCCCAGCTCGGTGCGCGCGGCCGGGGCTCCCCGGGCGGGGGAGTCCCGGCCGCGGCCGGCTCCGGTCAGCGGGCGTACTCGCGGAAGCCGCGGCCTGTCTTCCGGCCGAGGCAGCCCGCGGCCACCAGGTGCTCCAGGAGCGGTGCCGGGGCGAGCCCCGGGTCGCGGAACTCGCGGTGCAGCACCTTCTCGATGGCCAGCGACACATCGAGCCCGACCACGTCGAGCAGTTCGAAGGGGCCCATCGGGTAGCCGCCGCCCAGCTTCATCGCGGCGTCGATGTCGTCGGGGGTCGCGTAGTGCTCCTGCACCATCTTCACCGCGTTGTTCAGGTACGGGAACAGCAGGGCGTTGACGATGAACCCGGCCCGGTCCCCGCAGTCCACGGCGTGTTTGCGGAGCTTGCCGCACACCTCCCGGACGGTGGCGTGCGTCTCGTCCGCCGTCAGCACCGTCCGCACCACCTCGACCAGCCGCATGGCCGGCGCCGGGTTGAAGAAGTGCATGCCGATCACGTCCTGCGGGCGCGAGGTGGCGCGGGCGCAGGCGACCACGGGGAGGGAGGAGGTGGTGGTGGCGAGGACCGCGCCGGGCTTGCAGACCTCGTCCAGCGCGGCGAACAGCCGCCGCTTGACCTCCAGGTCCTCGGCGACCGCCTCCACCGCCAGATCGACGCCGGCGAAGCCGTCGTAGTCACCGGCGGGGGTGATCAGGCCGAGGGCGCGCTCGGCGGCCTCGGCGGTCAGCCGCCCCTTGCCGACGGAACGGGCCAGGGACGCGCCGACGCGGGCCTTGGCGGCCTCGGCCTTCTCCTGGCCGCGGGCGGCGAGGACCACCTCGTACCCGGCCTTGGCGAAGACCTCGGCGATGCCCGAGGCCATAGTGCCCGAACCGGCGACGCCCACCGCGCGGACCGGGCGTCCGGGGACCGGGGAGGCGTCCTCGCGCGGGGTGAGCGCGTCGGGGACGACGGTCGCGCCGCCCGGGGCGTCGTAGGTGTAGAAGCCGCGTCCGGCCTTGCGGCCGGTCAGTCCCGCCTCGCTGAGCTGCCTCAGGACGGGGGCCGGGGCGTGCAGCCGGTCGTGGGAGGCCGCGTACATGGCCTCCAGGACCGTGCGCGCGGTGTCCACGCCGATCAGGTCGAGCAGGGCCAGCGGTCCCATCGGCAGGCCGCAGCCCAGGCGCATCGCCGCGTCGATGTCCTCGCGGGAGGCGTAGCGCGCCTCGTACATGGCCGCGGCCTGGTTGAGGTAGCCGAACAGCAGCCCGTCGGCGACGAAACCGGGCCGGTCGCCCACCGCGACGGGCTCCTTGCCGAGGTCCAGGGCGAGGTCGGTGACGGCCGCGACGGCGGCGGGCGCGGTGAGCACCGAGGAGACGACCTCCACCAGTCTCATCGCCGGGGCCGGATTGAAGAAGTGCAGGCCCAGCACGCGCTCCGGGCGCGCGGTGTCGGCGGCCAGCCGGGTCACGGACAGCGCGTTGGTGCCGGTGGCCAGGATCGCGCCGGGCCGCACGACGCCGTCCAGCTCCCGGAAGATCCGCTGCTTGACCTCGTACGACTCCGGCGCCACCTCGATCACCAGGTCGGCGTCGGCCGCGGCCGACAGGTCGGTGGCGGTGCGGACGCGGGCCAGGGCGTTGGCGCGCTCCCGTTCGGTCAGCCGGCCGCGGGCGACGGCGCGGGCGGTGGAGGTCTCCAGCGCGGCGACGGCCCTGGCGGCCTGCGCCTCGCTGATGTCGACGCCGACGACCTCGCGGCCGGCCCGGGCCAGTACGTCGGCGATGCCGGTGCCCATGGTGCCGAGGCCGACCACGGCGACGGTCCGCAAGGGGGGCCGGGGAACGTCGGAGAGGGAACTGCCGGAAGGGGAAGTGCCGGAAGGGGAACTGCCCGAGAGGGGAGCGGCCATGGCGGGACTCCAGGAATGAGGGTGACGACGGCAGAGGCGCCCGCCGCGCCGGGCGGCGCACGGGTGCGTACGGGAAGGAGTGCGGGTGGTGCCGGGCTCACTGGCGCACACGCCCGGCGGAACCGGCCGGCCCTGTCCCCGGGCCGGACCGCGCTGCTCCCACGGAGGCCGCGTCACCAGACCGCCATGGGACGAACACGAGTCGCTGACTCGCTCGTCTGAGCTTAACCAGCGGGTAACGAGCGCGCCAGTCCCTCGTGTTGGTGATCCACGTCCCATCCGGGCCCCGCCCCCTCTAGCCTCGGACGCATGGACGAAGAGGTGCGCGCGTTCACGGAGCGTCTACGGACGGAGGCGGGCGGCACGGCGGCGTACGACCGTCTGGCGGCGACCGCGGACCACGGCGAACTGGCCGAGGTGCTCACCGGCCCCGGACAGCCGCTCTGGGCCAGGGAGCTGGCCGCGTTCCGGCTGGGGCTGGCGGGGGACCGGCGGGCCTTCGAGACACTGGTGCTGCTCCTCAACCACCGTGACCCGCCGCGCTGCGCCTCCGCCGCCTACGCCCTCGCCCGCCTCGGCGACCCCCGCACCGCCCGGGCCGCCGCCGCCCTGGCCACCAACGAGCTGCGCGTCGCCTACGCCCTGCACCCGGTCCGGCTGCTGACCGAGCTGCGTGCCCCGGAGTCCGTCCCCGCGCTGATCACCACCCTGAAGCGGCGGCTGCGCCCGCACGACCCGTACCGCCGGGTGGCGCTCGCCTGCGTCGACGGGCTCGGCGCGCTCGGCGACCCGCGGGCCAGGCCCGTGCTGACCGAGGCCCTCGCCCATCCGGCGCTGGCCGAGGCGGCGGCCCGGGCCCTGAAGCGCCTGCCTCCCCGAAGGTGACGGCCGAGCGGGGTCCGCGCGAACCGCGCCGCACCCCGCGGCGGGCGATCCGCCGAAGCCCCGGCGCGCCGAAGGCACCGGTGGTCACCGCGTCCGCGTCGGACCGCGCGGCGCCGGCCGCCCGGCCGGGACCGGACTCCGAAGGGCTCTCCCGGCGCGGGGCGCCTCCCCGGCGGCAGGGGACCACGGAATAGAACAAGCGTTCCCTCCTGATCGCGCGGCCCGGGGTCCGGGCGCCCGCCCCCGGCCGACGGACCCCCTCGATTTGGTGGCCGGGCGGCGGGGTGGTTGGCTTGCCCCGACCCCTCACCACCAGGCCCTGGAGGTACCCGATGGCGCAGGTCGAGGCCACCACCGAGCGGATCGTCGCCGCGGACGCGGAGACCGTGTTCGACGCGCTCGCCGACTACAGCGGCACCCGCGCGAAGATCCTGCCCGAACAGTTCAGCGAGTACGAGGTCCGTGAGGGCGGTGACGGCGAGGGCACCCTCGTGCACTGGAAGCTCCAGGCCACCAGCAAGCGCGTGCGCGACTGCCTGCTGGAGGTGACCGAGCCCTCCGACGGCGAGCTGGTCGAGAAGGACCGCAACTCCTCGATGGTCACCACCTGGCGGGTCACCCCGTCCGGCGAGGGACGCTCGCGCGTCGTCGTCACCACCGTGTGGAACGGCGCCGGCGGCATCGGCGGCTTCTTCGAAAGGACCTTCGCCCCCAAGGGCCTGGCCCGGATCTACGACGCGGAGCTGGCCAGGCTCGCCGCCGAGGTCGAGAAGTAGCCAAGAGCCGTACGTGAGGCGGCCGTTGGCGTCGCCTCACCGGTTCGAGTGATCTCCGCGCGTCCCCGCCGGACGCCGTAACCCCTCGCGAGTCCTCGCCGTTGTCGCCTGAGCGGGAATGGTGTGCTCAGGCGACGAATCGCGACGAAGGGGAGCGGCACGTGGGCGGGACGACTCTGGCGCAGGACGAGCCGGCCGCTGTCGCGCCGCCGGATCCCTCCGGGCCGCCCGCGCCCGGACCGGCCGCCGCGCTCAGTCCGCGCCGGGTCCGGCTGGTCTTCTTCGGACTGATGCCGGCGCTGCTGCTCGCCGCGCTGGAGCAGATGATCGTCGCCACCGCGCTCCCGAAGATCGTCGGTGAGCTGCACGGCCTGGACAAGATGTCCTGGGCGATCACCGCCTACCTGCTCACCTCCACCGTCGGCCTGCCGGTCTACGGCAAGCTCGGCGACCTCTTCGGCCGCAAGGGCGTCTTCCAGTGCGCCATCCTGGTCTTCGTCGTCGGCTCGCTGCTGGCCGGCCGGGCCCAGACGATGGACCAGCTCATCGCCTACCGCGCGGTGCAGGGCGTCGGCGCGGGCGGCCTCATGACCGGCGTGCAGGCGATCATCGCGGACATCGTGCCGCCCCGCGAGCGCGGCCGGTTCATGGGCCTGATCGGCGCCGCCTTCGGCCTCGCCTCCGTCGCCGGACCGCTGCTCGGCGGCTACTTCACCGACCACCTCTCCTGGCGCTGGTGCTTCTACGTCAACGTCCCCTTCGGCCTGCTCACCATGGCCGTCGTCGCCCTCGTCCTGAAGCTGCCCAAGCCGCGCGCCAGGGCCCGCCTCGACGTCCTCGGCACGCTGCTGCTCACCGCCGCCTCCACCTGCGTGGTGCTGCTGACCAGCTGGGGCGGGATCGAGTACGACTGGGACTCCGAGGTCATCCTCGGGCTCGGGGCCGGCGCGTTCGCGGCCACCGCGCTCTTCTTGGTCGTCGAGCGCTTCGCCGTCGAACCCCTCATCCCGCCGCGCCTGTTCTGCGACTCCGTCTTCAACGTCACCGGCCTGATCGGGTTCGTCGTCGGCGTCGCCCTGTTCGGCGCCGCCGGCTACCTGCCCACCTTCCTCCAGATGGTCGACGGCGCCTCCGCCACCGAGTCCGGCCTGCTGATGCTGCCCATGGTGGGCGGCATCGTCGGCGCCTCGGTCGTCTCCGGCCGGCTCATCAGCCGCACCGGCCACTACCGGATCCACCCGGTCATCGGCGGCGTCCTGTCCGTCGTCGGCATGTGGCTGCTCTCCCGGCTCGACGCGGACACGCCCAGGGCGCACTACAGCGTCTGGATGTCCGTCCTCGGCGCCGGCATCGGCATGGTGATGCCCGTCCTGGTCCTGGCCGTGCAGAACTCCGTGCGCCCCGCCGACCTGGGCACCGCCACCAGCGCCAACAACTACTTCCGGCAGATCGGCGGCAGCGTCGGCGCGGCGGTCTTCGGCACCCTCTTCGCCGACCGGCTCACCGACGCCCTCGCCGTACGGCTGCCCGCCGGTGCCGACGCCGGTCTGCCCGACGCCGACGCCATCACCCCGCAGCTCGTCCACGCCCTGCCGCCCGCGCTGCGCGACGCCTACGTCCAGGCGTACGCCGACGCCATGCCGCGGATCTTCCTGTATCTCGTGCCGGTGCTCGTGCTCGGCCTGTTCCTCGCCTTCTTCCTCAAGGAGAAACCGCTCGTGTCCCACAACGCGCCCGTGACCGAGACGGAGACCGCGCAGGCCCCGGCCGCGGTCCCGCCGGCCCGTTCCCACGCCCCGGGCGGCGGGACCCCGGCCCCGCCGCGCTCGCCGTGCCCCGGCGGCGTCCCGGTCTGCGGCACGGTGCAGCACTCCGACGGCACCGTCGTGCCCCGCGCGGCGCTCACCCTCATCGACGCCGCCGGACAGCAGATCGGGCGCGGCGCCAGCGGCGACGACGGACGGTACGCGCTGGCCACGCCCGGGACGGGGCCGTACGTCCTGATCGCCGCCGCCGGCGGCCACCAGCCGCAGGCCGTCTCCGTCACCGTGGGCGAGCGCCCCGTCGAACTGGACGTCGTCCTCGGCGGCGCCGGACGCCTCGCGGGTGCCGTCCGCACCGCCGACGGCACCCCCGTCCGCGACGCGACCGTCACGCTCACCAACGTGCACGGCGAGGTCGTCGCCAGCACCCGCAGCGGACGTGAGGGCGGCTACGTCATCACCGAGCTGGTGGCCGGCGAGTACACCCTGGCCGGCAGCGCCCCCGCCTTCCGTCCGGCCGCGCTCCCCGTCACCGTCCAGGCCTCCCGCGAGACCCGGCAGGACATCGAACTCGCCGGCGGCGCCATGCTCAGGGGCACCGTCCGGGCCGGCGGCGGACGGCCCGTGGAGGACGCCCGCGTCACCCTGCTGGACGCCGCCGGGAACGTCGTCGACACGCTCACCACCGGCGCCGACGGCACGTTCCGCTTCGTCGACCTGTCCTCGGGCGAGTACACCGTCATCGCCGCCGGCTACCCGCCGGTCGCGACGGTGCTCCACATGGCCGGCGGCGGCCGTACCGAGCGCGACCTCCAGCTCGGCCACGAGGACTGAGCCGGCCGGGACGCGCCGTCGGCGCGCGCGCCGCGCGCCGGGGCGTCCGCGTACCACCGATTTCCGGTTCCCGCACATCGCCTCCGGCCCCGGCCGTACGGTGGTGAGGGCGGCGCAGATCATGCCGCGCCGCGGGGAGAGAGGGCCTGACGCCATGGACCGTGGCACCGAGCAGCCCGTGCCCGGCCGTGTTCCGCCGGCCGTGGCCGTGGTGGACCGGGAGGGTCTGGTCTCCCACTGGAGCCGGGGCGCCCGGCGCCTGTTCGCCTGCCCCGAGGAGGAGGCCGTCGGCCGCCCGGCGCCGGACCTGCTGCCCGTCTCCGGCGCGCTGCCCGAGGCGGACGACCCTCCCCGTGGCCCCCGCGCCGCCCGCGACAGCCTCGGAGCGGACCTGGAGCCCTCCCTCGGCGGACGGCCCTCCCACCCGGCCCGCGGACGCGCCCGGCTCACCGTCCCCGGGCGTGACCGCGTCGACGTCCTGTGGTGGGCGTACCCGCTGGCGGGCCCCGGACGGGAGCGGCTGCTGGTGCTGGCGGCCGACGCGGGCGCGCTGTGCCCGGCCGGCACCGGCGAGGCGGTGGCACCCGAGCGGGTCGTCCCTTCCTTCGCGCCGTACACCGGCTTTCCCGGCGTCGTGGAACTGACCCGTCGTCTCACCGAGGTCCTGCCCGGCATGAGCGCCGGCGAGAGCGGCCGCGTCGTCGCCCGGGCCCTCGAACTGGGCTGCCCGGTACTGGAGTTCAGCCAGGACCGCCGGGTGCCCCTCGCCCTCGGCCGGGGCGGGTCCCGACGGCGGACGGCCCCGGGGGACCTGCCGGGGGAGGCCCAGGACCCGCAGAGCGCCGCCGGCCGCGAGCACCTGGGACCGCTCGGCGAGGACAGCGGCCGGACCGGTGCCTCCCCCGGCCGCGCCGAAGGACATGCCGGCGCGGCGCGGTCCGAGTAGCGAGGCATCCGGCCGCCGGTCACCGGCCGGTCCGTGCGGGCCGTCCCGCTCGAGGCCCGGCACGCCGTCCCCGGCTTCACGGTCCTGCCGCGCCACCCGGAGCGGACCGTCCTCAACGACGTGGACCGGGCCACCGGCGCCGGACCCGCCGCCCGCGCGGGCCTGGTGGCGGACGACGCGCGCGTACGCCCACCAGCGGACACGTCGCCGGGACGCCCGGGACGGCACGCCGCCGCACCTCCCCGCCCGCGTGGCGGGCCGCGACACCGCCCCCGCTGTCCGCCCGGCACCCCGGCACCCCGGCACCCCGGCACCCCGGCATCCCGGCACCCCGGCCCGCCGGTCCGGCGGTGAGCGGTCCGGCGCGGTCGCGCTGCCCGGCGCCCGCGCCGCCCTCGCCGTCGGCGGCGTCCCGGCCGAGGCAGCGGCCCAGGGAGAACATCCGCTCCCACAGCTCCGGTGAGCAGGCGGGGCTGTCCGGGTGACCGCCGGGGTGCCGGCCCTCATGGAACCGGTGCCGGTGACCGACGCCGACGCAGCGGCCCGTGGGCCGGGTGTGGTCCGTGGCCGGCGTACGGGGCGGCCTGTACCGTCCTGTGCATGAAGATCCTGATCAGCGCCGACATGGAGGGCGCCACCGGCGTGACCTGGCCCGCCGACGTGCTGCCGGGCACGCCGCAGTGGGAGCGGTGCCGGTCGATGTTCACCTCGGACGTCGACGCCGCCGTGCGGGGATTCCTGGACGGCGGCGCCGAGGAGGTCCTCGTCAACGAGGCCCACTGGACCATGCGCAACCTGCTCCTCGAAGAGCTGGACGAGCGGGCGCTGATGCTCACCGGCCGGCACAAGGCGCTGTCCATGGTGGAGGGCGTCCAGCACGGCGACGTGGACGGCGTCGCCTTCGTCGGCTACCACGCGGGCGCGGGCATGGCGGGCGTCCTCGCCCACACCTACCTCGCCAACCAGATCACCGGCGTCTGGCTGAACGGCGTACGGGCCAGCGAGGGCCTGCTCAACGCGCATGTCGTCGCCGAGTACGGCGTCCCGGTGGTGCTGGTCACCGGGGACGACGTGGCCTGCGAGGACGCCCTCGGCTACGCGCCCGAGGCGCTGAAGGTCGCCGTCAAGGACCATGTCTCGCGGTACGCGGCGGTGTGCCGGACGCCCGCCCGGACGGCCGCCGACATCCGGGCGGCGGCCGAGGAGGCGGCGTCGCTCGCGGTGCGCCACGAGCCGGTGTCCGGGGGCCCGTTCACCGTCGCCGTCGAGTTCGACGCCGAGCACCTGGCGGCGGCCTCGACCGTGGTGCCGGGCGTCGAGCGGACCGGCGAGCGCAAGGTGGCGTACACCTCCGCCACCATGTACGAGGGCATCCGGACCTTCAAGGCGGTCACCACGATCGCCTCGGCCGCAGTGGAGGAGACCTATGGCTGAGGAGACCCGTGGCTGACGAGCAGGCCCTCGACGAGGTGGTCCGCTTCACCTCCGACCTGATCCGGATCGACACCACCAACCGGGGCGGCGGCGACTGCCGGGAGCGCCCCGCCGCCGAGTACGCCGCCGCGCTCCTCGTCGAGGCGGGCCTCGAACCGACGCTGCTGGAGCGCACCGAGGGGCGGACCAACGTGGTGGCCCGGGTCGAGGGCAGCGACCCGTCGGCCGACGCGCTGCTGCTCCACGGTCATCTGGACGTGGTCCCGGCCGAGGCCGCCGACTGGAGTGTGCACCCGTTCTCCGGAGAGGTCCGCGACGGCGTCGTCTGGGGGCGCGGCGCGGTCGACATGAAGAACATGGACGCGATGATCCTGGCGGTCGTGCGGGGCTGGGCCCGGCAGGGGGTGCGGCCCCGGCGGGACGTGGTGATCGCGTTCACCGCCGACGAGGAGGCCAGCGCCGTCGACGGCTCCGGTTTCCTCGCCGACCACCACCCCGAGCTGTTCGAGGGCTGCACCGAGGGCGTCGGCGAGTCCGGGGCGTTCACCTTCCACGACGGCGCCGGCCGGCGGATCTACCCGATCGCGGCCGGTGAACGCGGCACCGGCTGGCTGAGGCTGACCGCTCGCGGCCGGGCCGGCCACGGCTCCAAGGTCAACCGGGAGAACGCGGTGACCCGGCTCGCGGCGGCCGTCACCCGCATCGGCGAGCACGAGTGGCCACCGCGCCCGGCCCCGACCGTCCGCGCCGCCCTCGTCGAACTCGCCGCGCTGTACGGCATCGACACCGGCCTCGCCGACACCGACGTGGACGCGCTGCTGGACAAGCTCGGGCCCGCCGCCGAACTGGTGGAGGCCACCGTCCGCAACAGCGCCAACCCGACGATGCTGGACGCCGGTTACAAGCTCAACGTCATCCCCGGCGAGGCCACCGCCTACGTCGACGGACGGTATCTGCCCGGCACCGAGGACGAGTTCCGCGCCACCCTGGACCGGCTCACCGGACCGGACGTGGACTGGGAGTTCGACCACCGCGAGGTCGCCCTCCAGTCACCGGTCGACTCACCGACGTACGCCCGGATGCGCGCCGCCGTCGAGGAGTTCGCACCCGAGGGGCACGTGGTGCCGTACTGCATGTCGGGCGGCACGGACGCCAAGCAGTTCTCGCGGCTGGGCATCACCGGCTACGGCTTCACCCCGCTGCGGCTGCCCGAGGGCTACGACTACCAGGCCCTCTTCCACGGCGTGGACGAACGGGTCCCCGTGGACGCCCTGCACTTCGGGGTACGGGTACTCGACCGGTTCCTGCGGACCGCCTAGGCGAAAGGGGGAGACAGTGCGGACCCTGGCGTACGGATCGTGGCCCTCGCCCATCGACGCGGCGCTCGCCGCCGCGCACGACGGACGCCCCGACGACGTGGGCCTCGTCGGCGAGGAGGTGTGGTGGACCGAGCCCCGGCCCGCGGAGGACGGCCGGCGGAGCCTGGTGCGGCGGCGCGCGGACGGCACCGAGGAGGACCTGCTGCCCGCCCCGTGGAACGTGCGCAGCCGCGTCATCGAGTACGGCGGCCGGCCCTGGGCGGCGGTACCGGACGGGGGCGGCCCGCTGGTCGTCTTCGTGAACCTCGCCGACCAGCGGCTGTACCGGTGGCGGCCGGGCGACGAGCCCCGCCCGCTCACTCCCCTCTCGGCGGTCGGCGGCGGCCTGCGCTGGGCGGAGCCGCAGCCCATGCCGGAGCGGGGCGAGGTGTGGTGCGTCCTCGAGGAGTTCACCGGCGAGGGGCCCGGCGACGTGCGCCGCGTCCTGGCCGCCGTACCGCTGGACGGCTCGGCCGCCGAGGACCGCGCCGCGGTGCGCGAACTGAGCGACGGACGGCACCGGTTCGTCGCCGGCCCCCGCCTGTCCCCGGACGGGCGGCGCGCGGCCTGGCTCGCCTGGGACCACCCCCGGATGCCCTGGGACGGCACCGAACTGCTGGTCGCCGACGTCACCGCCGACGGCACCCTCGGACCCGCCCGGACCGTCGCCGGCGGCCCCGACGAGTCGATCGCGCAGGCCGACTGGGACCGCGACGGCGCCCTGCTGTACGCCTCCGACCGCACCGGCTGGTGGAACCTGTACCGCGACGGCCGGCCGCTGTGCCCCCGCGAGGAGGAGTTCGGCGGGCCGCTGTGGAAGCTGGGCCTGCGCTGGTTCGCCCCGCTGGACAGCGGCCTGATCGCCGTCGTGCACGGCCGGGGCGCCACCGCCCTCGGCGTCCTGGACCCCGAGACCGGCGAGGTCGTCGACGCGGCCGGTCCCTGGACCGAGTTCGCCGCCGGGATCGCCGCCTACGGCGAGCGGGCCGTGGCCGTCGGCGCCGGCCCGCGCAGCGCCTACGAGGTGGTCGAACTGGACGTCAGCACCGGCCGGGCCCGGGTCATCGGCGCCGCGCACGACGACGCCGTGGACCCCGCCCACTACCCCGAGCCGCAGGTCCGCACCTTCACCGGACCCGGCGGCCGCGAGGTGCACGCGCACGTCTACCCGCCCCGCCACCCCGGCTGTGCCGCGCCCGCCGGCGAACTGCCCCCGTACGTCGTGCGGGCGCACGGCGGCCCCACCAGCCGCTCCCCGCTCGCCCTCGACCTGGAGATCGCCTACTTCACCTCCCGGGGCATCGGCGTCGCCGACGTCGACTACGGCGGCTCCACCGGACACGGCCGGGAGTACCGCGAGCGGCTGCGCGGGCGGTGGGGCGTGGTCGACGTCGAGGACTGCGCGGCCGTCGCCCTCGCCCTCGCCGAGGAGGGCACCGCCGACCGGAACCGGCTCGCCGTGCGCGGCGGCAGCGCGGGCGGCTGGACCAGCGCCGTCTCCCTCGCCACCACCGACGTCTACGCCTGCGGCACCATCCGCTACCCCGTCCTCGACCTGACCGGCTGGGGCGCCGGGGGGACCCACGACTTCGAGTCCCGGTACCTGGAGTCCCTCATCGGCCCCTACGACGAGGTGCCCGCCCGGTACGCCGAGCGCTCGCCCGCCGCGCACGCCGACCGGCTCACCGCACCGTTCCTGCTGCTGCAGGGCCTGGACGACGTGATCTGCCCGAGCGCGCAGTGCGAACGGTTCCTGGCCGCGATGGCGGGGCGCCGGGTGCCGCACGCCTACCTCACCTTCGCGGGCGAGGGACACGGCTTCCGCAGGGCGGAGACCCTGGCGCGCGCCCTGGAGGCGGAACTCTCCCTGTACGCGCAGGTGTTCGGGTTCGATCCGCCCGGCATCCCCACCCTGGAGCTGACCGGGTGAGCGGCCTGACGCGGCCCGCGCGGCTCGCCCCCGGCGCCCGGGTGGCCGTCGTCGCGCCCAGCGGACCGGTGCCCGAGGAGCGGCTTTGGGCGGGCGTGGACGTACTGCGCGGCTGGGGCCTCGACCCGGTCGTCGCCCCGCACGTCCTGGACCGGCACGGCACCCTCGGCTACCTGGCCGGCGACGACACCGGCCGGGCCGCCGACCTCCAGGCCGCCTGGTGCGACCCGGCCGTCGACGCGGTGCTGTGCGCCCGCGGCGGCTACGGTGCCCAGCGCCTCGTCGACCTGCTCGACTGGGACGCGATGCGCGCCGCGGGGCCGAAGGTCTTCGTCGGCTTCAGCGACATCACCGCGCTGCACGAGGCGTTCGCCGTCCGGCTCGGCCTGGTCACGCTGCACGGGCCGATGGCGGCGGGCGTCGACTTCCTGGAGAACGCGCGGGCCCAGGAGCACCTGAGGGCCACGCTGCTCGCCCCGGAGACGGTCCGCGCGATCGCCTCCGGCGGTACACCGCTGGTCCCCGGCCGGGCCCGGGGCGTCACCCTCGGCGGCTGCCTGTCCCTGCTCGCCGCCGAACTGGGCACCCCGCACGCCCGGCCCGGCGCGCGCGGCGGGCTGCTCTGCCTGGAGGACGTGGGGGAGGAGACGTACCGCCTCGACCGCTGCCTCACCCAGCTCCTGCGCGCCGGCTGGCTCGACGGCGTCCACGGGGTGCTGCTCGGCTCCTGGGAGGGGTGCGGTGCCCCGGACCGGGTCCGGGCGCTGCTCCTGGACCGGCTGGGCGGGCTCGGCGTGCCCGTGGCGCAGGACTTCGGCTTCGGGCACTGCGCCGGGGCGCTGACCGTGCCGTTCGGGGTGAGGGCCGGGCTGGACGCGGACGCGGGCACCCTCACCCTGGACGAACCGGCGCTGCGCTGAGGCCCCGCCCGCGCTGACGGGACGCCGCGGGACACGCCGTCCCGCCACCTCGCCGAGGCTCCCCGGGCGGGCGTACGCCGCCTCACCCTCGACGACGGAGCCGAGTTCACCGCCCGGGCCGGGAGCGCAAGGACCCGCGCCGCCCCTGGATCTTCCCGCCGGACACCGCCGAGGCGTACGCCCGGTACGCGGGCCGGCCGGTCGGGGACCTGGCCGGGGCCGGGTTCCTGGTCCGCGAGAAGGGAGGGACGACGGAGGGGGCGGCCGGCGGGTCGACCGCCGGGTCCGTCAGCGTCGACGACACCGTCGAGGCGGGTTCCTCAGCGGGGCGCTCGGCCACGGCGCCTTCGCCCACGCCGCCGGGCGCGCTCTGATGCGGGAGGGACTCGGCCTCGTCGCGGGGTACGCCTCCGGATCGATGCGGCTGTACGCCGATGCGGATGCCCCGGCTGGAGGCCAGCGTGCGGCCGGGCAACGCCGCCTTTCCCGCCCCGGCCCGCGCCCGCGGCTTTCGCCCGGAGGGCCTCTCACCGGAGACGCTGCACGCCGACGGGGCCCGGCGTGATCACCGGCGGTGGGTGATCACGGCCGGCCCCGGGGTCTGACGCGGGCCGCCCTCACGCCTTCCGGTCGGCGTACTCGTACACCGAACCGTCCGGGTGACGGGCGATCAGGTTGCGGCCCGCCGGCGTCGGCAGGGGACCGGCGACGACCTCGCCGCCGAGGCCGGTCACGATCCGGGCCGTCTCCTCCACGTCGGTCACGGCGATCGTCGCGGCCACCTTGCGCAACACTTCCAGCTGGGACTCCGGTCCGCTCATCAACAAGAAGCAGCCGACCGCGGCCACGTGGACGCCGCCGCGTTCGAACCGCATGGCCCGGCCGCCGGCGAGCCCCTCGTAGAAGGGGATCACCTTGTCCAGGTCGTCGACGTAGACGCGCAGTGTGGTTCCCAGAATGTCCATGCGGAAAAGCCTAGTTGGCGACGGTGCGGGCCGCTCATGGACGGTCGGGTCGCGGGTATCCGACCGGCATGGACGACCGACTGACACACTTGGAGCACCTGGACAAGCACCTGGTCGACGAGTTGGCCCAGGTGGCCCGCGAGACCATCCGGGACGAGCTGCGGGAACAGACGCGCAAGCAGCGCCGTACGGCGACGCTGTACGCGGCGTCCGGCGCCGCCGCGCTCTACGCCGGCGCGGCGGTGGCGCTCGCCGTGGGGCTGGCGCTCGCCGCCGGGCTGCCCGGCTGGGCCGCCGCGCTGATCACGGCCGCGCTGCTCGCCGTCGCCGCCTACCTGCTGCGCGGCGCCGCGAAGCCCTCCGCTCCGGGGACGGGCGCCGGGCACGGGGCCGCCGACGGCGGGCGCCCGCTGGGCGGGACGGCGCCCACCGCGCCGCCGAGCGGGCCCGGCACGCCGTACCCGCCGATGCCGTCCACCGCGCCCGGGACGCCGGGGACGCGGGCCCGGGCACCTCGCGAGAACGGCATCGACCCCGGGGCCCCGCAGGACGGACGCGACAGGGCCTGACGGCACGGGCTCACGGAGGCCCTCCGCACACCGGGGGCCCGGGCGGTGGCCCGTGGCGGGGACCGGCGGTACGGGCGGTGGCCCGTGGCGAGGGACCGGGAACCGGCGGTACGGGCGGCTCGCGCACGTTTGGGCGTCCCGGGCAGGGGGACGCGAAAGGCTCGACGCGCAGGCGACAGCCCGGAGGCGAGACCGTGAGCCGACCCCGCATCGTGATCGCCGGTGCCGGCTTCGCCGGGTACCGGACGGCCCGTGGGCCGGTCCGGCTCACCCGGCGCCAAGCCGGGATCACCGTACTCGACCCGGCCGGCCGCCCCCTCCGCCTGCCGCTGCCGCCCCGGGTCGCCGCCGGGACGCCGGAGCCGCGCCGGGGCGCCGTGCCCCTGCCGGACAGCCTGCCCGGGGTCCGGCCCGCGCCCGGCGGGGCCTCGCGCGTCGGCCCGGACGAGCGCGGCGCGCGTGACTCCGCCCTGCTCGACCAGTTT
>NZ_JBUDHV010000013.1:0-176540 GCF_054956795.1 Streptomyces sp. SYSU D01066-1 | reverse complement strand
GGGTGCGGGCACGAGTACGGTCCGCCCGCGCGGGACACCGGCCCCCGCCCGCCGTACGCGGGTGCGGGCACGAGTACGGTCCGCCCGCGCGGGACACCGGCCCCCGCCCGCCGTACGCGGGTGCGGGCACGAGTACGGTCCGCCCGCGCGGGACACCGATCCCCGCCGGTCATACGCGGGCGCGGGCCGTCCGCGTGGGACGCCGGCTCCCGCCGGTCGTACGCGGGTGTGGGTCGTGTCATACCTCGTGGTAGAAGCCCACGTTCACGCTGCGCGGCTCGGTGCGGTCCTGTACGACGACCTCGCCGGTGCCGCCCCTGGGCAGCGGGACCGTGCCGCCGTAGGCGACGGGCCGGGTGTGCCCGTCCACCGTCAGGCGGACCTGCGCGGACGGGTCGGGCCGGGAGCCGCGCAGCCAGGTGAGCTGCCAGGTGCCCCCGGGGCCGCACAGGAACTCCAGGTGGACCCGCGAGACGAACAGCCAGTCCTCCGGCGTCGGCAGCCGGCACACCGACGTGTCCCGGCCCACTCGCAGCACCGTGCCCGGCTCGCTGGGCGCGTCCGCCATCCGCATGCCGGCCGTGGCACCCTCGTCCGCCGCGGAGACGGCGGCCATGGTGAGTTCGAGCACGTGCGCTCCTCTTGGTGACGTCCGGTGGCGATCGGCCTCCAGGCTAAGTCGCTCGCGGTGCGGTGTCCGGACAACGGGGAGCACGACCGAGCGGAAGCCGCCCGCGAGGGCGCGTCCGTGCCGGCGCGCAAGGCGGCGGAGGCTCCGTCAAAGCGGGCCGGGGGCCGCTGCTCACGGCGCCGCCCGGCCCCCCGCCGGGGTCGGGGCCCCGCGACGTCGAAGAGGCCGTGGGGAGGTGGCGGGAGGGCCGGGCGGAACAGGGGTGGACGTCCTGCCGTCCACTACAGGCGCATGAGCTTCTCCGACAGCTCGCGGTAGTCCCGCAGGGCGAGGCGGAGCTGTTCGGTGTCGGTGGCCGTGGCCTGCCGTTCGGTGTCGGCGGACTGCCAGGACGCGCGCAGGGTGCGGCGGCGGCGCGTCATCGCGTCGGTGAAGCGGGAGGTGATCTCCTCCAGGACGCGGTCGGCCTCCTCCACCGCGGCCCGCGGGGCGTCGACGAATCCGGAGACCGCGTGGTGCAGCCGCTGCTCCAGCTTGTCGCGCTCCCCGTGCGGGAGGAGGGAGGTGCCGGGGCCGGGGGGCGTGGTGGTGGAGGCACCGGTGCCGGACCCGGTTCCCTCGGTCCGCAGGCGCGGGGCCGCCTCGGCGCGGGCGCCGGCCGTGTGGTCGGCGTGGGCGCCGGGCGGGGCGTCGGGGTCGAGTGCCGGGCCGGTGCCGGGGGCCTGCCCGCCGGGGGTCTCGGTCGCGGATCGGTCGCGTTCGGCGCGGGTGCCGCCGGTCGGCCGGGTCAGATCGGACATGTGGCTCAGCTCTCCTTCGGGTGGCGGCGGTTCAGGGCCCAGGGCTGGTGGTTCTTCCCACGGGCCGGGGTGTGGGCGGCGCGGTGGTCGCCGTGGTCGGTGTGGATCAGCTTCTCGAACAGGGCGCGGGCCTCGACCATGGCCTCCCGCAGCCGCTCGGTTCCGGTGCCGTCGTCCGCATGGCCGCCGTTGGCCGCGTGGTGCACGCGCCGGTAGCCGTCGACGTGGTGGGCGTGGTGCACGGACAGCGCGGCCAGCTGTTCCTCGTACCGGCCGCCGTCCGGGAAGCCCCGGGCGCCGGCCAGCTCGGAGAGCAGCCGGTCGGCCTCGGCGACCGCCTCGCGGGGGGAGTCGACGAACCGCTCCTGCGCGGCCGTCCAGCGCGCCTCGAACCGCGCCCGTTCGGCCGGCTCCAGGGGCTTGACGCGCAGCGAGCCGTGCCGCTCCACGCGCTCGGCCAGTTCGCGTTCGGCCGCCTTCGTGTCGCCGTCGTGCCGGGCGACGGTCCGGTCGTACTCGGGCCCGAAGCGCCGCTTCAGGCTCCCGCCGTGCCGGGAGCCCCGGGCACGCAGGGTCAGGACGGCCGCGACGATCAGTACGGCCGCCACCAGCACGATCAGAGCGATGATCACTCCTGTGGACATGGATGCCTTCCAGGTTCTCGGCCCAACCGGCTTTCCGTACGGGCCGGTTCGCGGTTCGTGTACCCCCTGAGGACCCGTCAAACGGTGGCGGCCGGAGCCCTGGGGGCGGACGGGCGAACGCGGTTGCGCACCGGGCGGGCGCCCGCCGACCATGCGGGGCATGACATGGACCATTGCCCCGGAACCGTACGACTCCCCCGCCGCGAAGGCCCTGTGGCGGGCGTACTGCACGGAGATCAGCGACCGCTGGTACTTGCTGCACGAGGGGCGGCGGACCGGCGCGGCGGAGCTGGAGCGGGAGATCGCCCGGAAGAGCGGCGCCGAATTCGCCCCGCCCCGAGGGGTGTTGCTGGTCGCCCGGTGGGACGGGGAGCCGGCCGGCACGGCGGGCGTGCGGCTGCTGGACGCCGGGACGGCCGAGCTGAAGCGGCTGTACGTGACCCGGGGGCTGCGCGGGCGGGGCGGAGCCGCGGCGCTGGTGGGGGCCGCGGAGGAGGCGGCCCGGGGGCTGGGGGCGGGGCGGATGGTGCTGGACACGCGCCGGGACCTGGCCGAGGCCCGTGCGCTGTACGCGCGGCTCGGTTACCGGGAGACGGAGGCGTACAACGACAATCCGTACGCCGAGCACTGGTTCGCCAAGCCGCTCGACGGGCGGGCCGGGCGGGTGGCAGGCGTCAGCCCGACCGGGTGAGGACGCGTTCGTCGTCGTGCGGGCGCTCCCGCCGCGCGCCGCACAGTTCGTCGTTCAGCTCCCCGACCAGGCGGACCAGGTCCCTCGGGCGGTCGGGGCCCCACCAGTCGCCGAGGAGTTCGGCCAGCGACTCCTCGCGGGCGCGCGAGAGCCGTTCGGCCACCTCGCGGCCGTGGTCGGTCAGGACCAGGCCCAGGCCCCGGCGGACGGCGAGGTGCCGGATCTCGGCCTGCCGGGCGGCCTCCAGGACGACGTTCAGCGGTACGGCGCTGCCCTCGGCGAGCCGGCCCGGCTCCACACAGCCGTACCGCCGGATGCGCAGCAGCAGCCAGCTCGTCGCGGGCAGCAGGTCGTACCCGGCGCGGGTGGTGATCTTCCGGTAGGCCGCGCGGCGGCCCTCCCGGGTGCCGAGGACCGACAGGGCGCGGCACACCTCGTCGTGCGAGGAGCGCTGGACCGGGTTGGTGGCGAAGGTCTGCGCGCCGTCGGGGGCGGTGACCGAGCCGCGCAGCCGGTCCTCCCTCAGGAACCAGGCGAGGACGAAGCCGAGGAGGGCGACCGGAGCGGCGTAGAGGAAGACGTCGGTGATGGAGGCGGCGTAGGCGTGCACGGCGTCCGGGCGCAGCGGGGCGGGCAGGGCGGCGATGCCGCGCGGGTCGGACTCCAGGGTGCCGGCCGAGACGCCGGGCGGGAGCCGGTCGCCGCGGAAGGCGTCCGTGAGGCGGTCGCCGAGGCGGCTCGCGAAGACGGTGCCGAAGACGGACACGCCGAAGGCCGCGCCGATCGAGCGGAAGAAGGTGGCGCCGGAGGTGGCGGCGCCCAGGTCCTCGTAGGGGACGGCGTTCTGGACGATGAGGACGAGGATCTGCATCACCAGGCCCAGGCCCGCTCCGAAGACGAAGAAGAAGGCGCTCATCTCGGCGGTGGGGCTGTTCTCGTCCAGTCGGTGGAGGAGGAGCAGGCCGAGGGCGGTGACGCCGGTGCCGGCGATCGGGAACACCTTCCAGCGGCCGGTGCGGCTGACGATCTGGCCGGAGACGGTGGACGCCAGCAGCAGGCCGATCACCATCGGCAGCATGTGCACCCCGGACATGGTCGGGCTGACGCCCTGCACCACCTGGAGGAAGGTCGGCAGGTACGTCATCGCGCCGAACAGCGCGAAGCCGACGACCAGGCTGATCGCGGCCGACAGCACGAAGGTGCGGACGCGGAAGAGGCGGAGCGGGAGGACCGGTTCGGCGGCCCGGCGCTCGGCGGCCACGAACGCCGCGGCCAGCACCACGCCCAGTACCGCCAGGCCGATGATCTGCGGCGACGCCCAGGGCCAGGTGGTCCCGCCGAGGGAGGCGACCAGGACCAGGCAGGTGGCGACGGCGGCGATGAGGAAGGTGCCGAGGTAGTCGATGACGTGGCGGTCGGCGCGGCGCGGGACGCGCAGGACCGCCGCGATCACGGCGAGGGCGATCACCCCGACGGGCAGGTTGATGTAGAAGACCCAGCGCCAGCTGAGGTGCTCGGTGAAGACGCCGCCGAGCAGCGGGCCGAGCACACTGGTGGCGCCGAACACCGCGCCGAACAGGCCCTGGTAGCGGCCCCGTTCACGGGGCGGCACCAGGTCGCCGACGATCGCCATCGACAGCACCATCAGTCCGCCGCCGCCCAGTCCCTGCACCGCCCGGAAGGCGATCAGCTCGCCCATGCTCCGCGCGACCCCGCACAGTGCCGATCCGGCCAGGAAGAGGACGATCGCCGTCTGGAACAGCCGCTTGCGCCCGTACTGGTCGCCGAGCTTGCCCCACAGCGGCGTCGCGGCGGTCGCGGCCAGCAGGTACGCCGTCACGACCCACGACAGGTGCGCCATGCCGCCGAGGTCGCTGACGATGGTGGGCAGCGCCGTCGAGACGATGGTCTGGTCGAGGGCGGCCAGCAGCATGCCGAGGAGCAGAGCCCCGATGGAGACGAGGACATGGCCCGGGACCTGCTCGTGCGGAGTGGTGCGGGCCACGCCCTGTGCACTGCCGATGTCCCCGGCCATGGCGACCTCCCGAGACTTGGTCACACCTTCCATCCTGTTCGGGGTGACCGGTTATGGCCGGTTCAGTCGTACGGAATGCCGGTATTCCGGCGGTGGGCGCGGGCGGTGGCCCAGGCGGTGCGGAAGGCGGCCGGGGTGGTGCGGGAGGGGCACGTGTGTGCGACCGCCGTGAAGATCTGCATAATCACTGGAGTTCGCGAGGGGACGCGAGCGCCGGAAGGGGAGGGGTCTGACGCGTGGGACAGCCGGAGGGGCCGGAGAAGCCCGTGGGGTCCGCCGGAGCGGAGCAGGGGGGCGGACAGCCCCCGGTCGAGGGACGTGAGCAGGTGCCTACGGGAGCCCAGGGCCCGGTCGCTCCGGAGGCCGCGGGCGGGGCCTGCCCCGAGTGCGGGGCGTCCCGGCGGGCGGATCACACGCCCTCCTGCGAGTGCGGCCCGCGTGCGGCCGACGCCCTGCTGGAGGCGCGTACCGCCGAGGCGGCCGCGGCGGAGGACTTCAATCCGCTGCGGATACGGCCGTACGTCGCGCTGGAGGAGACGGAGCGGGAAACGGAGCGGAAGGCGCGGAAGGGAGCCGGGCGGGGAGCGGGCCAGGGAGCGGAGGAAGGCGGTACGGGGGCGGCCGGGAGGCCGGACGGTTCCGGCGGAGCTACTGCGGACACGGCGGGTGCGGTGGGTGCAGCGGACACGGCGGGTGCAGCGGACACGGCGAGCCAGGCGGACCCGCCGGGGCAAGCGGGCCAGGCGGATCCGGTGGTCAAGGCGGGTCCGGCAGGCTCGGCGAGTCCGGCGGGCCAGGCGGCCCAGGCGAGTCCGCCGGCCCAGGCTGGTCCCGCGAGCCCCGCAGGGGAAACCGGGCCGGTGGCGAGCGCCGGGCCGGAGGATCCGTCGGACGCGGCCGAGACCACCATGGTGCTGCGCGCCCCCGACGCCGCCTCGGCGCAGGGGACCGCGGACCCGGCCGCGACCTCCGTCCTCCCCACTCCCCTGGCGCCCCCGGCGACCGCGCCCAACGCCACCGACCTGCGGATGTTCGAACCGGCGGGCGGCGAGCCCGCCGGGCCGCGCACCGTCGCGCCCGCGGCCCCCGCCGGGCGCCGCCGCCCCCGGCGGGCGGCGAAGGTCGGCGCCGCGGTGGCCGCCGTCGTGGTGCTGGGCACCGCCGGGTACGCGAGCGGCCTGTTCTCCTACCAGTCACCGGCGCGGAACGGGGCCCCGGCGGACGAGGTGCGGGCCGGCGTGCCGGACCCGTCGACCGGCATGGCCTCGGCCCGGGAGGCCACCGCCGGCGCCTCCGCGTCGTCCCAGTCCGCCTCGCCCTCCCCGTCCTCCTCCGCGTCCGGGGACGGGGACGGGGACGGGGAGGAGAGCCCGTCGCCCTCGGCGTCCCCGTCGGCGTCGGACGCCTCGCCCTCGGCGTCGCGCACCGCCGAGGCGAGCCGGTCGGCGACCTCGTCGGACACCAGCGCGCCGGCCACCGAATCGCAGCCGGCGGAGGACGACACGGAGGACGGGGAGGCCACGGTGCTGCGGCGCGGCGACGACGGCCCGGAGGTCACCGAGCTCCAGCTGCGGCTGCGCCAGGTGCACCTCTACCTGAACGACATCGACGGCAACTACGACCGCCAGGTCGAGGAGGCCGTCAGCCGCTTCCAGTGGACCCGCGGCATCAGCTCCGAGGAGACGGGCACGTACGGGCCGAAGACCCGCGAGCGGCTGGAGCGGGAGACCCGGGAGCCCTGAGGACGCCGAGGGGGCTGCGCGAAGGCTCCGCGGCGGACGGCACCGTCAGCCGATGTGCAGGCGGACGGTGCCGTCCGCCGCGGACTCCACCCGGACCTCGGTCAGATCGCGGACCAGCGCGTCGGGCCCGTGCGGGGCGGCCCGGAGACCCACGCCGACGACCCGCATCCCGGCGGCGCGCGCGGCGGCGATGCCGGCGCCGGAGTCCTCGAAGGCGACGCAGTCGGCGGGGGCCGTGCCCAGTTCGGCGGCGCCCTTGAGGAAGCCCTCGGGGTCGGGCTTGCTGGCGCCGACCGACTCGGCGGTGACGCGTACGTCGGGCAGGGCCAGCCCGGCGGCGCCCATCCGGGCGGTGCAGAGCGCCACGTCGGCGGAGGTGACGAGGGCGTGCGGCAGGCCGCGCAGGGCGGCGAGGAACTCCGGCGCCCCCGGGATCGGGACGACACCGTCGGTGTCGGCGGTCTCCTCGGCGAGCAGGCGCGCGTTGTCGGCGTGGTTCTGCTCCATGGGCCGGCCGGGCAGCAGCAGCGCCATGGAGGCGTAGCCCTGGCGGCCGTGGACGACCTTCATGACCTCGTCGCCGTCGAGTCCGTTGCGGTCGGCCCAGCGCCGCCAGACGCGCTCGACACAGGCGTCGGAGTTGACGAGGGTGCCGTCCATGTCCAGGAGCAGGGCGCGGGCGGTGAGCACGGTGGTGGCCGTCATCGGCAGACTCCAGGGCGTGGGGAGGTACACAAGGCGGCCCCGCCCGCCGGTCAGGGAGAACGGGCGGGAGCCACTTTGTTTCACCACGGTACAAAACGCACCGGGGATCGCGCCAGCGACATCGGGCACCGTTCATCCGCCGTTCAGGACGGGGCGGGCGGGGCGGAGGGCGGGCGGGGCGGAGGGCGGGCGGTGCGGGCGGTGCGGGGGCGGGCCGTACGGCGCACCCGGACTGCCCGCCGACGAACCCGGCGGACCGGTCGACGAACCCGGCGGACCGGCCGACGAACCCGGCGGACCGGCGGACGGACCCGGCGGACCCAGCCGACAAACCCGACGGGCCGGCCGACGACCGGCCGACGAACCCCGCCAGGTCAGCCCGCCACCGCCTCCCACAGGCTCCACACGCCGAGGCCCAGCATCAGCAGCGCCGCGATCTGCGTGATCAGCTTCAGCGGGACCCGCTTCATCAGGGCCTTCCCGCCGACGATGCCGAGCCCGGCCACCGCCCACAGGGCCAGTACCGCACCCAGGCCGACGGAGACCGGGTCGTCGTAGCGGGCGGCGAGGTTGGCCGTCATGATCTGCGTGAGGTCACCGAACTCGGCGACCAGGATGAGCATGAACCCCGCCCCGGCGACCTTCCAGAAGGACTGGTTCTCCGGCTTGCGGACCTCTTCCTCGTCCTCGTCCTTCTTGAAGAGCAGCACGGCCGCGCCGCCCAGGAACAGCACACCGGTGATGGCGTGCACGATCTGCTGCGGCAGCAGGGTCAGCACACTGCCCGCCGCGACGGCGAGCGCGACGTGCACCAAGAAGGCGGCGGCGACGCCCGCGAAGACGTAGGAGGCGCGGTAGCGGGTGCCGAGGACGAGGCCGGCGAGCGCGGTCTTGTCCGGCAGTTCCGCGAGGAAGACGACGCCGAAGACGAGCGCCGTCACGGTGAAGCTGATCAAAAGGTCCTCAATCGGTCGGGGCCGCCCCACCGAGAGTGCTGGTCCTGCGGACGCGGGACACCTCGGCACGGCAGCACATCGTCACCCGGGCCACGGGGCACGGGGCACGGGCGTGCACTGCTTGCCGAAGGTCTCGCCGGCGGGTCCCCTGCGGTACCGCCTCCGGGCGCCGGCTCAGGCGTGCTGAGCAGTATGTCGACGGTCCGGCGAAGAGCTACTCCCCTTCTGCGCCGTCCATGGTACGCGACGGGAGGACCCGGAGCAGGTGACGGAGGACCCCGAGGAAGAGCGGACGGGAGGCCCCGGGGCCGGAACGGGAGAACCCCCGGGGCCAGGACGCGACGCCCCGGGGCCGGAACGGGAGAACCCCCGGGGCCAGGACGCGAGAACCCCCAGAGCCAGGACGCGACAACCCGAGGCCGGGACGCGACAACCCCCGGGGCCGGAACGCGGAAGGCCAGTTCCGCACCTTGTTTTGTCATGGTCACGTCACTAACTTCTCACCGGACGCTCACCCCACCGCAACACGGCGCCGCGAGCATTCCCGTGCTCGCGCCCACCACCCCCCACCACCCAAGGGAGTCCGCATGCCGAAGTTCTACGCGCGTCGACGGCTGAGCATACTCGCGGCGCTCACCGGAGTCATGGCCTCCGTCGCGCTGTTCAACGGCCCGACCGCCTCCGCCGCCCTCCCCACCCCGGTCAGCGCCTCCACCGCCCGCACCTACCTCGCCTCCCTCACCGTGGCCACCGAGAACCGCACCGGCTACGACCGCGACCTCTTCCCGCACTGGATCACCCAGTCCGGCACCTGCAACACCCGCGAGACCGTCCTCAAGCGCGACGGCTCGAACGTCGTCACCGACTCCGCCTGCGCCAGCACCAGCGGAAGCTGGTACTCCGTCTACGACGGCGCCACCTGGACCGCCGCCTCCGACGTCGACATCGACCACCTCGTGCCGCTGGCCGAGGCCTGGGACTCCGGCGCGAGCGGCTGGACCACCTCCCGGCGCCAGTCGTTCGCCAACGACCTGACCCGCCCCCAGCTCATCGCGGTCACCGACGACGTCAACCAGGCCAAGGGCGACCAGGACCCGGCCACCTGGATGCCCTCGCGGACCGCCTACCACTGCACCTACCTGCGTGCCTGGGTGCAGGTGAAGTACTACTACGGCCTCTCGGTCGACTCCGCCGAGAAGTCGGCGCTGACCAGCGGCCTCGCGAGCTGCTGAGCATCCGCCGGCCTCTGCCGGGCACCCGCTGACCGGGCGACCGGAGGCCGGCGCCCGGTCGTCCGGCCCCGGAAGCTCCCTGCCGGCTTCCGTCGCCCCGTACCGTACGGCCCGTACGGTACGGGGCGACCGAAAGAGGAGTGACCATGGGTGACCTGCGCCTGGGACCGCTGCTGAGGTATGCCGACGGCTCGTCCGCGACCGTGTGGGTCGAGACGGACCGTCCGGCCGAGGCCGAGGTGCGCTGCGCCGACGGCGCCGGCGGCACGGCCCGCACCTTCCGGGTGGCGGGCCACCACTACGCCCTCGTCGAGGTGGGCGGCCTGACCCCGGGCGCGGCGACGCCCTACGAGGTGTTCCTCGACGGCACGCGCGTGTGGCCGCTGCCGGACTCCCCGTTCCCGCCCTCGGTGATCCGCACGCCCGGGAAGGACGAGGAGACGGTACGGGTCGCCTTCGGCTCCTGCCGCTGGGCCGCGCCGGCCGCCGGGGAGAAGGACCCGGTGGGCCCGGACGCCCTGGACACGCTCTCCGCCCGGATCGCGGCCGACCCCGAGGGCGAGCGGCCCGACGTCCTGCTGCTCCTGGGCGACCAGGTGTACGCCGACGAGGTCTCCGACGCCACCCGCCGCTGGCTCGCCGGCCGCCGCGACCTCTCCGAGCCGCCCGGCGCCGAGGTCGCGGACTACGAGGAGTACACCCACCTCTACTACGAGTCCTGGCTCGACCCGGAGGTGCGCTGGCT
Organism: Streptomyces sp. SYSU D01066-1; assembly: GCF_054956795.1. Taxonomy (NCBI): domain Bacteria; kingdom Bacillati; phylum Actinomycetota; class Actinomycetes; order Kitasatosporales; family Streptomycetaceae; genus Streptomyces; species Streptomyces sp. SYSU D01066-1. The sequence goes on along the minus strand of NZ_JBUDHV010000013.1, from coordinate 166,359 downwards.
GCTGTCCACCGTGCCCACCTGCATGATCTTCGACGACCACGACGTCATCGACGACTGGAACACCTCCGCCGCCTGGCTCGCCGACATGCGGGCCACCGGCTGGTGGCGCGAGCGGCTGCTGAGCGGCCTGATGTCGTACTGGGTGCACCAGCACATCGGGAACCTGTCCCCGGCCGAACTGGCCGCCGACCCCGTCTACGCCGCCGTGCGCGAGAGCGCCGACGGCACCGACGCGCTGCGCGCCTTCGCCGCCGGGGCCGACGCCGACGCGGCCTCCGTGCGCTGGAGCTACCGGCGCGACTTCGGCCGGGTGCGGCTGCTGATGGTGGACAGCCGCGCGGCCCGGGTCCTCGACGAGCGGCGGCGTTCCATGCTCGACCCCGGGGAGGCCGCGTGGCTGCGCGCCCAGGCCCTGGACGACCGGGGCTCCTACGACCACCTCCTCCTGGGCACCTCACTGCCCTGGCTGCTCCCGCACCTGGTGCACGACGTGGAGGGGTGGAACGCGGCGCTGTGCCGCGGCGAGCGGGGCGCGCGCTGGGCACGGCTCGGGGAGAAGGTGCGGCGCGCGGCCGACCTGGAGCACTGGGCCGCCTTCCCGTCCTCCTTCGACGCGCTGGCGGACGTGATAGCGGAGACGGGTTCGGGGCCCGGGGCGCCGGCGACGGTGTGCGTGCTGTCGGGGGACGTGCACCACGCGTACATCGCCGAGCCGTCCTGGCCCGCGCCGGGGGACGGCCCCTCGGCCCGGGTGGTGCAGCTGACCTGTTCGCCCGTGCACAACTCCGTGCCGCTCTCCATCCGCCTCGGCTTCCGCTTCGGCTGGAGCGCGCCGGCCCGGGCGCTGGGCCGGCTGTTCGCCCGGCACGGGCGCCTGCCGCGGCCGGCGGTGCGCTGGCGCCGGGACGGCGGCCCCTGGTTCGGCAACCAGCTGATGACGCTGACCCTGCGCGGGCGCTCGGCCCACCTGCGGCTGGAGAAGGCGTCGGCGGCGGGGCCGCGGGAGAGGGCGGCGCTGCGGACGGTCACGGAGGCGAAGCTGTCGTGATGCTGTCAATGTCCGCCCGAGTGGATGTTGAGATTGCAAGCACTTATTAGGCATGCCTAACGTGGAGGCGCTTCCGTCCCCGAAGTGACCGGTTCCCCGACACCGGTCCCACCGAAGGAGTGCCCCCCACATGACCGGACGCCTCAACAGCGCCCAGCCGTACGCCCTCGGCCTGTTCCGCATGGTCGTCGGCCTGCTCTTCGCCTGCCACGGCGCCGCCTCGCTCTTCGGGGTCCTCGGCGGTGCCGCGGGCACCGAGGGCGGCACCGTCGCGGCCGGCACCTGGCCCAACTGGTACGCCGCCGTGATCCAGCTCGTCGGCGGCGCGCTGGTCCTGCTCGGCCTGGGCACCCGCGCGGCCGCGTTCGTCTCCTCGGGCTCCATGGCCTACGCGTACTTCAAGGTGCACCAGCCCGGTGCCCTGTGGCCGATGGAGAACGGCGGTGAGTCCTCCGCCATGTTCTGCTGGGCCTTCCTGCTGCTGGTCTTCACCGGCTCCGGCGCCCTGGGCCTGGACCGGCTGCTGAGCCGGCGCACCGCCGGACAGGACGAGCCGGAGCGGACGACCGAGCGGCAGACGCCGGTGTCGGTCTGATCGGCCCGGCCCCGCGCCGGCCGGGAACGGTGCCCCTCGCCTCGCGCGAAGGGCACCGTTTCCTTTTCCCGCCGGCCGGCGGGTCTCCGGTCGGTCGGCGGGCGGGTCTCCGGCCGACCGGCGGGCGGGCCTCCGGTCGCTCGGCGGACGGGTCCCCAGTCGGTCGGCGGACGGGCCTCCGACCGGCCGGTGGGCGCGTCTCCGGCCGACCGGCGGACGGGCCTCCGACCGGCCGGTGGGCGCGTCTCCGGCCGACCGGCGGACGGGTCTCCGGTCAGCCGGTGGGCCGGAACGGCACCGTGAAGCAGGCGGCGCGCGCGCCGGAGTTGCCCGGCCGGTCGTGGATCACCACGGACGACGCCCCGCCCGGCCGGAACCCCCAGTCGTGGCGGGCCAGGGCCCGCCCCTCGCCGTGCGCGTCGGGGGTGAAGTCGAGCCACACCTCGTTGTCCGGGTTGGCGGCGGCCGGGTCGGTGGACGGCCGGTGCTGGTAGTGCCCGCCCGCGGCGGCCGGGGCGGCACCGCAGGGCTTCTGGTGCACATGGGCGCCGTAGGCGTGCCCCGGGTCCAGGCCGCGCACCCGCAGCCGGACGGTGGTCGCGCCGCCGCGGTCGGTGTGCTGGCGCACCTCGATCCAGGCGCCGGGCGGGACCAGGTCCCGGTCGTACGTGAGCGCCTTCCCCGAGCCGCCGCCGGGCGGCGCGAACCGGTCCTCCGAGCGCAGCGAGAGGCCGTCCGCCCCGCCGGGGGCACCGGTCGCGAGCAGGGCCGCCGCGACGGCTCCCGCGCATATTCCTGCCACCATGATGTGTTCCGTTCCTCGGGTCCGACAGGTCCAGGCGGGGGAGGAGCCCTCCGGCGCCTCGCCCCACCGTCGTTGCTACGGGACACCGGCACCGGCCGCCCCCGGGAGGTGGCAGCCGGGTGAATTCCGCGCGCCGGGCGCGCGAGCCCCTGTGAACCCTCCGTCGCGCCCCGGGCGTACGCTGTGTGACGGTCATCGGCCTCCCCTGTCGTCCCGTGTGGCGCGGTTGGTCAGGCCCACGGGGGAAGCCATGGGGAGTCACGGTGTTCGCAAGTGTGGGGTCGCTGGTCAGCAGCCCTTGGATCTACGCCTTCGTGGCGCTGTCCGTGCTCCTGGACGTGTTCCTGCCCGTGCTGCCGAGCGGTGTGCTGGTGATCGCGGCGGCCACCGCGGCGGCGGCCGGTTCGGGCGCCGCGACCGGCCAGGTCCCGCACGACGTCCCCGACATCCTGCTCCTGACCCTCTGCGCCACCACCGCGTCCGTCCTCGGTGACCTGGTCGCCTACCGGCTCGCCCGGAGCGGCGGGCCCCGGCTGGACCGTGTGATCGCCCGTTCCCGCCGACTGACCAGGGCGCAGGAGCACCTCGGCGCCGCCCTGGCCCGCGGCGGCGGCGCGCTGGTGGTGCTGGCCCGGTTCGCCCCGGCCGGGCGGTCGATCGTCTCCCTCGGCGCCGGCGCCGCCCACCGCCGGGTGCGGGAGTTCCTGCCCTGGTCCGCCCTGGCCGGGCTGTCCTGGGCCGCCTACAGCGTGGCCCTGGGCTACTTCGGCGGCCAGTGGCTGGGCGCGACGTGGCTGGCGACGGGGGTCTCCCTCGTCGCCCTGTTCGGGGCGGGGGCGGGAGCGGCACTGCTGGTGCGGCGTCCGTCGCGGGCGCCGGGGTCCGCCCCGGCGCCGTGACGTCCGCGCCGGCCCCGTGACGTCCGCCCCGGCGCCGTGAGGTCCGCAGGGACGCCGCGCCGCCCACGGAGGCGTCGCGCCGTCCGCGGGGCGAGCGGGCGGCCTCAGTCCGCCCGGCGCCGCCGCGTCCCTCCCCGCACCTCCAGGCCGGCCAGCAGCTCGGCCGTCGCCCCGGCGACCGCGTCCACGGCGCGGTCGAACACCTCCTGGTTGTGCGCGGCCGGCGCCCGGAACCCGGACACCTTGCGCACGTACTGCAGGGCGGCGGCCCGGATCTCCTCGTCGGTGGCCTGCCCGGCCGACGCGGGCGGTCGTAGCGTCTTGATACTGCGGCACATGTTTCCAGTTTCTCCCGCTCTTGTCCGCGCGACTCAAAATCGAACAGGAGTATCATCTGGCTGTGGCTACGACCTATGACTTCCCGAGTGATCTCCTCGCCGGGCAGGAGGAACTCCATCAGGTCAGGGCCGACCTGTCGGCCCTGTTGAAACGGCTGCCCTGGTCCGTGGAACCGGTGGACGGCTTCAGTGACGACAGCGGCTGGCGCAAGGTGGAGCGCCCGGCCTCCCCCGGCTGGTCGGAGGACGAACAGGCCGAGGTGGAGAAGCTGCGCCGGCGCGAGCGCGAACTGGCGGTGTTCGTCACCACCCACCGCTACTGGGCCCAGCTCACCGGTTCCGACCAGGTCGCGGCCCGCTCCCGTCTCAAGCACGCCCATGAGACCCCGCCCGGGGACGAGGCGTAAGGGGACGGCGGGCCACGGGCCGCGGACGGCGCTCATGCGAGAGGCCCCCGGAGGACCGTTCGGTCCCCGAGGGCCTCTGCCGCCGATGCCCGGCATCGCTCCCGGTGGGCGCGGACGGTTTCGAACCGCCGACATCCTGCTTGTAAGGCAGGCGCTCTACCCCTGAGCTACGCACCCGGACGAGTCGACAGCCTACCTTGCCCGGACCGCCGCCCCGCAAACCCGTACCGCCGCTCCCCGGCCCCCGCTGCGGGGGTTAACCCCACCACCGGTCCGGGAGCGTCCTGGATCGCGGCGGCACGCCCCGGAAACCTACGGTCGTGGAGCCTCGCCGCACCGCGCCTCCCCCGGAGGCGCCCGGCGCGCGGGCCCACCGTCCGTTCCAGGGGGAGACCGCCATGTCCCGTACCGTTCCCGTCCGTTCGCTCGCCGCCGCCGGTGCCGTCGTCCTCGCCGTCGCGGGTCTGGCGGCCTGCGCCTCGCCCGACGAGGACAAGGACCCCGACCGGCGGTCCTTCGCCCTTCAGGGCCGCACGCTCACCGTCGACTCCGACGACTCCGCCCTGGAGATCGTCGCCGCGGAGGGCAACGAGGCCGGCCGCGTCGACGTCACCCGGTGGTTCAGCGGGTCGGTGACCGTCGGGAAGGAGCCCAAGGTGTCCTGGAGGATGGACGGCGACCGCCTGGTGCTGCGGATGGACTGCACGGGCCTCATCGCCGACTGCGCGGCCAGGCACCGCGTCGAGGTGCCCCGGGGCGTGGCCGTCAAGGTCGAGGACGACGACGGCGGCGTACGGGCGCGGGGGTTTTGGGACGCGCTGGACATCCGCACCCGGGACGGCTCCGTCCGCGTCACCGACTCCACCGGCCCGCTGGACCTGCGCAGCGACGACGGCTCGGTCCGCGCCGAGGTCTCCTCGCGACGGGTGACGGCACAGACCAAGGACGGCTCCGTGCGCCTCGAACTCGGTGCCGTGCCCGACCTGGTCGACACCCGCAGCGACGACGGCTCGGTGACCGTCGGACTGCCCCGGGCCACGTACAAGGTGACGGCGAAGACCGACGACGGCTCCGTCGACGTGTCCGTGCCCCGCGACGACTCCAGCGCCCACGTGGTGAACGCCCGTACCGCCGACGGCGAAGTCACGGTCCGCTCCGCGAACTGACCGGCCCGTGTGTTCGTCCTCAACGGGTGGGAGAATGAACCCGGGCAGGGCGGACGACACGGGAGAGGGATGTGACGGCGACACCATCGCAGCCGTATACGCCGCCGCTGGTGCCCCGCGCGCCACGTCCACGGCTCCTCCCGCACCGCCGGCCCGCCTCGCGCCGCCGCGCCCCCGGCGCCCTGCGCGACACGCTCGCCCTGCTGGGCCTGCCGCTGCTCGCCGCGCCCGTCCTGGCCGGCGCGTTCACCGGCGGTGGCACCCGGCGCTGGTTCGGCGGCCGGGCCGAGAGCCAGCGGGCGGCGGCCCAGACCGCCAAGGACGAGGCCGCCGCCGCGTTCTACGAACTGGACACCGCCCAGCGGGACCTGCGGATCTCCATCGAGACGATCACGGCCGTCGACGACTCCCCCGCCGCCCGGCGCGCGGTCGACGGCTTCGCCGCCCTGGGCCGGCGCATCGACGAGGCCAGCCGGCAGTACATCGGCGCCGTCGACGCCCACGACCTCGACCGGGACGACCTGGAGGCGTCGGCCGCCGCCCGCGCCCGCGCCGAACTGACCGCCGCCACGGAGGAACTGGGCCGGGTCAGGCGGGACCTGGACCGCTTCGCCGAGGGCCTCGGCCCCCTGCTCGGCACGGCGGAGACCCAGCTGGCCCGGCTCGCCCCCGCCGTGGAGCGGGCCCGGCAGTCCCTGCTGGCCGCCTCCGAAGCCCTGGACGCCGTACGCGGCTCGGGGCTGAGCGCGGACGACCTCGCCGCCCGGCTCGCCGCCCTCGCCCCGGAGCTGACCAAGCTCAACCAGGGCGCCGGCCGGCACGGTGTGCCCCGGACCCTGGAGCGCGCCGAGCGGGTCACCCGCGAGGCCGAGACGGTCCGCACCGAGGCCGAACGGCTGCCCGAGCGGGCCGCCGAGACCGACAGGCGGCTGGTCTCCCTGCGCACCCGCGCCCAGGCCCTCACCACCCGCGCCGAACAGGTCGAACCCGTCCTCAGCGAACTGCGACGGCGCTTCACCGCCGCCTGCTGGCAGGACCTCCAGCACGTACCCGACCAGGCCCGCGAGACCGTCCGGCAGGCCGAACGGAAGCTGGCCGAGGCCCGGACCGCCCGCGCCGAACAGCGCTGGCCCGACGCGACCGCGCTGCTGTCGACGGTACGGGCCCTGCTGAACGAGACCGACGAGGCCGTGTCCGCCGCCGGCGACCGGCTCCGCCTGCTCGACGCCGTGCAGCAGGACCCCCGGGACGAGATCGAACGGACCCGGTTCGCCATCCGCGACGCCCAGCGGCTGGCCATGGCCGGCCGCACCACCCCCGACCCCCGCGACGCCCGCCCCCTGGACGACGCCGTGGCCCGGCTGGAACGCGCGATCGGCACCCTGGAGGGCAGGCACCCCGACTACTGGCACTTCCTCACCGAGACGGACGCGGTCCGCCGCACGGTGGCCCACGTGGTCGGCCGGATACGGGAGGAGCGCGGGGCCGGGCACTCGTAGTCCCGCCCGGCGGACCGGCCGCGCGGGCGGGGGCGGAGGCGGTCACTCGTCCGTGCGGGCGGGCGGGCGGCGTGAGCGTGGGAGGACGGTGTGGTGCGCCGGGCGGGTCCTGACCGTGAGCCCTGCCGTGGTGCCGTGGGCGCCGGTTAACCTGTGCCCATGCCTCGTTACGAGTACCGCTGCCGCAGCTGCGGCGACACGTTCGAACTGAGCCGTCCCATGGCCGAGTCCTCCGCTCCCGCCGCCTGCCCGGCGGGCCACGACGACACGGTGAAGCTGCTGTCGACGGTCGCGGTCGGCGGCTCGTCCTCCGCTCCGGCTCCGTCCCCGGGGGCCGGCGGAGGCGGTGGCGGCTGCTGCGGAGGGGGCTGCTGCGGCTGACCGGCTCCCCGGCCGGGTCCGCGCCCACCGCCCCTCGCCCACCGCCCTTCGTCCCGCGCCGCGCCACGTCTCACGTGGTCGAGAGGCCGGCCGCGGGCGGGGGTGCCCGCACACCGCGGCGAACCGCGACGCCTCACCGCGGCGGACCCCGGTCGCCGTGCGGTCTTCCTCAGGGTCCCTTCAGCCACGATTTCCTAGCGTGGCCGTCATGACAGCCATCGCAGCGCAGACGGCCGCGGACAGCGGTGCCGCTCCGCAGTGGATCAACGACCTCATGGACGCCCTGGGCGCCCCGGGGGCCGGTATCGCCATCGCCCTGGAGAACCTCTTCCCTCCCTTGCCGAGCGAGGTGATCCTGCCGCTGGCGGGATTCGCGGCCGCCTCCGGCCGGATGGGCCTGCTCGCCGTCCTGCTGTGGACCACGGCGGGCTCGGTGATCGGCGCGCTCGCCCTGTACGGGATCGGGGCGCTCCTCGGCCGCGACCGCACCGTGGCGTTGGCGGGACGGCTGCCGCTGGTGAAGGTGACGGACATAGAGAAGACGGAGGCGTGGTTCCTCCGGCACGGCACCAAGGCGGTGTTCTTCGGCCGGATGATCCCCGTCTTCCGCAGTCTCATCTCCGTGCCAGCGGGCGTCGAGCGGATGCGGCTCCCCGTCTTCCTCGGCCTGACCACACTGGGCAGCGCGCTGTGGAACACCGCGTTCGTGCTCGCCGGTTACGCCCTGGGGGACAACTGGTCCCAGGTCACGAGCGTCGCCTCCGCGTACTCGAAGGTGATCCTCGTCGGCGCCGCGGTCGCGGTGCTGGGCTTCGTCGTCCTGCGGCTGCTGCGGCCCGGGGCCGGCCGGCGCAGGCGCGGCGAACCCGGACACGGCGGATCCGGACACGGCGGATCCGGACACGGCGGATCCGGACACGGCGGATCCGGGCGGGGAGAGGAGCCGCCCGCCACCGCGTCGGCCTCGTCCACCGCCTGCTCCGCCGAGGGTCCCTCGGACCGGACGGACGTCACCAGGCCGGACACGCCGACCGCGGGAACTACCGGGCGGGGTGCACCGACCGCAGGAACTCCTGAAGGATCCGCTCCCCGGCGAACACCCCCCGCTCGGGCAGGGCACTGACCGCCGGTGATGTCCAGCCGGAGTCGGCCAGCTCGCCGTGGCCCGGGCGCCAGCCTTGGTCGGCGGCGAGCAGCAGGTCGGCGTCGAGGAGGGAGTCCCCGGCGGCCAGGGTGAGGCCGGCGCCGGTGCGGCGGGCGACCTCGCGCACGGCCGCGCTCTTGGTGAGCGGCGCCGGGACGGCGTAGAGCTTGCGGCCCTGGAGGGACACGGTCCAGCCGCGGTCGCCGGCCCACACGGCGAGTTCCTTGACCCATCCCTCGGGCAGCAGGTCGCGTTCGAGGACGAGGTAGGCGAAGAGGTCCTCGGCGGTGCGGTGCTTGCGCACCCACCGCGGGTCGGCGGTGGCCCTCAGATGCTCGCGCACCTCCGTCAGCGGGGCGCACTCGTCGGCCAGCCGTGCGGTGACCCGCGCGTACCAGTCGGGGTCGGTGACGCCGTCCACCAGCAGGTGGCCGCCGTTGGCGCAGATCGCGTACTTCGGCGGGGGGCCGGGCAGGTTGACGCGCTGGTACTGGGCGCGGGTCCGCGTCGTGGTCGGCACGAAGACGGCGGCCTCGCCGAGTTCGGTGAGGAGCCGGGCTGCGGTCTCCGTCATGTACGACAGGGGCTTGCGGTCGTAGACCTCCACGCACAGCAGCCGGGGGGCCTCCTGGTCCGGGACGGTCAGGTTGAGGGCGGCGGCGGAGTAGATCAGCGTGCGGTCGAGGTCGCTCGCGACGAGGACAGGCGGCTGCGCGGGCTGTGCGGGCATCAGACCGTCACCGCCCTGCCGTCGGCGCCCGTCGCGCCGCGGGTGTACCGGGGGTGGATCAGTCCGACGCAGGTGTAGGGCAGGTCGGCGACCTCCTCCACGGGCACGCCCCGCTGGGCGGCGAGCAGCCGGACGTGGTCCAGGTCGCTGCCGGCGCCGGCCCGGGCCAGCACCTTCCAGGGCACCCGGCGCAGCATCACGCGGGTGGTCTCGCCGACGCCGGGCTTGACGAGGTTGACGTCGTGGATGCCGTACTCCTCGCTGATCCGCTCGACCGCCGCCCACCCCTCCCAGCTGGGGGTCCGGTCGGCGGCGTGCAACTCCTTGGCCTGGACGTCGACGGCGCCCCTGACCTCCGGGAAGCGGGCGGAGACGGCGTCGAGGAAGGCCCGCGAGAGGTCGGCGCCGGCGAGTTCGCGGTAGAACTTCGCGCCGTGGAAGTCGTGGGCGCCGACCAGGTCGGCGCGGAGCACGGTGCGGGAGATCAGGCCGGAGACGGTGGAGTTGAGGCAGGCGGAGGGGATGAGGAAGTCGTCGCGGGTGCCGTAGGTGCGGACACAGGAGCCGGGGTCGGCCAGGACCGCGATCTCCGGGTCGAAGCCGGTGATGCCGTCGGACACCTCGAAGTCGCGCAGGGCGGCGGCGAGTTCGCGGGTGATGGCGCCCTTGCCGGTCCAGCCGTCGACGAAGACGACGTCGGCGGGGTCGTGGTGGTCGGCCAGCCAGCGCAGCGCGTTGGCGTCGATGCCCCGGCCCCGGACGATCGACACGGCGTAGTGGGGGAGGTCGAGACCGTGGCGGAACCGCGCCCAGCGGCGCATCAGGATCCCGACGGGCGTGCCCGCGCGGGCGAGGGACACCAGGACGGGTCTGGGGGACCGTTCCAGCAGGACGAGTTCGGTGACGGCGCCGACGGCCTGCGCCAGCCGGGCCGCCGAGGTGCGCAGCGCCGCGTGGAACAGTTCCTGGTACTGCTCGCTGGGCTGGTACTCGACGGGCAGCGACTCGGCGTAGTGCGCGCCGCCCTTCTGGATCGCCTCCTCGCGCTCCTCGGTGGGCGCCTCCAGCGTCGTGTCCGAGAGGTCCTGGAGCAGCCAGCCGACCTCGTCGGGGGCGTAGGAGGAGAAGGCGGGGCCGCGCAGCGGCTCGGGCAGCATGGCGGGCCTTTCGCAGGGGGCGCCGGGGACGTACGAGGGGACGGTCGCGAGCAGGACGTGCGGGACGTGGGCGGCGAGCCGGGCCAGCAGGCCGTCGGGCGCGTGCAGCGCCGGGGTGTCGGCGGGCGAGTCGACGACGGCGACGACGGCGTCGAAGCCGGCGCCGGCGACGTTGTAGGCGTAGCGCTCGCCGGGGCCGTCGGCCGGGTCGTCGTGGGCGGGGAAGACCAGGCGGGTGCGTATCGCGTAGCCGGGGTCGTCGACGGCGAGGACGGGCGAGCGGGTGGTGGTGGAGTAGCGCACCTCGGCGGTCACGACCTGTTCCAGTTCGCGGGCCAGGCGCAGCGGGGCGTACATCAGTTCCTCGCAGCCGAGGACCAGGACGCGGCGGGCGCCGGCGGGCAGGGCCTCGGCGAGCCGGGCGGCCATGGCGGGCAGCGCGCTCTCCAGCCGGGCCCGGTGGGCGGCGGTGAACCCGTGCCGCCCGCCGTCGGGCAGTCCGCGGGGCCAGCGCAGGTCGACGCGGTGGACGGCGGCCGGGCCGGCCGGGGCGGGCTCCGGCTCGGCGGCCGCCGCCGCCTCGTGCCGGGCCACCAGCCGCTGTCCCTTCTCCAGTACGTCGTCGGGCAGCAGGACGGTGCCCGAGGCGGCCGTCACCAGGTCCACCCGGGCGCCGATCTCCCGGGCGAACCCCTCCAGGCGGCCCGCGTCGGCCGGTGAGCGCATGTCCACCAGGGCGACCACGACGTACCGGCGGCGGGGGTAGCGCTCGTGCAGGGCGCGCACGGTGTTGAGCACCGTGTTGCCGGTGGAGAACTCGTCGTCGACCAGGACGAGCGGTCCGTCGCCGGACAGCAGCGCGGGGTCGGCGGGCAGCAGCAGGTGGGAGGTGGCGTGCGAGTGGGACTCCTCGAAGCCGCCCGCCTGGGCGACGCCGTCGACCGGGCGGCGGGTGGAGTGCAGGTAGGGGGCGGGGCCGAGACCGTCGGCGACGCAGTGGCCGAGGCCGGTGGCGGTCTCCGCGTAGCCGAGGACGACCGTCGCGGCGGCCTCCTCGGCGTCCAGCAGGTCGCGTACGCGGCGGCCGAGGGCGAAGCCGTGGCGGTAGACCACGGAAGGCGACTGCGGTACGTGCTTGCCCAGCACGTTGGAGACGAGCAGATGGGCCCGCCTGGGGTTGCGGCGCAGGGCGAGGCCCAGCAGGCCGGTCAGGTCGTCGTCGCCGGTGAGGCCGACACCGAGCCGCTCGGCGACCCAGCTGCCGGTCCAGACACCGGCTGGCTCCCCGGCCCGCGGCCGTTCCCTCATGCGCGTACGCCTCCCGTTGTCCACTGCGTGGTCCATGATCCCTTGTGTTCGGCCGGCCGGTCCGGCCGGCCGGGCTCGGCAAGCCAGGTCCAGTCGGCCAGGTCCAGTCGGTCAGGCTCAGTCGGACAGGCCGGCGGCGAGCAGTTCGACGAAGCCGATGTCCTCGTTGGCCACGCCGAACGCCTCGGCGCGCAGCAGCGTGCGCTCGGCCCAGGCCCGGTGCGGCTTCACCTCGTTCATCTTGTTCGTGTACGACGACCTCAGCACGCCTCCCCCGCAGCGCTCCGGGCGGAGGATGTCCCGGGCGTCGCTGAACTCCTCGTGGCTGACCACGGACAGCGCGTGCACCGGGAGCACGTGGGAGGGGTGGATGCAGGTCTTCCCCAGCAGGCCGTTGGCCTGGTCGAGGGAGATCTCCCGCAGCAGGCCGTCCATGGCGTGCTCGATCAGCCGGGCCCGCAGGTCCGCGGCCTGCACCTCCAGGAAGGGGCTCTGCCGCAGCTGCGGTTTGAACATCCTCTCCTGGACCCGGAAGTACTCCCACACCGGCCCGGTCACCGTGAAACCGGTGCCGTCGGCCCGCCCCAGCATGTTCACCACGTCGGCGATGACGGAGGCGACGACCTGGACGTCGTACGCCGTCATGTCGGGGCCGCGGCGCAGCCCGTAGGAGGAGCAGAAGTCGGTCACGCCGAGCCGGAGGGCCAGGACGCGGTCGCGGTACTTGTCGACCGCGCGGAAGATGCCCTCCAGGGTGTGCACCCGCGACTCCCGGTACAGCAGCTCCGGGGACTCCAGGACCGGCATGGCGAACAGCCGCCGGCCCGTGGTGGTCTCGGCGTCGGAGAGGGCCTCCAGGAAGGGCATGCCGCGTTCCTCGGTGAACTTCGGCAGGACGAATCCGGAGAGCGTCTCCACGGCGGGGCCGAGGCGCCGCACCAGGTCGGGTATCTGCTCGGGGGCGCGGACCCGGACGAACAGCAGCGGAACGTTTCCTCCGGGTTGTCCGGAGAGGTCGGTGAGGTGCCGTACGAGGTTCTCCTCGCCGGCCGCCACATCGGCGTCGCCGATGGAGTCCTCCAGGCAGAGCACCATCGAGACCACACCGCCGGCGGCCTGCCGGAGGATGTCGTCGGCGAGGCGCGGCCGGGTGGCGGGGCTGTAGAGCGTGGCCCCCAGGGCCGCGGAGAGCAGCCGCGCCGGGGAGTCGGCGCTGAACTCGCCCGGCTCCTGGTGGAAGAGACGCTCTCGCACCTCAGGGGCTATATGCCCGAAATGACGCATGTGAACTCCCCCGTGGTGACTGGGCGACCTGTAAAACGTTCGAAGGTGGCCGGTAATAGTACGTAGAAACCCATGTCAGAAGTTCCCGCGGGGCATGAATTCCAGGTAACCCGGCCGTGTCGGCATCGCGGGGGCACGCCACCCGACGCCTCCGGGGTACCCTCCCCCGCATTGTCGTGGCCAGGGCCGAGAAGGCAGGATGACGGCATGACGCACGCGATGCTGAAAGGGTCCAACGTCCCGCTGGAGGCCACCACGGTCCGGGCCGTGCTGCGCTGGACCCCCGGGCAGGGGATCCCGGACGTCGATGTCTCCGCGCTGCTCCTGGGCCCCGACGACCGTGTGCGATCCGACGAGGACTTCGTCTTCTACAACCAGCCCCGGCACCCGTCGGGCCAGGTCTGGCGGCTGGGCAAGAAGCGGGACGCCGAGGGTCTGACCGACGCGATCCAGACGGACCTGTCCGGGGTCGAGGCCCGGGTCGGCCGCATCCTGCTGGTCGCCTCGGCGGACGGCGTCGCCTTCGAGCAGGTGCGGGACCTGCGGGTCCTGCTCTACGACGCGGCGGCCGACGACGCCGAGCCGCTGGCCTACTTCGACGTCAAGCCGGAGACGGGCGAGGAGACCGCGCTCATCTGCGGGGAGCTGTACCGGCGCGGGGAGACCTGGAAGTTCCGGGCACTGGGCGAGGGCTACTCGAACGGGCTGGAGGGGCTGGCGACCGAGTACGGCATCTCGGTGGACGAGGAGGCCGGGGCGGCCGAGGCGGAGGCACGGGACGACACCCGGGCGGCACCCGAGACGGCGGGAACGGCGCCGGAGGCCACCGGAGCGGTCCCCGAGGCCCACGCGCCCGCGCCCGCCGCCCCCACCCAGGCCCTGCCCGCCCCGGCACCGCCCGCCCAGTCCCCGGCCGTCCAGCCCCCGCCGGTCCACTCCACGTCGGCCAGGACCGCGCCCGCCCAGCCGCTGCCGCCGGAGCAGCCGCCCGGGGTGCCGGCCCAGCCCGCGTACGCCTATCCCCAGCAGACCCCGGCGACACAGCCGGCCTACGGGTACCCGCAGCCCGCCGGTGCCGGACCGGCCGCGTACGGCTCCCCGCAGGCGCCCGCCCCGGTGACCGCCGCCGGCTACGGCTACCCGCCGCCGGCGGCCGTGGTCCCCGACCCGGACTTCCGGCTGCCGCCGCAGGGGCCGCAGTTCATCGGACGGTAGGTGCGAGGGCCGCCGCGCGAAGGCGGGCGGCCCGCCCTCAGGACACGCCCCGGCAACCGGACGGCCGGGGCCCTGTCACCGCTGGGCGCACCGGGGCCGGCTCACCGTTCGGCCTTCGCCTTGTAACCCCGTCCCCACTGCAGGCCCCACCCGTACAGCCGGTCCAGTTCGCCCTGGAAGCCGTAGACGAACTTGACCTCGCGGCGGACGAACATCTCGCCCTTGATGTTCTCGATCATGACCACGGCGCAGGAGCGGGCCTGCGGGTGGCGTTCGTCGAGGCTTATCTCGATCCGGGGGCCGCTGCTCGGGTAGAGGGTGACGATGGCGTGCGCGCGTTCGAAGGCCGGCGTCTGGTCGTATATGTAGGCGAAGACCAGGAGCCGCTTGATGGCGTCCCGGTGGTCCAGGTTGATGTAGATCGTCTCGCCGGAGCCGGAGCCGAACCGGTCGTCGCCGCTGAGCTTGACGTAGGGCGCGGCGTTGACGTCCCCGAAGAAGCCGCCCAGTGGCTGGACGACCCCCTTGGCGCCGTCCTGCATCTCGTAGAGGCAGCCCAGGTCGAGGTCGACGTTGACCATGCTCTGGCTGTGGCCGATGACCTCGGGGGGCTTGAGTGCCTTGAAGGGGTGCCGGAGCAGGCTCTCCCGCTGCGGGCCGGAGATGTCGGAGGTCCGCATCCGCCAGGCCAGGTTGATGCGCAGGTTGCCGGTGGCCGCGCCCTGTTTCGTCAAGGAGACCTGGCTGTGCCGTTTGGTCAGTTCTATGGCGTTGGTCGCCGCGTTGCCCGAGTCGAAGTCGGTCTCCCGGCCGCGCCACAGCCGTCCGTCCAAGATGCCCATTCCCGCCCCCACGCATGTCCGTCTCACGCCGCCACCGCACCGAAGGGCCGCGGCTGCCTCGTCGCACCCGCGGTCCGGGACGCCGACGGGGCGGCGCCGAGGAGTCGTCCTCGACGGCCGCCCCGCTCAGAGCGTTCCTCGCCCGGGCCGGGTTCACACCCGCGGTGCCGGAGCACCGGAGGCGAACAGGGCCCGGAGCAGCGGACTCCGCACACTCCCGACCGAGCCCCGCGCTCCCGGAGGAGACCCGTACCCCCGTCCGGGGGTCCGCATCCCCGGCCGGGGGTCCGCATCCCCGTCCAGGGCCCGCGCCCCCGTCCGGGGTCCGCGCTCCCGGAGGGGACACACACTGGAGGAGACTCGCCCTCCGGAGGGCTCACACTCCGGAGGGGACCTCCGTCTTCTCGTTGTCGCCGGGTCCCTCGGCCTCGGCGAGCCGCTTGTTGCGGCGTACGGAGGACCAGAAGGAGGCGACGATCAGGACCACGCCGATCAGGCCGGTGATGATCTCGCTGATCTGGTACTGGATGGTGACCAGCAGGATCACGGCGAGGGCGCCGATCGCGTAGTGGGCGCCGTGCTCCAGGTAGACGTAGTCGTCCAGGGTGCCCTGGCGGACCAGGTAGACGGTCAGGGAGCGGACATACATGGCGCCGATGCCCAGGCCGAGGGCCATCAGGACGATGTCGTTGGTGATGGCGAAGGCGCCGATCACACCGTCGAAGGAGAAGGAGGCGTCCAGGACCTCCAGGTAGAGGAACATGAAGAACGCCGCCTTGCCGGCGATGGCCACCGCCGACTTGGGCTTGCCCGAGCGGGCGGCGGCTTCCTCCGCCTCGTGCTCGCGCTCCTCCTCCCCTTCGAGCCTGTCCTCGAAGAAGCCGGAGAGTCCGCCGACGACCAGATAGGTGATCAGGCCCGCGATGCCGGCCAGCAGCACGGTCTCGGCCTTGTCGACGTGGGCGCCGCCGTGCTGGTGGGCGTGGGTGGCGAAGGTCATCGCGGAGATCAGCAGCACGATCAGGGCGATGCAGACCGACAGCATGTCGACCTTGCCCAGCTTGGCCAGCGGGCGCTCCAGCCAGCCGAGCCACTTGATGTCCCGGTCCTCGAAGAGGAAGTCCAGGAAGATCATCAGCAGGAACATGCCGCCGAACGCGGCGATGGCCGGGTGGGCGTCGGTGACGAGTTCCTGGTAGCGGTCCTTGTCGGTGAGCGCGAGGTCGACGGCCTCGATCGGGCCGAGCTGGGCGCTGACGGCGACGATGACGACCGGGAAGACCAGCCGCATGCCGAAAACGGCGATCAGGACGCCGACCGTGAGGAAGATCTTCTGCCAGAAGGCGCTCATCTTCTTCAGGATCCCGGCGTTGATCACCGCGTTGTCGAAGGACAGCGAGATTTCCAGGATGGAGAGGATCGCCACGACACCGAAGGCGGTCCACCCCCCGTAGAAGACCGCCGCGACCAGGCCGAGCGCGGTGACCGCGAACGACCAGCCGAAGATTTTCAGAAGCACTGGCTACCCAATCCTTGTGTACGGGGCTCCCCCGCGCCGTACTCGGCTTTACGAAACGTTGACTCCGAAGTCTAGAGCGATGCCTCGGAGGCCCGACGCGTACCCCTGTCCGACGGCCCGGAACTTCCATTCACCCCGGGAGCGGTAGACCTCCCCGAAAATCATCGCCGTCTCGGTGGAGGCGTCCTCGCTGAGGTCGTAGCGGGCGAGTTCCCGGCCGTCGGACCGGTCGACCACCCGGATGAAGGCGTTGCTGACCTGACCGAAGGTCTGGCCGCGCTCGTCGGCCTGGTGGATGGAGACCGGGAAGACGATCCTGTCGCACCGCTCGGGCACCTTGGTGAGGTCGATCAGGAGCGACTCGTCGTCTCCGTCGCCCTCGCCGGTGAGGTTGTCACCGGTGTGCTCGACCGAGCCGTCGGGACTCTTCAGCTGGTTGTAGAAGACGAACCACTCGTCACCGAGCACCCGGCCGCCGCCGCACACCAGGGCGCTGGCGTCGAGGTCGAAGGGGGCTCCGGTGGTGGAACGCGCGTCCCAGCCGAGCCCGACCATCACCTGGGTGAGGTCCGGTGCGGCCTTGGACAAGGAGACGTTGCCTCCCTTGGCGAGCGTGACGCCCATGGTGCTGGTCCCTCCCCGGGTGGTGGTTCCGCGGTGCTCCGGCCCCGCGCGAGGCCGCCGATGTGCGCGTCCGGCGCCGCACACGGACCGTGCGGCGCCGGACGACGGGGGTCGGCTCAGACGTTCACGCCGAAGTCCTGCGCGATGCCGCGCAGGCCCGACGCGTACCCCTGGCCGATGGCGCGGAACTTCCACTCCGCGCCGTGCCGGTACAGCTCGCCGAAGACCATGGCGGTCTCGGTGGAGGCGTCCTCGCTCAGGTCGTAGCGGGCGATCTCGGCGCCGCCGGCCTGGTTGACGACCCGGATGAAGGCGTTGCGGACCTGGCCGAAGGACTGCTGGCGGTTCTCCGCGTCGTAGATCGACACCGGGAAGACGATCTTCTCGACGTCGGCGGGGACGGTCGCGAGGTCGACCTTGATCTGCTCGTCGTCGCCCTCGCCCTCGCCGGTGAGGTTGTCACCGGTGTGCTCGACCGAGCCGTCCGGGCTCTTCAGGTTGTTGAAGAAGATGAAGTGCTGGTCGCTGCCGACCTTGCCGGAGCTGTTCAGCAGCAGCGCGCTGGCGTCGAGGTCGAAGTCGGTACCGGTCGTGGTCCGTACGTCCCACCCCAGACCGACGATGACGGCGGTCAGGCCGGGGGCCTCCTTGGTCAGCGATACGTTGCCGCCCTTGCTGAGGCTGACTCCCACGAGTCCTCCATTGGTGTCCGGGGGCGGGAAGCCCCGAAGTGCGTCGGATGTCGGATCAACGGTTCGATCCTAGTGACGGGTTCCCGCACCTCGCAGGCCCCGGCACGCAGGATTCACCGCGTCGGGATCACAGGGTGTCGAGCGCCTTCACGTACTCGTCCAGGTCCCGGGCGTCCGGCAGCCCGTTGACGACGGTCCAGCGCACCACGCCCTCCTTGTCGATGACGAAGGTGCCGCGCACCGCGCAGCCCTTGCCCTCGTCGAAGACGCCGTAGGCGCGCGAGACGTCGCCGTGCGGCCAGAAGTCGGACAGCAAGGGGTACTCCAGGCCCTCCTGCTCGGCGAAGACGCGCAGGGTGTGGATGGAGTCGTTGGAGACGGCGAGCACCTGGGTGTCGCGGTCGGAGAACCGCGGCAGGTTGTCACGCACCTCGCACAGCTCGCTCGTGCACAGGCCGGTGAAGGCGAAGGGGTAGAAGAGCAGCACCACGTTCTTGCCGCCCCGGTAGTCGGACAGCCGCACGGTCGCCCCGTGGTTGTCCTTGAGCTCGAAGCCGGGGGCCTTGTCGCCGACCTGGATCGCCATGTCCCGCTGGTCCCTTCGTAGGAGTCGTCCTCGGAAGCACACCCTACGCAGGGACCGCCACGAAACCCCGGACGGGCCGGACGGGGCCGGTCCGTCCGGGGTTCCGTGAAGAGGGGAGCCCGGCTACGGGGCTACCGCTTCGACTTGGCGGCCTTCGGCGTCGCCAGCCGGCTGCCGCTCCAGTCCTTGCCCACGCTGACGCTCTTGGCCGCCGTCAGACCGGCCGTCGTCGCGGCTTCCGAGATGTCACTGGGCTCGACGTAACCGTCACGTCCGGTCTTCGGCGTGAGGAGCAGGATCGCCCCGCCCTCCTCGATGTACGTGGTGGCATCCACCAGCGCATCCGTCAGGTCGCCGTCGTCGTCACGGAACCACAGCACGACGGCGTCGGCCACGTCCTCGTAGTCCTCGTCCACCAGGTCACCCTCGATGGCAGCTTCGATGGCCTCGCGGAGCTCCTGATCGACGTCGTCGTCGTAGCCGATCTCCTGGACCACCTGCCCGGGCTGGAACCCCAGCCTGGCGGCAGGGTTCGTCCGCTCCTCCGCGTGGTCCGCGGTCGCGCTCACGGGTTGCCTCCTGATCATGTCTTTGAATGGGGTTCCCCCAGGCCCTTCGGGCTCCGGGGGGTCTCAGCCACGCGCGTGCGCGAAGCATTGGCCGTAGTCCACACGGGCGGGACGGATCGCGCAAGTACCCGGCCACCGGGACTGCCGAAACGGTGACGATCCCGACCGTGTCACCGCAACTCCAGGCACGCCGTCCAGGATCGAAGGTGACGTACACCACACCTTTCTGCCCCGTTTGCGTAAATGAGAACCATACAGGGGTACGAGACCCGGAAGAACTTGCCCTGGTTATCGGCAGGGAACCGGTTACCTCTCGGTAGAGATGACGTTTCCCCTCGACAGGTACACGATGGGAGACGGTTCCGGCACTCTCCGATACGTCCTGCGACAGCGAAGGAACAGTGTGGCTTCCGCATCCGATCGCAACCCGATCATCATTGGCGGCCTTCCGAGTCAGGTTCCCGACTTCGACCCCGAGGAGACCCAGGAGTGGCTCGACTCCCTGGACGCCGCCGTCGACGCACGCGGCCGGGAGCGGGCCCGCTACCTCATGCTGCGTCTGATCGAACGGGCACGCGAGAAGCGTGTCGCCGTGCCCGAGATGCGCAGCACGGACTACGTCAACACGATCCCGACCAAGAACGAGCCGTTCTTCCCGGGCAACGAGGAGATCGAGCGCAGGATCCTGAACGCCACCCGCTGGAACGCGGCGGTGATGGTCTCCCGCGCCCAGCGGCCCGGCATCGGCGTCGGCGGCCACATCGCCACGTTCGCCTCCTCGGCCTCCCTCTACGACGTCGGGTTCAACCACTTCTTCCGCGGCAAGGACGACGGCGACGGCGGTGACCAGGTCTTCTTCCAGGGCCACGCCTCGCCCGGCATCTACGCCCGCGCCTACCTCCTGGACCGCTTCGACGAGCGGCACCTGGACGGCTTCCGCCAGGAGAAGTCCAAGGCGCCGTACGCGCTCTCGTCCTACCCCCACCCGCGCTCGATGCCGGACTTCTGGGAGTTCCCCACGGTCTCGATGGGCCTCGGCCCGATCGGCGCGATCTACCAGGCCCGGATGAACCGCTACCTGCACGCGCGGGGCATCGCGGACACCTCCCGCTCCCATGTCTGGGCGTTCCTCGGCGACGGCGAGATGGACGAGCCCGAGTCGCTCGGCCAGCTCACCATCGCCGCCCGTGAGGGCCTGGACAACCTCACCTTCGTCGTCAACTGCAACCTCCAGCGCCTGGACGGCCCGGTGCGCGGCAACGGCAAGATCATCCAGGAGCTGGAGTCGGTCTTCCGCGGCGCCGGCTGGAACGTCATCAAGCTCGTCTGGGACCGCACCTGGGACCCGCTGCTCGCCCAGGACCGCGACGGCGTCCTGGTCAACAAGATGAACACCACCCCGGACGGCCAGTTCCAGACGTACGCCACCGAGTCCGGCGCCTACATCCGCGACCACTTCTTCGGCGACGACCACCGGCTGCGCGCCATGGTCGAGAACATGACCGACGACCAGATCCTGCACCTGGGGCGCGGCGGCCACGACCACCGGAAGATCTACGCGGCGTACAAGGCCGCCCTGGAGCACAAGGGCCAGCCCACGGTCATCCTGGCCAAGACGGTCAAGGGCTGGACGCTGGGCCCGAACTTCGAGGGCCGCAACGCCACCCACCAGATGAAGAAGCTGACGGTCGACGACCTCAAGCGCTTCCGCGACCGGCTGCACCTGCCGATCTCCGACCGGGAACTGGAGTCCGGCCCGCCGCCGTACTACCACCCCGGCCGGGAGACCGAGGAGATGCAGTACATGCACGACCGCCGCAAGGCGCTCGGCGGTTACGTCCCCACCCGCGTCGTGCGCGCCAAGCCCCTGCCCCTGCCGGGCGACCAGGCGTACGCGACCGTGAAGCGGGGCTCCGGTCAGCAGTCCATCGCGACCACCATGGCCTTCGTCCGGCTCCTCAAGGACCTCATGCGGGACAAGGAGATCGGCAAGCGCTTCGTACTGATCGCGCCGGACGAGTACCGCACGTTCGGCATGGACTCGTTCTTCCCGAGCGCGAAGATCTACAACCCGCTCGGCCAGCAGTACGAGTCGGTCGACCGGGACCTGCTGCTCGCGTACAAGGAGACGCCCAACGGCCAGATGCTGCACGACGGCATCTCCGAGGCAGGCTGCACGGCGTCGCTCATCGCCGCCGGCTCGGCGTACGCGACGCACGGCGAACCGCTGATCCCGGTGTACGTCTTCTACTCGATGTTCGGCTTCCAGCGCACTGGCGACCAGTTCTGGCAGATGGGTGACCAGCTCGCGCGCGGTTTCGTCCTCGGCGCGACCGCCGGCCGCACGACCCTGACCGGCGAGGGGTTGCAGCACGCCGACGGCCACTCCCAGCTGCTGGCCTCGACCAACCCGGCGTGCGTGGCCTACGACCCCGCCTTCGGCTTCGAGATCGCCCACATCGTCAAGGACGGGCTGCGCCGGATGTACGGCCCGGACAGCGAGGACGTCTTCTACTACCTCACCGTCTACAACGAGCCGATCCAGCACCCGGCCGAGCCCGAGAACGTCGACGTCGAGGGCATCCTCAAGGGCCTCTACCGCTTCAGCGAGGGCACGGGCGGCTCGGTCCCGGCGCAGATCCTGGCGTCCGGGGTGGCGCTGCCGTGGGCGGTCGAGGCGCAGCGGATCCTCGCCGAGGAGTGGGAGGTGCGGGCCGACGTGTGGTCGGCGACCTCCTGGAACGAGCTGCGGCGCGAAGCCGTGGCCTGCGAGGAGCACAACCTGCTGCATCCGGAGGAGGAGCAGCGGGTGCCGTACGTGACGCGGAAACTGTCGGGCGCGCAGGGGCCGTTCGTGGCGGTGTCGGACTGGATGCGGTCGGTGCCGGACCAGATCGCGCGGTGGGTGCCGGGGACGTACCAGTCGCTGGGCGCGGACGGGTTCGGGTTCGCGGACACGCGGGGGGCGGCGCGCAGGTTCTTCCACATCGACGCGGAGTCGGTGGTGGTAGGGGTGCTGAGCGAGCTGGCGCGGGAGGGGAAGGTGGACCGGTCGGTGCTGAAGCAGGCCGTGGACCGGTACCGGTTGCTTGATGTGACGGCGGCGGATCCGGGGGTGGCGGGCGGCGACGCGTAGCGCGTCCGCCGGGGACGGGGCGGCGGGGCTGCGGCTCCGTCGCCCTTCGCGGTGCCCGGCGCCGCGGTCGGCGCGGGCGAGTGACGCGAGGCGAGTGACGCAAGACGGGGGGCGCGGCCCGCGCCGCCCGTGTGAGGGGGCGGGTGCCGCGTCCCCTCACACGGGCGGCACGAGTCCGTGGCCGTACCCACGGTCGCGTACGGCGGGAAAGGGGCGGGGCGGGGCCGGGGGGGGGGGGGGGGGGCCCGCCCCGCGCCCCCCCCCCCCCCCCCCGGGCGCCCCCCCCCGGGGGCGCCCCCCGGGGGGGGGCGGCCCCCGCCGCGGCCCCGCACCCGGGCGGCCCGCGGCCGGGGCGGTACCCCCGGGCGCGACCGGCGGGACCGGGGGGGGGCGGGCCGGGGGTGTCCGTCCTCGGCACGGCGCGGGACCGCCGTCCCGCGCGGCGGGCCCACCCGGGGCGCCGCGCCGGCCGCTGCGGGCGGACACCCCCGTCCCGCTCCGCCCCGGCCCACCCGCACCGGAGTGGGCGCTACGCGCGCCCCCGGCAAACCCGCGGTCGCGCCGCGGGCGTTCCCTCGGCTCAGAGCGGCGTGCCGTGCCCGATCAGCCCGACCAGGGCGACGAGCGTGTCGATCGCGCCCAGGGTCACGGCGATGACGGCCGGGAGCGGGCGGGAGCCCGCCCAGGTCCGCCCCATGGCGAGCCAGCCGCAGACGATCGCCGCGGGGCCGAGGATGATTCCCAGCGCGAAGAACCCGGCGACCGCGCAGACGACTCCGATGATCCCGAGCGTCGCGCGATCCGGTCCTTCCCTGGTGCCGAACGCCTGGGGGGAGCCCCACCTCGGCCACGTCCGGCCATGCGAGCGTGGGTTCTCGCGTGTTCCCTGTCCGAAGCCCGTCATCATCAACTCCCTGAGCCCTTGCCCGAGTTGGTGTTCACCTCGGGTTCGGTGAGCGGGTACCCCCGCTGGGACGGTCATTCCCCCGGCGAGGCGCTGCCCGCGCGCTGCCCCCCTCCAGCAGCGCGCCGCAGCCGTCGACCCTCCCGTCCCTCGAAGAACTCCACGAAGGACTTCGCGGGGGACTCCGCGGAGGATCTGACCCACTGTGACCTGCGACCTCCGCCGGAGGGGAGGGGTTCGCCGCGATCGTCACCCCGATGGGCGAACCACGGGCCGAGGACGCGGACCGAAGACGCGGACGGAGGACGCAGGCCGAGGACGCGGACCGAAGACCCGTCAGATGTGACCGACGCCCGCGCCCGCCTCCGCGTTGTCCCCCCGCTTGGTCAGCAGCGCCACGAACACCGCCGCCACCGCGACCCCCGCCGCGGTCAGCGACGCCAGGCTCATGCCGGAGATGAACGTGTCGTGCGCGACGTCCGCGATCTTCTCGGCGACCGGGGCCGGAGTCCCGTCCGGCACCGGCGCGATCCCCTGCTGGACGCCCTGCGCGGCCTGGTCCAGCTGGGCCGGCGTGAGCTGCGGCAGCCCCGCGTCCGCCCAGTTGCCCGGGAAGTCGTTGTCCACCTTGGAGGCCATCACCGCGCCCAGCACCGCCGTGCCGAGGCTGCCGCCGATCTGCATCGCCGCCTGCTGGAGACCGCCGGCCACACCGGACAGCTCCAGCGGCGCGTTGCCGACGATGACCTCGGTCGCGCCGACCATGACCGGCGCCAGGCCCAGCCCCAGCAGGGCGAACCACAGCGACATCACCAGGCTGCCGGTGTCCGTGTCCAGCGTCGACATGCCGTACATCGCGACCGCGGTGAGCACCATGCCGCCGGCCAGCGGCAGCCGCGGCCCGACCTTCGTGATCATCGCGCCCGCGGCCGGCGACCCGACGATCATCATCGCGGTCAGCGGCAGCAGGTGCAGACCGGCCTCGACCGGGCTCATCCCGTGCACGTTCTGCAGGTAGAAGGTGACGAAGAACAGGCCGCCCATGAAGGCGATCGCCATCAGCACCATCAGCACGACACCGGCCGACAGCGGCAGCGACCGGAACATCGTCAGCGGGATCAGCGGCTCCCCCACCCTGGTCTCCCAGAAGGCGAAGAGGGCGAAGCCGGCCACCGACACCGCTATGAACAGCCACGTCCGGCCGTCGCCCCAGCCCCACTCGGGAGCCTTGATGAGCGCCCACACCAGGCAGAACATCGAGGCCGACAGCAGCACGATGCCGACGATGTCGAAGGAGCGCGGCGCGTTGCGCGCCCGGTGGTCCAGCAGGATCAGCACGCCCAGCACCAGGGCGAGCACGCCCACCGGCACGTTGATGAAGAACACGGACTGCCAGTTGACGTGCTCGACCAGCACGCCGCCCAGGATCGGCCCGCCCGCCGTCGACGCGCCGATGACCATGCCCCAGATGCCGATGGCCATGTTGAGCTTCTCGGCCGGGAAGGTGGCCCGCAGCAGCCCGAGCGCGGCCGGCATCAGCAGCGCGCCGAACAGGCCCTGGAAGACCCGGAAGACGATGACCGCGCCGATGCCGCTGGAGAGCCCGATCGCTCCCGAGGACGCGGCGAAGCCCGCCACGCCGACCAGGAAGGTCTGCCGGTGACCGAAGCGGTCGCCGAGCTTGCCCGCGGTGATCAGGGTGACCGCGAGGGCGAGGAAGTACGCGTTGGTGATCCACTGCAGCTCGGACCAGCTCGCGCCGAGGTCCTTGCCGATGGCGGGGTTGGCGATGGCCACGATGGTGCCGTCCAGGGCCACCATCATGACCCCGACGGCCACGGTGATGAGCGTGACCCACGGACGGCCGCGCAGCCCCCTGGCCGGTCCGGTGTCCGACGGCCCCCGGTCCCCCGGCCCTGTCGTCTCGATGGTCTGACTAGTCATACTTGCGAGGGTAGTGACAGCCACTGACAATTGACAAACGGATTCACTAGTCGGTTACTGACACGACACCCGCTATAGCCTGAGCAGGGGAAAGAGCCGAAGGAGAGTCCATTTGGAATCGCTGCGCGAACGCAAGAAGCAGCGCACCCGGGACGCCCTGCTGCGGGCCGCCCTCGACCTGTTCACCCAGCAGGGGTACGAGGAGACGACCGTCGACGACATCACCGCGGCCGTCGACGTCTCGCAGCGCACCTTCTTCCGCTACTTCGCCGGCAAGCAGGACGCCGCGTTCTACGTGGCCCGCCTCGCCGAGGCGGGCTTCGTCGAGGCGGTGCGCGCCCGCCCGGCGGACGAACCGCCGCTGGACGCGCTGCGCCGGGCCCTGGCGGAGAGCTGGGACAGCATCGGCGAGGCCATCGAGCGGCTCGTCCCGCTCGATGTGCACCTGCGCTTCTACCAGGTGATCGAGTCGACGCCGGCGCTGCTCGCCGCCCACCTGCACCGCGCCACGCAGGTGGAGGAGCAGATCGCGCGGGTGATCGCCGAGCGCGAGGGCCTGGACGTGGACGCGGACCCCCGGCCGCGCGTGGTGGTGGCCGCCTTCGGCGCGGTGATGCGGGTGGCGGAGCGGACCTGGACGGCCCGGGGCGACGCCAGTCTCACGGCCCTGCACGCCCTGACGGCCGCCCATCTGGACCGGCTCGGACCGGCGCTGACGGGGAACTGGCGCACGACCTGATACCCATACGGCGCGATCGAAACGTGATCCCCGTCACTTGGCACACCCGAGACCGTTCCGTTCTCCTAGTGTGTCCTCCCAGTGACTTCTCTCGACACCTCCCCGCAACTGAACGTCTGGCGGGCGCTGCTCGCGCTGGCCGTGGTGTTCGTCATGCTGGCCACCACCGGCTGGACCGCCCTGCGCAACCAGCGGGAGGCGACGGCGCTCCGGGCGTCGGTCACCGCGTGGGAGCACGGCCTCCTCGACGGGCGCCGGCTGCCCGACACCGGCGCCGGCCCCGCCCGTCTGGCTCGCTTCTTCGCCTCGCTCACCGAGGCCCAGCGCTCCTACCTGGCCCGCCGCTACCCGCTCGCCGTGGGCAACATGAACGGCGCCCCCGTGGCCCTGCGCTACCGCGCCAACCGGGCCGCGCTCCGAACGGCCCGGGCCCTGGAGCGGAGGCGCCTGCACGACAGCCGCCTCTCCCCCGCCGGACAGCGCGAGGCGGCGGCCCGCGTGCACCGCTACGGGGAACTGCTGCGCCCCGGACGGCACGTCCTCGCCTTCGACCCGGACGGCTCCGGCCGCGTCGTCGAGGTCTTCGGCGACCTGGACCGCGCCGAGCGGATCTCCGTCGTCGTGCCCGGCTCCGACACCGACCTGCTCACCTTCGAACGCACCGAGCGGGTGTACGCCGCACCGGCCGGCATGGCCAAGGCCCTGTACCGGGCCGAGCGCGCGGCCGGCCCCTCGACGCGTACGGCGGTGATCGCCTGGGCCGACTACACCGCGCCCAGCGGCCTGGGCGTGGACGCGGCCACCGCGACGCTCGCCGCGGCCGGCGCGGTCCGGCTGGCCGCGCTGGTGCGCGCGCTGCCCGGCGGGGCGCCGGTCTCCCTCTTCTGCCACAGCTACGGCTCGGTGGTCTGCGGTCTGGCGGCGGCCGGTCCGCTGCCCGGCCGGGTCGCCGACGTGGCGGTGGCCGGCAGCCCCGGCATGCGGGTGGAGAGCGCCGCCCGGCTGGGCACCACGGCCCGGGTGTGGGCGATGCGGGACGCCGACGACTGGATCCAGAGCGTGCCGTACCTGGAGTGGGGCGGGCTCGGGCACGGCGCCGATCCGGTGTCCGCCGCGTTCGGGGCGCGGGTGCTGTCGGCGCGGGGCGCCGAGGGGCACAGCGGCTACTTCGTCCCGGGGACGGCCAGCCTGGCCAACTTCGCGCGGATCGGGGTTGGCGCGTACCGCTCGGTGGACTGCGCCGACGGATCCGGAGGCTGCCGGACCGGTTTGTCCGGGGCCGTCACGGCCGGACGCGCGTAGAGACGACGGAAACCGCGGCCCGCGCGGGGATAGGACGCGACGGCTCGTGCCGCATACGATGAGCCGCATGGGTGACGTACTGGCCGGATTTCATGCCGCCTGGGAGTTCGAGTCCGACTCCGTGCTCATCCGT
This sequence comes from Streptomyces sp. SYSU D01066-1, assembly GCF_054956795.1. Classification (NCBI taxonomy): domain Bacteria; kingdom Bacillati; phylum Actinomycetota; class Actinomycetes; order Kitasatosporales; family Streptomycetaceae; genus Streptomyces; species Streptomyces sp. SYSU D01066-1. The sequence continues at coordinate 139,393 of NZ_JBUDHV010000013.1, read as the reverse complement.
TACGAACGGGGGATCCGAACACCGAAGCTCTTCCAGGTACTGGGGGAGCGCCGCGTCCCCTTCGACGCGGTCGCGGGCGTGACGCTGACGCCCGGCAGACGCGGCACGGTCGTGCTGCGCATGGAGCCCCGCGCGGGCGCCGACCCGCTGATGGAGGCCGCGGCGGGACAGCTGCGGGAGTCGTCCGACCCGTACCGGCTGGTGCTGCCGGCCGAGCGGGAGGTGCTCGCCGAGTACTACGCCGACGAGTTGCGGGCGCGGCTGCCCGCCACCGCCACCGCCCCCGCCGAGGAGTACCTGGTGGCGGCGCCCGACGCGCCGCTGCACTTCAAGGCGTACGACGCGAAGGCGTCCTTCGACGGGGACACGGTGTCGTTCCGGTGGTTCTGGACCGGGGCCTCGTCGGCGAAGTGGAAGGCCGGCGACCAGACCTTCCCGGTCGCCGGCCTCAGCGGGGTGCGGTGGCGCTCCCCCGAGGTCTTCGAGGGGTACCTGCGCCTGGAGCGCCGCGACGACGACTCCCCGACCGCGCAGGCCGACCAGGACCCGGCGTCCGTGGTGTTCGGCCTGGGCTACGGGGCGGTGCACGAGTCGCTGCCGTTCGCCGCGGCGGTGCTGGCCGCGGTGCGCGAGGCCGGTCCGGTGGCGGTGCCGGCCGCCACGGCGGCGGCCCGCCGCGACCCCGCCGACATCGCCGAACGCATCCGGCACCTGGGGGAGCTGCACCAGGCGGGACTGGTCACGGACGAGGAGTTCTCCGTGAAGAAGGCGGAGCTGCTCGCTCAGCTCTGACTCCCGGCCCCCCGGTGGAAGCCGATCCGCGGGTCGAGGACCGGGAGGGTGTCCTGGAGTTCCGCGATCCGGGTCAGGACGTCGCGCCGGGTCGCCTCCAGCAGTTCGCGCCGGGCGCGGTAGGTGTCCTCGCCCTCACGCACCGGTTCGGCGTAGCGGACCATGCCGGCGACCGGCATGCCGGTCAGCCGGAACCTGCCGACGAAGCCGAGCCGGTCCAGGCTGCGGTCGCGGCACCGGCCGGTGTGCGAGCGGTCGACGTGCGACATCAGGCCGATCCGCTCGTACCGGCGCAGGGTGTGCGCGCCCAGGCCGGTGCGGGCGACGACCTCGCTGATGGCGCAGTGGTCCTGGCCGTCGGGGCGCGGGTGGCGCCGGGGTCCCGAGGCGCGGGTGCCGGTGCGGGTGGTGTCCGGCCGGCAGGCCGCGGCCGCGCTCTGCGTCACCGTCATGGCGCCCGCGCTATGACCTTGGAGCGCGCTCCGGGCAAGCCGCGCGGCGGAAAAAATCGACGGACACGGCACCGGGAGGATCACTACCGTCTGGGGCATGAGTCTCGTACGCCGTGCCGTGCCCGGGGACGCCGGGGAAGTGCTGCGCCTGCGCCAGGTGATGATCGACTCGATGGCCGCGGGGCCGGGCGACACCGGCTGGCACGCCGAGTCGCTGCCGGCCCTGCGCGGGCGACTGGCCGACCCCGAGGGGGAGTTCGCCGCGTTCGTCGTCGACCACCCCGAGCGGCCCGGGGCGCTGGCCGCGCTGGTGGCGGGGACGCTGGAGTACCGCATCGGACGGGCCGGCAACCCGCACGGGCTGATCGGCTACGTCTTCAGCGTCGCCACCGACCCGGACGCGCGGCGGCGCGGGTACGCGCGCGCGTGCATGGGGGAACTGCTGGAGTGGTTCCGCAAGCGGGGCGCCGGACACGTCATGCTGACCGCGTCCGCCGACGCCGAGCCGCTGTACGCCTCGCTCGGTTTCACGCGGGACACCGACCCCTCGATGCGGCTGTACCTGTAGGCCGCCTAGGCTCGACGCCATGTCGCTGAAGAGCCTCGCGTTGATCGAGAACTGGCCGGTTCCCACCGCCGCGGCGGGTGCCGTACGGGCGGACGGCACCGTGCTGGGCACCCACGGCCCGGTGGGGCGGCCCTTCCCGCTGGCCTCGGTCACCAAGCCGCTCGCCGCCTACGCGGCCCTCGTCGCCTACGAGGAGGGCGCGATCGAGCTGGACGAGCCCGCCGGCCCGCCCGGGTCGACGGTGCGGCACCTGCTCGCGCACACCTCCGGGCTGGCCTTCGACGAGCACCGCGCGACCGCGTCCCCCGGGGAGCGGCGGCTGTACTCCAACGCCGGTTTCGAGCAGCTCGGCGACCACATCACCGAGGCCACCGGCATCCCGTTCGCCGAGTACGCCCGGCAGGCGGTGCTCGCCCCGCTCGGCATGGCCTCGACGACCCTCGACGGCTCCCCCGCCAAGGACGGCGTCTCCACCGTCGAGGACCTGCTGCGCTTCGCCGCCGAGGTGCAGGCGCCCCGGCTGCTGGACCCGCGGACGGTCGCCGAGGCGACGACCGTGCAGTACCCGGGCGTCAAGGGCGTGCTGCCGGGCTACGGCCACCAGAACCCCAACGACTGGGGCCTCGGCTTCGAGATCCGCGACGGCAAGTCCCCGCACTGGACGGGCTCCTCGTCCTCCCCGCGCGCCTTCGGGCACTTCGGGCAGTCGGGCACGTTCCTGTGGATCGACCCGGACGCGCGGCTCGCCTGCGTGGCACTCACCGACCGGGCGTTCGGCCCCTGGGCGGTCGAGGCGTGGCCGCCGTTCACGGACGCGGTCCTCTCCGAACCGGTGTGATTCCCCGGCTCCCCTGCTCGCCGACTCCCCCGGTCCCCCGGTCTCCCGGCGGATCGGCCCCGGCTTCGAGCACATCGAGCGCATCGAACGCATCGAGTGCATGACCGGAGTGCGCGGCCGGAGGACACGGCCGGAGTGGATGGCCGGTCACGAAGGCAGGGCGCCCGCTCCCCCGGCCCTCGGGGCCGTCCCGGCGGACGGCCCCACCGCGCCGTACGGCCCCGAAGGCCGTCCGGACGGGCGACGGCGGGCCCGAGCGGCGGCGCACCGAGGGCTTCGCCGCCGATCCGCACACCGCCGCCGGGCCCCGCGAGAGCCTGCGGGGCCCGGCTCACGTGCGGTGTGCGGGACCCGGCCCCGGCGCACCACAGGCCCCGCGGCCCAGCGACTCCCCCCGAGGACCCGATCGGCGTCCGGGTCCGGCAGCCGAAGGCACGGGACCGGCGGAAGGCCGGGGACGGGCCCCTCGGACGCGGCGGACGCGCCCGTGCGCCGACGGCGCCGCGCGGCGGTCGCGGGGCGGAGGGGGGACGGGGCCGGGCCAGGTGCCGCCGGTGCGGCGTGCCCCGCTCCGCGCGGCGCGGAGGGGCTTCGCCGGCGCACAGTCGCAAGCGCGTCCCGCCGGACCCGGCCGCCCGGGTCTGACCGTGACCTAGATCGCATCGCCGAAGTTCCGGAGCGCACGCGGCACTTCGCATGTTCGGATGTGTGAATGCGCACCTCTGATCGGACAGAACCGCGTTCTCCCTCCCCGGACCGCGCCGCGGCGCCGCGCAACCCCTACGAAGAGCTCGGCGCGCTCGACGACGGTCCCCTGCGGAGGACCTCCGTGGAGGAGTTCCTGGGCAAGGACCTCATCGAGCAGTGGTCCGAGCCGGACCCGCCCGGCCGGCGCGGCTGGAAGCGGCGCCGGCGCGACCGGTCCGCCGGACTGCCGTTCGCGGTGAAGGCGGTGGTGGGACTGGTCGTCCTCGCCGCCTTCACCGCCCTCGCCGACCGCTGGGCCGTGCTGTACGCCGAGGACCGGGCCGCGGACGCCCTCAAGGACCGGCTGGACCTGGCGACCGAACCCCAGGTCGAGATCGGGGGCTTCCCCTTCCTCACCCAACTGCTCGACGGGCGGCTGGAGTCGGTGCGGGTGACCATGCCGGACGTGGCGGCCGACCGGGTGACCCTGGCGGCGGTCTCGGCCACGGCCCACGACATACGGCTGGACACCGACGGCCCGACCTCGGTGCGCGGCGCGCGCGTCGCCCGGCTGGACGGCGACGTCCTGCTGTCCTTCGACGACCTCGGCAGGGAACTCGGCGCCTCCCAGGTGACGTTCACCGACGACGGCAGCGACCGGGTCCGGGTCCGCGGCACCCTGCCGATCGCCGGGCACGACCTGGCACTGCACGCTGAAGTAACGATTCGCCAGGAGGGTGACCAGAGCATCTCGACGCAGATCGGCGGCATCCGTCTGGACATCGGCGACCTGGCCACCTACCGCCCCGGCACCGGCGCCTCGGACGGCCTGCACCTGACGCCGGAGGCCTCCGCCGACCTGGCCCGGGACGCCCGCAAGGCGAGGTCACTGCTGTCGGTCACGGCGCTGGCGCGACGGCTGGGGCTGTCCGAGGCGGCCGTGGACGAGGTTTTGGCCGACGACGGCCGGCTCACCGAGCTGACCGGCTCCCCGGACTTCGCCCGCCAGGCCCGGAGCCTCGACCTCATCGACCTCGCCCTGGACCACCCCGGCGTCCTGCGCGGCCTGGGCCTGGACCCGGCCCTCCTCGAAGCCCTGCCCCGGCTCACCCGGCCGGTCCTCGCCGACCGTCTGTCCCTCTCCTTCGAGCTGCCCGCCCTGCCCTACGGGGAGGTGCGGCTGCGGGACGTGCGCGTGGCGCAGGACGGCATCCGGGTGCGGCTGACGGGCTCGGCGCTGACGCTGGACGGCTCGTGACCGCGGGACGGGGCGGGCCCGCGCCGCCCGGTCCGTGGTGGCCGCGGAGACCGCCGGCGCGCACGGCCGCCACCGGGAGCGTCAGCGGGCAAGTTCCGCCATCTCCCACAGCAGCAGCTCCGCCGGGCGGGACGCCACCGCCTCCAGCTCCCGGGCGCCGGTGACGCGGGCCGCGTCGCCGGGGCCCAGCCCGCTGCCGTCCAGGCGCACCTCCCCCCGGACGACGTGGACGTACACGAACCGCCCGTCCGGCACCGCCGTCCGCTCCCCCGCCGCCAGCCGCCGTACGTGCAGCAGCGCGCCGGCCGCGGGGAGGGCGTACGGCGTGGCGTCGGCGATGCCGCGGACGATCTCGTAGGACGGTGTGCCGCCGGGCTCGCGCGGGGCCAGCCACATCTGCACGAAGGTCAGCGGCCGCGGGCCGTCGTTGCGCTCCACGTGCCGTACGCCGCCCGCCGCGCTCAACCGCTGCACGTCCCCGGCGCGGACCACTGTCCGGCGGCCGGTGCTGTCCTGGTGGGTCAGCTCGCCCTCGGCCACCCACGTGACGATCTCGGTGTGGCTGTGGGGGTGCTCGTCGAAGCCGGCGCCGGGCGCGAGCCGCTCCTCGTTGCAGGCGATCAGCGCGCCGAAGCGGAGGTTGTCCGGGTCGTAGTGGGGACCGAAGGAGAAGGCGTGCCGCGACTCGATCCCGGCCGCCGGGTCGCCTCCCGGGTAGCGCTCGTCGGCGCGGCGTACGTCCATCACGTCCTCCACCGTAGACCCCTGGGCACGTGCGGCCGTCCCGATAAGGCAGTCTTGTCCCGTGCCCGAACCCGAAGCCAGCAGGCCCCCCGCAGCGCGTCCCGCCCATCCGCACTCCGCGACCCTGAAGCGGCTGGAGCGGTCCGCCGGATCGCTCGCCGCGCAGGCGATCACGCGGATGGACGAGACCCTGCCGTGGTACCGGGCCATGCCGCCGGAGAACCGGTCCTGGATCGGGCTGGTCGCCCAGGCGGGCATCGCCGCGTTCACCGAGTGGTTCCGGCGGCCGGAAACCCCGCAGGCCATCTCCACCGACGTGTTCGGGACCGCGCCGCGCGAGCTGACCCGGGCGATCACGCTGCGGCAGACCGTGGAGATGGTGCGGACCACGATCGAGGTGATGGAGTCCGCGATCGACGAGGTGGCCGCGCCCGGCGACGAGTCCATGCTGCGCGAGGCGCTGCTGGTGTACGCCCGGGAGATCGCCTTCGCCACCGCCCAGGTCTACGCGCAGGCCGCCGAGGCGCGCGGCGCCTGGGACGCGCGCCTGGAGTCGCTGGTGGTGAACGCGGTGCTCAGCGGGGAGGCCGACGAGGGGGCCGTGTCGCGGGCCGCCGCCCTCGGCTGGAACTCCCCCGAGCACGTCTGCGTGGTGCTGGGCACGGCGCCCGACGGCGACTCCGAGCTGACCGTGGAGGCGATCCGGCGGGCGGCGCGGCACGCCAAGCTCCAGGTGCTGACCGGGGTGCTCGGCGACCGGCTGGTGGTGATCGCGGGTGGCAGCGACAACCCGCTCGCCGTCGCCAAGTCGCTGATCGGACCGTTCGCGCAGGGGGCGGTCGTGGCCGGTCCCGTCGTGCCCGACCTGCTCGCCGCGACCCGGTCCGCGCAGGCCGCCGCGGCCGGGCTGAAGGCGGGCTCGGCCTGGCCGGACGCTCCGCGCCCGGTGCTGGCGGACGATCTGCTCCCGGAGCGCGCGATGGCCGGGGACCGCACGGCCCGCGAGCAGTTGGTGGAGGAGATCTACAGACCGCTGGAGGAAGCCGGCGCGGCGCTGCTGGAGACGCTCAGCGTCTATCTCGAACAGGCGAGCAGCCTGGAAGGGGCCGCCCGGATGCTGTTCGTTCACCCCAACACCGTGCGCTACCGGCTCCGACGTGTGACTGATGTCACCGGCTGGTCACCCTCCGATGTACGATCCGCGTTCACCCTGCGGATCGCGCTGATCCTGGGGCGTCTGGCCGATGGAGATCCGCAAACCTAGTCTTTTGTGGGGGGTCGACAAAACCCCTCCATGTTCTTCGTCCCTGTCCTCACGGGCGGCCACGCCCGTCCCCAAGAGAGAGTGTGAGAGTGCTCGTACTCGTCGCTCCCGGCCAAGGCGCCCAGACGCCCGGCTTCCTGACTGACTGGCTCCAGCTCCCCGGCGCCGCCGACCGCGTCGCCGCGTGGTCGGACGCCATCGGTCTCGACCTCGCCCACTACGGCACCGAGGCCGACGCCGACGCGATCCGTGACACGGCGGTCGCCCAGCCGCTGCTGGTCGCCGCCGGCCTGCTCTCGGCCTCGGCGCTCGGCGCCGTCCCCGGCACCGCCCCGGGCGCGGTCGCGGGCCACAGCGTCGGCGAGATCACGGCCGCCGCCTTCGCGGGCGTCCTGGACGACACCGCCGCGCTGACCCTCGTACGCGAGCGGGGGCTGGCCATGGCCGAGGCCGCCGCCGCCACCGCCACCGGGATGTCGGCGCTGCTCGGCGGCGACCCCGAGGTGAGCGTGGCGCACCTGGAGAAGCTCGGCCTGACCCCGGCCAACGTCAACGGCGCCGGGCAGATCGTCGCCGCCGGAACGCTGGAGCAGCTCGCCGCGCTCGCCGAGGACAAGCCGGAGGGCGTGCGCAAGGTCGTCCCGCTGAAGGTGGCCGGCGCCTTCCACACCCATCACATGGCACCCGCCGTCGACGCGCTCGCCCGGGCCGCCAAGGAGCTGTCCCCCGCCGACCCGGCCGTCCCCTACGTCTCCAACAAGGACGGCCGCACCGTGGCCACCGGCGCCGAGGTGCTGGAGCGGCTGGTCGGCCAGGTCGCCAACCCGGTCCGCTGGGACCTGTGCATGGAGACGTTCAAGGAGCTGGGAGTCACCGCCCTGATCGAGGTGTGCCCCGGCGGCACGCTCACCGGGCTGGCCAAGCGCGCGCTGCCCGGCGTGAAGACGCTGGCCCTCAAGTCCCCCGCCGACCTCGACGCCGCCCGCGAGCTGATCGCGGAACACGGTGCGTGAGAAGGAGCCCGAGAACATGTCGAAGATCAAGCCGAGCAAGGGAGCCCCGTACGCGCGCATCCTCGGTGTCGGTGGCTACCGCCCGACCCGGGTGGTGCCCAACGAGGTGATCCTGGAGAGGATCGACTCGTCCGACGAGTGGATCCGCTCCCGCTCCGGCATCGAGACCCGGCACTGGGCGGGCCCCGAGGAGACCGTCGCCGCGATGTCGGTCGAGGCGGCCGGCAAGGCGATCGCGGACGCGGGGATCGACGCCCACCGGATCGGCGCCGTCGTCGTGTCGACCGTGTCGCACTTCTCCCAGACCCCGGCCGTCGCCACCGCCATCGCCGACCAGCTGGGCACGGACAAGGCCGCCGCGTTCGACATCTCGGCGGGCTGCGCGGGCTTCGGCTACGGGCTGACGCTGGCCAAGGGCATGATCGTCGAGGGTTCGGCCGAGTACGTCCTCGTCATCGGCGTCGAGCGGCTCAGTGACCTGACCGACCTGGAGGACCGGGCCACCGCCTTCCTCTTCGGCGACGGCGCGGGCGCGGTCGTGGTCGGCCCCTCCAAGGAGCCGGCGATCGGCCCGACGGTCTGGGGGTCGGAGGGCGACAAGTCGGAGACGATCAAACAGACCGTGCCGTGGGACGTGGCCCTGGGCGAGGGCCACACGAAGTTCCCCGCGATCACGCAGGAGGGCCAGGCGGTGTTCCGCTGGGCCGTGTTCGAGATGGCGAAGGTCGCCCAGCAGGCGCTGGACGCGGCCGGAGTCACCCCGGACGAACTGGACGTCTTCATCCCGCACCAGGCCAACGTGCGGATCATCGACTCGATGGTGAAGACACTGAAGTTGCCGGAGCACGTCACGGTCGCCCGTGACATCCGCACCACCGGCAACACCTCGGCCGCCTCGATCCCGCTCGCGATGGAGCGGCTCCTGGCGACCGGCGAGGCGAAGAGCGGCGACACCGCACTCGTCATCGGCTTCGGGGCGGGTCTCGTCTACGCCGCGACGGTCGTTACCCTCCCTTAGGCACTCCGTGCCGGATCATTCAAGGGTCCGGTACGGAAACGCACCGCCACACCCTTACGGAACACAACGAAGGAGCGCCCTCATGGCCGCCACTCAGGAAGAGATCGTCGCCGGTCTCGCGGAGATCGTGAACGAGATCGCCGGCATCCCGGTCGAGGACGTCGAGCTGGACAAGTCGTTCACCGACGACCTGGACGTCGACTCGCTGTCCATGGTCGAGGTCGTCGTCGCCGCCGAAGAGCGCTTCGACGTCAAGATCCCCGACGAGGACGTCAAGAACCTCAAGACGGTCGGCGACGCGACCGAGTACATCCTCAAGCACCAGGGCTGATCCGCCGATCACTGCCTTGGGCTGATGCCCCGCCACCCGGCGGTGGCGCCGTTCCAATCCTCGTATCTGGAGAAAGAATTCCCGTGAGCTCGACCAATCGCACCGTGGTCGTCACCGGTATCGGCGCAACCACACCGCTGGGTGGCGACGCAGCTTCCACCTGGGAGGGCCTGGTGGCCGGCAAGTCCGGCGTCAAGCCGCTCGACCAGGAGTGGGCCGCCGACCAGGCGGTCCGTATCGCGGCCCCGGTGGCCGTGGAGCCGACCGAGACCATCCCGCGGCCGCAGGCCCGCCGTCTGGACCGTTCGGCGCAGTTCGCGCTGATCGCGGCGCAGGAGGCGTGGAAGGACGCCGGTTTCGAGGCCAAGGCCGGCGAGGGCGCCGACGTCGACCCCGACCGGCTGGGCGCGGTCGTCGCCTCCGGCATCGGCGGAGTGACGACGCTGCTCGACCAGTACGACGTGCTGAAGGAGAAGGGCGTCCGCCGGGTCTCCCCGCACACCGTGCCGATGCTGATGCCGAACGGCCCGTCCGCCAACGTCGGCCTCGCCGTGGGCGCCCGGGCGGGCGTGCACACCCCGGTCTCCGCCTGCGCGTCGGGCGCCGAGGCCATCGGTTACGCCATCGAGATGATCCGCACCGGCCGCGCCGACATCGTCGTCGCCGGCGGCACGGAGGCGGCGATCCACCCGCTGCCCATCGCCGCGTTCGGCAACATGATGGCGATGTCCAAGAACAACGACGACCCGCAGGGCGCGTCCCGTCCCTTCGACACCGGCCGGGACGGCTTCGTCCTCGGCGAGGGCGCGGGCGTCGTCGTCCTGGAGTCCGCCGAGCACGCCGCGGCGCGCGGCGCCCGGGTCTACGCGGAGGCGGTCGGACAGGGCATCTCCGCCGACAGCCACGACATCGTGCAGCCGGAGCCGGAGGGGCGCGGCATCTCCCACGCCCTGCAGAACCTGCTGGACCGCACCGACCTGGACCCGGCGGAGATCGTGCACGTCAACGCGCACGCCACGTCGACGCCGGCCGGTGACATCGCCGAGCTGAAGGCGCTGCGGAAGGTGTTCGGGGACGACACGGACCACATGGCCGTCTCCGCCACCAAGTCGATGACCGGACACCTGCTCGGCGGCGCCGGCGGTGTCGAGACGGTCGCGACCGTGCTGGCGCTGTACCACCGGGTGGCTCCGCCGACGATCAACGTGACCGAGCTGGACCCCGAGGCCGCCGCCAACGCGGACATCGTGCGGGGCGAGGCGCGGAAGCTGCCCGTGGACGGGCGGATCGCCGCGCTGAACGACTCGTTCGGGTTCGGGGGGCACAACGTGGTGCTGGCGTTCCGGACGGTGTGACGCCGCTCGCTCCGATGGCTCGGACCCTGGGAAAGGGTCCGGGCCATCGCCGTTTCCGTGCTCGTGGCGTAGCGGGTGCGGGGGCGGGTGCGGCGTGGGTTGTCGCGTCCACGCGGCGGAGTTGCGGACCGGGACGGCCCCGCGTCCCGGCGGCGTCCCGGCCAGCGCGCCGGAGCCTCAGACGACCTGGTGGAGCCACCGCACCGGGGCGCCCTCGCCCGCGTAGCGGAAGGGCTCCAGCTCGTCGTCCCAGGGCTTGCCGAGGAGGCGGGCGAGGTCGGACGCCAGGTCCGTCTCGCCGCTCTGGGAGCGCTGCAGGGCGGCGCGCAGCCGGTCCTCGGGGATGAGGATGTCGCCGTGGATGCCGGTGACGGCGTGGAAGATGCCGAGGTCGGGGGTGCAGCTGTAGCGCTCGCCCTCGTGGGAGGCGCCCGGCTCGGCGGTGACCTCGAAGCGCAGCAGCTGCCAGCCGCGCAGCGCGGAGGCCAGCTTGGAGGCGATGCCGGCCTGGCCCTGCCAGGAGAACTCGGAGCGCCAGGTGCCGGGGGCGGCGGGCTGCCGGATCCAGTCCAGGCTGACGCGCGTGCCGAGCACGCCCGCGACGGCCCACTCGACGTGGGGGCAGAGCGCGCGCGGAGCGGAGTGCACGTACAGAACTCCACGTGTCGTCACCGGAACCTCCGGGCAGAGCGGGACATCTCGGAAGGGGCACAGCGGCAGCGGCCCGGTGGGCCGTGTTGAGGGCGAGGCTACCGTGCGGTGGCGTGCGGAGTGTGACGTACCGTCGGTCCCGGCAGCGGGAAACCTCCGTCATTCACCCGGCAGGACGCTTGTGCGGATGTGAGACGCCGCTTCGCGGGCCCGGGGAACCCTGGCGCGGTGTCATGGGTTGGAGCTGTGGGAGATCGCGGCGGCACGACGAGGGACGGGACGCGGGCATGGGACAGGGGACGTACCGGGGCGAGCGGGGCCGCCGGCGGACGCGGGCCGTGCTCGCCGTCCTCACCGCGGCCGTGCTGGGGGCCGGCGCGTGTGACGCCGGCGGCCCCGCCGGGTCTGGCGGGTCGCCGTCCCCGACGCCGACGCCCGTGTGGGACACCTCCCCGGAGTCGGTCGCGGCGGTGGGCGACTCCATCACCCGGGGCTTCGACGCCTGTACGGTCCTGTCGGACTGCCCGCGGGTGTCGTGGGCGACGGGCGACAGCGCCGAGGTCGACAGTCTCGCCGTACGGCTGCTGGGGAGGAAGGGGGCGGCGGCGCGGAGCTGGAACCACGCGGTGACCGGGGCCCGGATGGCGGATCTGGCCGGGCAGGTGACCCGGGCGGCGGAGCACCGGCCGGAGCTGGTGGCGGTGATGGTGGGGGCCAACGACGCCTGCCGGCCGACCGCCTCGGCGATGACGCCGGTGGCGGACTTCCGGGAGCAGTTCGAGGACGCGATGCGGACCCTGCGCGCGCGGCTGCCGAAGGCGCAGGTGTACGTGGCGAGCATCCCGGACCTGAAGCGGCTGTGGTCGCAGGGGCGCACCAGCGCGCTGGGCAGGCAGGTGTGGAAGCTGGGGATCTGCCCGTCGATGCTGGGTGACGCGGACGCCGTGGACGCGGCGGCGACCTCGCGGCGGGCGGCCGTGGCGCGGCGGGTGGAGGACTACAACGCGGTGCTGGCCCAGGTGTGCGCGGCGGACCGGCGGTGCCGGACCGACGGGGGTGCCGTGTACGACTACCGGTTCGGGACCGGGCAGCTGAGTCACTGGGACTGGTTCCATCCGAGCGTGGACGGGCAGGCCCGGCTGGCGGCGATCGCCTACCGGGTGGTCACGGCGCGGGAGCCCTGACCCCGCCGTGTCCTAGAGTTCGCACATGAACGAACTCTTCGGAACACTTCCGGACAGCACCCCGGTCCACCGCTGGACCCTGGAGCGGGCGGGCGTGCGGGTGCGGATCCTGTCGTACGGCGGGATCGTGCAGTCGGCCGAGGTCCCCGACCGGGACGGGCGCAGCGACGACGTGGTGCTGGGGTTCGACGACCTGGAGGGCTATCTGGCGCATCCGGGGCCCTACTTCGGCGCCCTGGTCGGACGGTACGCCAACCGGATCGCGGGCGGGCGCTTCACCCTGGGCGGGCAGACGTACTCGCTGGCGCGCAACAACTGGCCGAACACGCTGCACGGCGGTGAGCGCGGCTTCGACAAGTACGTGTGGGACGCGGCGCCCGTCGAGCACGGGGTGCGGCTGCGCCGGGTCAGCCCGCACGGCGAGGAGGGCTTCCCGGGCCGGCTGGAGCTGTCGGCGACGTACACGCTGGAGGCGTCCGGGGCGCTGCGGATCGCCTACGAGGCGGTCACCGACGCGCCGACGGTGGTGAACCTGACCAACCACAGCTACTTCAACCTGGGCGGCCGGGGCGCCGGTCACGCGGGCGGCCACGAGCTGCGGATCGCCGCCTCGCGGATCACTCCGGTGGACGCGGAGCTGATCCCGACGGGTGAGCAGGCGGACGTGGCGGGCACCCGTTTCGACTTCCGCGCGGGCCGGAAGGCGGGGTCCGGCTACGACCACAACTTCGTGCTGGACAAGGGGGTGACCGAGGCGGCCGAGGAGGTCGCGGAGCTGTACGACCCGGCGTCCGGACGGGTGCTGACCGTGGCGACCACCGAGCCCGGCCTCCAGCTGTACACCGCCGACCACCTGACGGAGCCGTTCGCGCCCGGGGACGGGATCGCGCTGGAGACCCAGCACTTCCCCGACTCGCCGAACCGGCCCGGCTTCCCGAGCACCGTGCTGGCGCCGGGCGAGGTGTTCCGGTCGGAGACGGTGTACGGGTTCTCCGCGCGGTAGGGCGCCAGGGTCCCGCACAGGGACGTGGTGGGCCCCGGCCCGGTCGTCAGGTCCGGGCCGGGGCCGCTTGGGGAGGCCGCGCGGCGGGTGCGCGGCCCCGGTCTCAGACGGTGATCGGCGCGGTGATCCGGCGGTCGGCGATCGAGCGCCCGGCCTGGAGTTCGTACGGACCCTTCACGAACGACCAGGTGCCCGCCGCCTCGTCCCAGATCTCGAAGGCGCGGCGGGGCAGTGCGACGGTCACCTCGGCGCGTTCGCCGGGGGCGGCCTCGACACCGGCGAATCCGGCCAGCCAGCGGGCGGGGCGGCTGGGGTCGGGCTGCGCGGGGGCGAGGTAGAGCTGGACGACCTCGCGGCCGGGGCGGTCGCCGGTGTTGCGCAGGCGGACCTTGACGGTGGTGCCGGTGACCTGGAGGGACTCGTAGGTCCAGTCGGTGTAGCCGAGGCCGTGGCCGAAGGGGTAGGCGGGGGTGCGGCCCTCCTTCTCCCAGGCGCGGTAGCCGATGAAGACGCCCTCGGAGTACGGGAGCTCCCCGTCCTCGGGGACCACCTGGGTGACCGGGGCGTCGGCCAGGGAGCCCCAGGTGGTGGGGAGCCGGCCGCCCGGTTCGTGGGCGCCGGTCAGTACGTCGGCGAGCGCGGCGCCGCCCTCCTGGCCGGGGAACCAGCTCAGCAGCACGGCGGCGACCTCGTCCCGCCAGGGCAGCTCTACCGGGGAGCCGGAGTTGACGACCACGACGGTGTTGGGGTTGGCGGCGGCGACGGCGCGGACCAGGTCGTCCTGGCGGCCGGGGAGCTTCAGGTCGGTGCGGTCGAAGCCCTCGGACTCCACGCGTTCGGTGGTGGCGACGACGACCACGGCGGTGTCGGCGCCGCGGGCGGTCTCGACGGCCTCGGCGATCAGCTCGTCCGGGTCGCGCACGGGCTCGGCGTGGCAGAGCGAGAAGGTGATGACCTTCATCGGCATGTCGTCGGGGAGGTCGATGACGTGGCGGAGGCTGACCTCGACCGGCTGCCCGGCGGTCAGTTCCACCTCGGCGCGGGGCTCGGGGGCGCCGAAGAAGGAGAGGAAGGGGTCGTCCTTGGCGGGGCGCTGGACGTCGTCGAAGTACGTGGTGCCGTCGACGGTGAGGGTGAAGGCGCCCAGGCCCTTGATGCCGAAGGTGTGGGTGCCGCTCTCGCGCGGGGTGAAGGTGCCGGTGAGGTCGACGGTGTGCAGGGTCTCGTGGGTGACGCCCTCGGGCAGGTCGGAGCCCATCCACTGGACCTGGCCGTCGGGGGCGTTCGCGGTGCCGAGGACCCGGCCGTCGGCGTCGTGGCAGACGGTGCGCAGGGTGAAGCCCTTGGCGGCGACCGAGAGTTCGGTGTTGGGGTCGGCGCCGACGGCGTAGCTGAGGGTGCCCTCGGGGAGGGCGGCGGTGAGGCCGTCGAGCGGGGAGACGACGCGCGTGGGGAAGACGGTGGCGGAGCCGCCGCCGAGGACGCGGGCGTCGCGGGCGGCGGCGCCGATGAGGGCGACGGTGCCGGGGCGCAGGGGGAGCGCCCCGCCCTCGTTGCGGAGCAGGACGAAGGAGCGGCGGGCGATCTCGCGGGCGAGGGCGGCGCCGTCCACCGGTGCCGGGGGCTCGGGGACGACCGGTTCGGCGCCCTGGAGGGCGCCGACGCGGGCGGCGAGCCGCAGCACGTTGCGGACGGCCGCGTCGACCTTGGCCTCCTCGACCCGGCCGTCGCGCACGGCCTGGGCGAGGGCCTCGCCGTAGACGGTGCCGGGGCCGGGCATCGCCACGTCGAGGCCGCCGTCGATGGCACCGGTGGTGGAGCGGGCGGCGGTCCAGTCGGAGACGTTGAAGCCGTCGAAGCCCCACTCGCCGCGCAGCACCTCCTCGACCAGGCGGTGGTGCTCGGTCATCGTCGGGCCGTTGACCGAGTTGTAGGCGGTCATGATGCCCCAGGGGCGGGCGTTCTCGACGATCGCCTCGAAGGGGGCCAGGTACAGCTCGCGCAGGGCGCGTTCGGAGACCAGGTTGTTCACGGTGAAGCGGTCGGTCTCGGCGTCGTTGGCGACGAAGTGCTTCACGGTGGTGCCGACGCCGCCGGACTGGACGCCGGTGACGTAGCCGGCGCCGATCCGGCCGGTGAGGTACGGGTCCTCGCTGTACGCCTCGAAGTGCCGGCCGCCGAGCGGGGAGCGGTGCAGGTTGACGGTGGGGGCGAGCAGCACGTGGACGCCCTTGCGGCGGGCCTCCTGGGCCAGCAGCACCCCGGCGCGGCGGGCCAGCTCCGGGTCCCAGGAGGCGGCCAGCGCGGTCGGGGAGGGCAGCGCCACGGAGGGGTCGTCGGCGCTCCAGCGCACCCCCCGGACGCCGATCGGACCGTCGGACATCACCAGGGAGGCGAGGCCGATCTCCGGGAACGCGGGCAGGGACCACATGTCCTGCCCGGCCAGCAACCGGGTCTTCGCCTCCAGATCGAGCTTGCCCAGGGCGGCCTCGACGGCCGCCTCCCGCGCCTCGTTCTCCACCGCTGTCTCAGCCACCGCGGCACCTCCTCGTCGAAAGCCGTACGGACGTCCTCATCCTGCACCCGGAACCTGGTGATCGGTAGGTTTCGTGATCCTGTCGTTACAAACGGGTCGTCCGTATGCCGTACGGTGACGCCATGACGACCAGGGCCAGGGGCGCGGAGCGGCGCGCGGAGATCCTGCGGGCCGCCGTCGGGGTCATCGCCGAGCGGGGGTACCGGGGCGCGAGCCTGGCCGCCGTGGCCGAGCGGGCCGGACTCACCCAGCAGGGGCTGATGCACCACTTCCCGAGCAAGGAGGCGCTGCTGGTGGCGGTCCTGGAGGAGCGGGACCGCTGGGACGCCCTCCCCGCCGACGGACTGCGCCTGGACCTGCTCGCCTCGCTGGTCGAGTACAACGCGATGCGGCCGGGCATCGTCCAGACCTTCTCCGCGCTGCTCGGGGAGAGCGTCACGGAGGGGCATCCGGCGCGCGCGTACTTCGCCGAGCGGTACGGGCGGGTCCGCGGCTCGATGGCCCAGCTGCTGCGCGCGGAGTACGGCGACCGGCTGCCCGGCGGGCTGACCCCGGAGCGGGCGGCGCCGCTCATGGTGGCGGTGCTGGACGGGCTGCAGTACCAGTGGCTGCTGGACCCGGAGTCGGTGGACATGCCGGGGGCGTTCCGGGACTTCCTGACGCTGCTGGGCGAGTCGTGAGGCGCGTCCGGCACCACGCGCCGTAGCGCGTGTCACTTCCGTCACGCCATACTGCCGCCCATGACCGGCACAGGTGTACGGATCAGTGGACTCGCCCTCGCCCTGGTGACGGGGGTCTCGGTACCGGCGGCGGCGGACACGGCGGTGGCGGCCACGGCGGCAGCGCCCACGGTGGAGGAACAGCGGCTGGAGCGGGCGGTGCCCCAGGAGATCCTGCGGCGCTCCGGGTTCGACGCGGTGGCACCGGCGTTCGCCCGCGCCCTGGGCCGCGCGGACTCCTGGTCCGAGGCCCGCCGTACGGTGCTGCGGCAGGGGACGGCGCTGTGGCGGCGGGCGGTGGACCGGGCGCAGGGGCGCGGCCCGGCGGTGGGGGACCTGCCGCGGGACGACGACCGGCCGCTGTACTGGGCACGGCTCTCGATGACACGGGAACTGCGGGGCTGGCAGCCGGGGTTCGGGCTGTCGTCCGGTCGGCGCGCGGCGCTGCTGGAGGACCTGGAGCGGACCTCGCGGGGACAGCGGGACATCCGGCTGCCGGGCGGCGCGGGGGGCGTGCGGCGGGTCCTGGTCACCGGGTTCGACCCGTTCACCCTGGACCGGGACATCCGCATCTCCAACCCGTCCGGGGCGTCCGCGCTGGCGCTGGACGGCGCGGTGATCCAGACGGACCGGGGGCCGGCCCGGGTGGAGACGGCGGTGTTCCCGGTGCGCTGGGACGACTTCGCGGACGGCGAGGTGGAGCGGGCGCTGCGGCCGTACCTGCCGCGCGCCGACCTGTTCGCGACGGTGAGCCAGGGGCGGGTGGGCCGGTTCGACGTGGAGCGGACCAACGGGGCCTGGCGCGGCGGCTTCGCGGACAACGAGAACGTCTCCCGCACCGGGCTCGTGCCGGTGTCCGACCCGGCCGGCCAGCCGCAGTGGACGACGACCACGCTGCCGTACCGGGAGATCGTGGCGGCGGACACCGGGCGGTTCCCGGTGTACGACAACACCGGCGTGACCGAGATCCCGGCGGGTGGCACCGAGCCCGTGGTGCGGCCGGACGGGCCCACGCCCGGGTCGGCGGCGCGGGCCGGGGGCGGCGGGGACTACCTGTCCAACGAGATCGCCTACCGGGCGACACTGCTGCGCGACCGGCTGGGCCTGCGCGGGAAACTGCCCGGTGGCCATGTGCACACGCCGGTGCTCCAGTTCGGCGCCGGGAACACCACGGAGGTCACCGACGCGGAGTTCGTACGCAACCGGCGGGACATCGTGGCGCAGGTGCGGGCGATCGTGTCGGCGGCGGTCAGCGCGTCGGCGGAGCGGGCGCGGGACTGACGGCGGAGGTCAGCTCGTCGGCGGGACGGGCGCGGGACCGACGGCGGAGGTCAGCTCGTCGGCGGGACGGGCGCGGGACCGACGGCGGAGGTCAGCTCGTCGGCGGGACGGGCGCGGGACCGACGGCAGGGAGTCAGCTCGTCGGCGGGACGGGCATGGAGCTGACGGCAGGGGTCTCCTCGTCGCCGTCGCGGGTCTCCTCGCCCAGGAGTTCGCGGGCGAGGAGGGTGGCGCCGGCGACCGCGCCCGGCATCAGGAACACCGCGACGACGGGGACCAGGAAGGCCAGGCCCAGCGGGGTGCCGAAGCCCCAGACCAGCGTCTTGCGGGAGCGGAGCAGGGCGAGGCGCTCGCGCATCTCGACGCCGCGCCGCTGGAGGGCGACGGAGGTCAGTTCCTCGGTGAGGAAGAAGCCGGTGACGAAGAAGCCGATCACGGGGACGACCGTCTGGCCGACGACCGGGATGAAGCCGAGCGCGAAGAGGAGCACGCCCCAGACCGCGGCGCGGACCAGGAGGCGGAGGCTGTCGCGGCCGGAGATCCACAGCTCCCGCCAGAGCGGCAGGTCGGACTCGGGGGCGGTGCCGTCCGGGGAGACGTCCCGGTCGACCCGCTCGGACAGGCTCTCGTAGAAGGGCTGGCCGATCAGCAGGGTCACCGCGGTGAAGGTGAGGACGGCCAGCAGCAGGGCGAGGGCGAACAGGACGGCGGTGAGGAAGCCGCGGAAGAGGCCGAGCCAGGGGCTGGACCAGTCGTCGGCGAAGGGGGTGGCCCAGGCGGTGAAGTCCGCGCCCCACAGGGCGAGCGCCACCAGGGCCGCCAGGTACAGGACCAGGGTGATCAGTCCCGGCAGCAGCCCGAAGCCGTAGCTCTTGCCGTGCCGGGCCACCCAGCGCTGGCCCTTCAGGAGATGACCGAATCCCGCCCCAAGATCACGCATGGGCGCACTCTATCGGGCGGGGGCGCGCGGACGCACGGACACCGGTCGGTGGATCAGTGGCCCGCGGTGAGCTGTCCGGCGAGGCGCTCGCGCAGGGCGGTGCTGGGCCCGTTGAGGCCGGTGACGGTGACCTTCTTGCCGCGTTCGGCGTACTTGGTCTCGATGGCGTCCAGGGCGGCGACCGAGGAGGCGTCCCAGACGTGGGTGCCGGAGAGGTCGATGACCACGTCGTCCGGGTCGTTCCGGTAGTCGAACTGGTGGACGAGGTCGTTGGACGAGGCGAAGAAGAGCTCGCCGGTGACCGAGTAGACGACCCGCTTGCCGTCGGGGTCGACCACGCCGGACACCTGGGCCAGGTGGGCGACGCGCTTGGCGAAGACGGTCATCGCGGTCAGGGAGCCGACCACGACGCCGATGGCCAGGTTCCCGGTGGCGACCACGACGACGACGGTGACGGCCATGACGGTCGTCTCGCCCAGCGGCATCCGCTTGAGGGTCCTCGGCCGGACGGAGTGCCAGTCGAAGGTGCCCACCGACACCATCACCATGACGGCGACCAGGGCGGCCATCGGGATGTCCGAGACGACGGGGCCGAAGGCGATGCACAGCACCATCAGGAACGCCCCGGCGAGGAAGGTGGACAGGCGGGTGCGGGCGCCGGAGACCTTCACGTTGATCATGGTCTGGCCGATCATGGCGCAGCCGCCCATGCCGCCGAAGAAGCCGGTGACGATGTTGGCGACGCCCTGGCCGATGGACTCCCGGGTCTTGTCGGAGCGGGTGTCGGTGATGTCGTCGACCAGCTTGGCCGTCATCAGCGACTCCATCAGGCCCACCAGCGCCATCGCCAGGGCGTAGGGGGCGATGGTGGTCAGGGTGTCGAGGGTGAACGGCACGTCGGGCAGGCCCGGCACCGGCAGGGAGGAGGGCAGGTCGCCCTTGTCGCCGACGGTCGGTACGGCGATCCCGGCGGCGACGGTGATCACGGTGAGGACGACGATGGAGACCAGCGGCGCCGGCACCACCCTGGTGACCCTGGGGAAGAACACCAACAGGGCCAGACCGCCGACGATCAGCGGGTAGACGGCCCAGGGCACGTCGTGCATCTCCGGCACCTGCGCCATGAAGATCATGATCGCGAGGGCGTTGACGAAGCCCACCATGACGCTGCGCGGCACGAACCGCATCAGCCTGGCCACCCCGAGCGCGCCGAGGACCACCTGGAAGACGCCGGCCAGGATCACGGCGGCGACCAGGTAGCCCAGCCCGTGCTCGCGGTTGAGCGGGGCGATGACCAGGGCGACCGCGCCGGTGGCGGCGGAGATCATCGCCTTGCGGCCGCCGACGACCGAGATCACGACCGCCATGGTGAACGAGGCGAACAGGCCGATCGCGGGGTCGACGCCGGCGATGATCGAGAAGGAGATCGCCTCGGGGATCAGGGCGAGGGCGACGACCAGGCCGGCCAGCACCTCGGTGCGCAGCACCTTGGGCGAGGCGAGCCACTCCGGCTTGGACAGGCGCGGCCTGGGGGCGCGGGACAGCGGTGAGGACATGCGACCGTTTCCGTTCAGGCGCACGCGTCCACTTGCCGTGGGACACTCGCGCGCGGTGCTGCGTGATGCCGGGGGATCGCCCGGCGGTCCGGCCGCCCCGGCGGGGCCCTGCCGGACAGGGCGGCGACCCGTTCGGGGTGCCGGTCGGGCATCATTGCCCGGAAGTCTTCGGTCCCGTCGAGGCTGCGACCACGGCCGGCACGGTGACGGTTCCACTCGTCCGACGACTCTACCCTGACGTAAGGGAAGAGTGCGAGTCGCGGCTTGCGAAGCGCGGGTGAACAGCGGCCGGGATCCGGTGACGAGAACGAGGAGAGACACGACGATGACGGAACAGCAGCGGCGGATGCGGATCGGCGAGGTCGCCGAACGGACCGGTCTGTCGCTGCGCACCATGCGTCATTACGAAGAAGTCGGTCTCGTTATTCCCTCCGCCCGCAGCAAGGGCGGTTTCCGCCTGTAC
Source organism: Streptomyces sp. SYSU D01066-1 (assembly GCF_054956795.1). Taxonomy (NCBI): domain Bacteria; kingdom Bacillati; phylum Actinomycetota; class Actinomycetes; order Kitasatosporales; family Streptomycetaceae; genus Streptomyces; species Streptomyces sp. SYSU D01066-1. The sequence continues at coordinate 118,740 of NZ_JBUDHV010000013.1, read as the reverse complement.
ACGGAGTCCGACGTCGAGCGGCTGATGGTGATCCGCCGGATGAAGCCGCTGGACTTCTCCCTGGAGGAGATGCGGGACCTGCTGGAGATCACCGACCGGCTGTCGGCGGCCGACGAGGCCCCCTCCGAGGAGGAGCGGGAGCGGCTGCGGGAGCGCCTGGACGCCTACCGCAAGGTGGCCGACGCGCGGTGCGAGACGCTGCGGGCCCGGCTGGCGATGGCCGAGGACTTCGCCGCCACGCTGCGGCAGCGGCTCGCCGGGTCCGGCGGGCGGCCGGAGCGGCGGCAGCGGGGCGGTGCTGGCGGACTGCCGGGGGCGGGGCGGCGGTAGCGGGCCGCCAGGGCAACGGTGGCGGGCCGCCGGGGCCGGCGGCAGCGGAGCGGCGGGCCGCCGGGGGCGGAACCTACCCTCTCGTCAGGGTAGGTTCACCGACGTGCCCCGGACGGCGGCCCGTGCGGCGGACGTCAGAGCTTGACGATCATCTTCCCGGTGTTGTCGCCGCGCAGGACGCCGAGGAACGCCTCCAGGTTGTTCTCGATGCCCTCGACGACGGTCTCGCGGTACTTCAGCCGGCCGTCGCGGACCCAGGGGCCGACCTCCCGCACGAACTGGGGCTGGAGGTCGTAGTGGTCGCCGACGAGGAAGCCCTCGATGCGGCCCCGGGTCTGGATGAGGCGGAAGAGGTTCCTCGGACCGGGGGCGGGCTCGGTGTTGTTGTAGACGGAGATCATGCCGCAGACCGCGATCCGGCCGCCCCGGTTGAGGGAGCCGATGGCGGCCTCCAGGTGATCGCCGCCGACGTTGTCGAAGTAGACGTCGACGCCGTCCGGCGCGGCGGCGCGCAGCTGGCCGCTGACGTCGCCGTCCTTGTAGTTGAAGGCGGCGTCGAAGCCGTACTCGTCCGTGAGCAGCTTCACCTTCTCGTCGGACCCGGCCGACCCGATGACCCGGGAGGCGCCCTTCAGCTTGGCGATCTGCCCGACCTGGCCGCCGACGGCGCCCGCGGCACCGGAGACGAACACCGCGTCGCCCTCCTTGAAGGAGGCGGTGCGCAGCAGACCGGCGTACGCGGTGAGGCCGGGCATGCCGAGCACCCCGAGGTACGTCGACAGCGGCGCGACCTCGGGGTCGACCTTGGTGGCCTGCCGCGCGTCCACGACGGCGTACTCGCGCCAGCCGAGCCAGTGCAGGACGTGGTCGCCGACGGCGAGGTCCCCGGCGTTCGACGCCACGACCTCGCCGACCGCGCCGCCCTGCATGACCTCGCCCAGCTCGAAGGGGGCGACGTAGGACTTGGCGGCGCTCATCCGGCCGCGCATGTACGGGTCGACGGAGAGGTAGGTGTTGCGGACCAGCACCTGGCCCTCGCCGGGGGTGGGGACCTCCGCCTCGACGAGGGCGAAGTCCTCCTCCTTCGGCCAGCCGACCGGACGGTTCAGCAGGTGCCATTCCCGGTTGACGGAGGGGAGCGCGGGGGACTCGGTCATCAGCGGCCCTTTCGAGGATGTTTCATTACCTGAAACAACTGTGCTCTTGAAAATTTCAGGTTGTCAAACACTGGGTACCCTGAATCCATGGCCGCCGCGCATCCCTCCCCCCGACCGGACGCACTGACCCTGGAGGTCGTCGAGCTGATCGGCGCGGCCGTGGCCCGGTTCCACGCGGACTACGAGGAGGCGGCGGCCCAGCACGCGCTGACCGGGGCGCAGGCGCGGCTGCTGAGGCTGCTGTCGCTGGAGCCGCTGCCGATGCGCAGGCTGGCCCGCAAGCTGCGGTGCGAGCCGTCGAACGTCACCGGCATCGTGGACCGGCTGGAGGCGCGCGGACTGGTGGAGCGCCGCCCCGACCCCGGCGACCGGCGCGTGAAGGTGGCGGCGGTCACGGAGGAGGGCCTGCGGGTGGCCCACGGTCTGCGCGAGTCACTGCGCTTCGCGCGCGAGCCGCTGGCGGGGCTGTCGGAGGGCGAGCGGCTGGCGCTGCGGGACGCGTTGCGGCGGATGGTGGGGGACGAGGGGGCTGAGGGCTGAGCCCTCCGGCGGGTGCTTACGCCTCGAACTCGTACCGGAGCTCGTAGAAGTGCCCGGCCTTCACCATGACCGTCACCTCGGGAAGCGGCCGACGACATGGGGGTCGCGCGGCATGTCGTCGGCGAGACCGTGTGGGCCGCCTTCAGGACGACACCGTCGGTCCCGGCGCCTCGTCCGGCCCCCCGGACAGGGACGGCCGCGGCACCGTCAGCAGTGCCCGGGACCGGTGCGGCGGGATGATGTGGCCGCAGTCCTCGACGACGTGTCCGGCGAGGCCGTCGGTGACGGGGCGGAGCCGGTGTTCCAGGGCGGTGCCGGCGGGGTGGGCGCCGACGGCCAGTGCCGGGACGGCCGGACGGGTGGTGGTGAGTGCCCGCCCGAGCCCGCCGCCCGCCCGCCTGGAGGGTGGGTGGGCGGGCGGCGGGGGTCTGACGACAGGGTCTAGGCGCACCACCACAGGAATCGCCTGCACGTCTCCGTCACCGACGGCTCCGGGACGGGGAGTTGCGATTGCTCGTCGGAAGAAGACGGTTGCGGGGCGGGCGTTCCCGTGACGGCGGGGGGTTCGTCCTCCGGGGTGGTCACCGCCGAAGGCACCGAGGGGCTCTTCGGGGTGGCGGCGCGGGAGGGCGTCGGGTCCGCCCTCACGGCCTCCTCCGAAGTGCCCGGCTCCGTCGCCTCGGCCGAGCCCGACGGGTGCGGGTCGGCCTGCGCCGGGCGCGGGGACGCCGAGTTCGTCGCGCCGGTGGACGTCACGTCGTCCACCGGTGCGACCGTGGCTTCCGGCGAGGGCTCGCCCTCGTCGTCCCGGTCGGCCGCGGGAGCCTCTCCCCCGGACGTGGCCGGTTTCGGGGAGGGGGTGCCCGCGCCGCCGGCACTGCCGAGTTCGGTCAGGCTCAGGCCACCGGTGGCCAGCAGGACCCCGGCGGTGACCAGCAGGGTCCGGCGGCGGCGCCTGCGGTGGGCCGCCACCCTGCGGTCGCGTCGGCCGCCGCTGCCGTCGGCGGCGTTCCGGCGGGCCGGGCCGGCGGGGGCGGAGGCGTCAGAGGCGGGACTCTCATAGGCCGGATGCAGGTACGGCGAGGCCCCGTCGGCCGGACTCCCGTGGGCCGGGTGCGCGTACGGGGAGACGCCGTAGGCCGGACTCCCGTGGACCGGGTGCGCGTACGGGGAGACGCCGTAGGCCGGACTCCCGTGGACCGGGTGCGCGTACGGGGAGACGCCGTAGGCCGGGCCCCCGTGAGCCGGAGGCGCGTACGGCGCATCCGCGTAAGCCGGGTCCTCGTCGACCGGACCCCCGTAAGCCGGGTCCTCGTCGACCGGACCCCCGTGGTGCGAGTCCTCGTGGTCCGGTGCTCCGTGGTGCGATTTCTCGTGGTCCGGACCCCCGTGATCCGGTTGCCCGTGATCAGGTTCCCGGTCGTCCGGGTCCCCGCCTGCCCGGCCCCCGTCGACCGGTTCCCCGTCGACCGGTTCCCCGTGATCCGGGTCCCGGTCGTCCGGGTCCCCGCCTGCCCGGCCCCCGTCGACCGGATCCGCGAGGTCAGGTTCCCCATGATCCGGTTCCCCGTGATCCGGTTCCCCGTGGTCCGGTTCCCCGTGGTCCGGTTCCCCGTGGTCCGGGTCCCGGTCGTCCGGGTCCCCGCCTGCCCGGCCCCCGTCGGCCGGGCCGGCAGCGAACGGGTCGGCGGGAAGCGGGCCCGCGCCCGTCGGACCCGTGCCCGTCGGGCGGGCCTCCGCCGGGGCGTCGTCGGGCCGGGGTTCGGGTCCCCGGGCGGCAGGGGCCGGCGGTGACGCCCCCTCGGGCCTCCCCGCCTCCTCGGCGGGGCCGGCGTCCGGCAGGCCGTCCGGCGTCGGCTTCGCTGGGGCCGGCCGCTCCGCCGGTGCGCCGCATCCCGGACAGGCCAGGGCGCCGTTGAGGTGCCGTCGGCACGGCTCGCAGTAGTCCATGACGCGTGAAGGGTAAGTTCCGCGTCGGCCGCCTTCCTAGTGCCGCCTGTGAAAGTTGTGTGGGAAACGGCCGCCCCGGCCGGTGACGAGGTTTCGAAAGCCACCGAAACCGTTATGTGCCCACCCCATTGACACCCCCACCGCCCCGTCCTTACTGTCACGCCAGCATTTCGAACGAGTGACGAAATATCGAACGTAGCGGAGGGCAGCTGTCGTGCGCATCACCGGAATCAGCACGCACGTGGTCGGGACGCCGTGGCGCAACCTGACCTATGTCCAGGTGCACACCGACGAGGGCCTCACCGGAGTCGGCGAGACCCGGATGCTCGGCCACACCGACGCGCTGCTCGGCTACCTCAAGGAGGCCGAGGTCAACCACATTCTCGGCTCCGACCCGTTCGCTGTCGAGGACCTCGTCAAGCGCATGAAGTACGGCGACTACGGACGCGCGGGCGAGATCGTGATGTCCGGCATCGCCGTGATCGAGATGGCCTGCTGGGACATCAAGGGCAAGGCCCTCGGCGTCCCGGTGTGGCAGCTGCTGGGCGGCAAGGTCACCGACAAGGTGAAGGCGTACGCCAACGGGTGGTACACCACCGAGCGGACGCCCGAGGCGTACCACAAGGCCGCCCAGGGGGTCATGGAGCGCGGGTACCGGGCGCTGAAGATCGACCCGTTCGGGACCGGGCACTTCGAGCTGGACCACGAGCAGACGCTGTACGCCGTCTCGCTCATCGAGGCCGTGCGGGACGCCATCGGGCCCGACGCCGAGCTGATGCTGGAGATGCACGGCCGGTTCTCCCCCTCCACCGCCGTACGGCTCGCGAAGGAGCTGGCGCCCTTCAAGCCGGCCTGGCTGGAGGAGCCGGTGCCGCCGGAGAACCTGCGGGCGCTGAAGAAGGTCGCCGAGAAGGTGGACCTCCCCGTCGCCACCGGTGAGCGCATCCACGACCGCATCGAGTTCCGGGAGCTGTTCGAGGACCAGTCCGTCGACATCATCCAGCCGGACGTCGGCCACATCGGCGGCATCTGGGAGACGCGGAAGCTCGCCGCGACCGCCGAGACGCACTACACGCTGGTCGCGCCGCACAACGTGGGCGGCTCCGTGCTCACCGCCGCCTCGCTCCAGGTCGGCTTCACCTCCCCCAACTTCAAGATCCTGGAGCACTTCAACGACTTCGCGGACGCGGAGATCAAGAAGGTGGTCAAGGGCGCTCCCCAGGTGGACCCGCAGGACGGGTGCTTCCACCTCTCCGACGCCCCTGGGCTCGGCGTGGAGCTGGACACCGACGCCGCCGCCGAGTTCCCGCAGCAGCAGGCCCGGTTCGACCTGTGGGCCGAGGGCTGGGAGCAGCGCAGGCCGAAGGGGACGCAGGCGTGAGCACCGCCGTCGTCATCGAGGCGCCAGGGGCGCACCGGCTCGTCCCGCACGAGCCGCGCGACCCGGCCGCCGGGGAGGCGCTGGTACGGGTGCACGCCGCCGGCATCTGCGGCAGCGACCGCGAGGTGCACCAGGGCAACAGGCCCGAGGGGTACGTCCGTTACCCGTTGGTTCCCGGGCACGAGTGGTCGGGGACGGTGGAGGCGGTCGGGGCCGGGGTGCCGGTCTCGCTCGTCGGGCGCAAGGTGGTCGGCGAGGGATTCCGCAACTGCCAGGTCTGCGACCGCTGCCACGCCGGTGAGACGACGTTGTGCACCGCCGGGTACGAGGAGACCGGGTTCACCCAGCCGGGCGCCATGGCCCCGACGCTGACGCTCCCGGCCCGGCTGCTGCACGTCCTGCCCGACGACGCCGACCTGTCGGCCGCCGCCCTGCTGGAGCCGGCCGCCTGCGTCGCCGCCGCCGCGCTGAAGGCGAACGCCCGGCCGGGCGAGCGGGTCGCCGTCGTCGGCACGGGCACGCTCGGGATGTTCGCCGTGCAGTTCCTCGCCGCCGGCTCCCCCGCCGAGCTGCTGGTGGTCGGTACGCGCGACGACCGGGAGGCGCTGTCCCGGCGGTTCGGGGCGACCGGCTTCCGCACCAAGGACCGGCCGCTTCCCGACGACTTCGACGTCGTCATCGAGACCGCCGGGTCCGCCGACGCCGCCCGTACCGCCGCCGCGCTGCTGAGGCGCGGCGGACGGCTGGTGCTGACCGGCATCCCGGCGCCCGGCGCCACCGGCCTCGACCCCACCGACCTGGTCGTGCGGCAACTGGAGGTGCACACCGTCTTCGGGGCGCCCCCGAACGCCTGGGCGCACACGGTCCGGGTGTTCGCCGCCGGACTGCTCGACCCGCTGCCGCTGGTGACGCACGAACTGCCGCTCGCCGAGTTCCCGCATGCCATCGAGCTGGTGGGGTCCGGTGACCCGAAGGTCGGCAAGGTACTGCTGCGTCCCTGAGGCAGCCCCCAGCCGTACGCCGGTACGGGGCGGCCTGACGGCCTCCGTACCGGCGTACACCCACGCCCCGCCCGTCCGCCCTGTGCCGCGAACCTCGTCCGGCATACCGAACACGAAGGACAGCTTGTGACCGACGCTTCCGCCACGGCGCCCCGCCGGCCCGGTGAGCAGGCGCTCACCGCCCTCGGCCTGGCCGCGCCCGCCCTCGACCCCGCCGACGCCTCGCCGCACACCTTCCCGGAGGGCGGTCGCTGGCGCACCGAGATCCCCTCCTGCGAGGGTCCCGAGGCGCTGGCGGTGGTCCTGAAGGAGTCCTCCCGCCTCGACGTCCCGATCCACCGGATCAGCCAGGGCAGCGGCGTGTGGATGCTCTCCGACGCCGAGATCACCGAGATGGTCGAGGCCACCGCCGCGCGCGACATCGAGCTGTGCCTGTTCACCGGTCCGCGCGGGACCTGGGACATCGGCGGCTCCACCCGGACCGACTCCGGCGGCGGGGGGCTGCGGGCGCGCGGCCACGACGCCGTCGCCGGGTGCGTGGAGGACGCCGTCCGCGCCACGGAGCTGGGCGTCAAGTGCCTGCTCGTCGCCGACGAGGGCGTGCTGTGGACGCTGCACCGGGCGCGGAGCGCGGGGATCATCCCGGCCGACACCACGCTGAAGGTGTCGGCGCTCGTCGGACCGGTCAACCCGGCCTCGTTCGCCGTGTACGAGCGGCTCGGCGCCGACTCCGTCAACGTGCCCAGCGACCTGACGCTGGATCACCTCACCGAGATCCGCCGGGTGTCGGCGGCGCCGATGGACATGTACATCGAGGCGCCGGACGACCTGGGCGGTTATGTGCGGATGTACGAGGTGGCCGAATTGATCCGGCGCGGCGCCCCGCTCTACCTGAAGTTCGGCCTGTCGAAGTCGCCCGGCATCTACCCCTACGGCCACCACCTGCGGGAACTGACGCTGGCCACCGCCAAGGAGCGGGTGCGGCGCGGGCGGCTCGCGCTGGACCTGCTCGCGCGGCACGGCGCCGGCGGCGACATGGCCCCGCTCGGCACGCGGCTGCCCGGCCCGCTCAACCGGTTCGAGACCTCGTCATAACGTTCTGGAAACTCCCTTCTCAAAAGAAGACACGACCGCGCACAATCCGACACACCTCGTCTCGGTTCCTCCTCGCACACATCAAGGAAGATGATCATGCGTAACCGCAGAGCCGCACTCGCCGCCATCGCCTCGGCCGCCTCCCTCGCCCTGACCCTGACCGCCTGCGGCCAGAGCAGCGAGGGCGGCAGCGAGGAGGACAAGGGCAGTTCCCAGGGGGCGACCATCGGCATCGCGATGCCGACCAAGTCCTCCGAGCGCTGGATCGCCGACGGCGACTACGTCGTCAAGGAACTGGAGTCCAAGGGCTACAAGACCAAGCTGGTCTACGGGGAGGACGACCCCGACCAGCAGGTCTCCCAGGTCGAGAACCTGATCACGCAGGGCGTGAAGGCGCTGATCATCGCGGCCATCGACAACAAGTCGATGAACAACGTGGTGCAGCAGGCCAAGGACGCCGACATCCCGGTGATCTCCTACGACCGCCTGATCCTGGGCACCGAGAACGTCGACTACTACGCCTCCTTCGACAACGAGAAGGTCGGCGAGCTGCAGGGCACCTACATCCTGGAGAAGCTCGGCCTGAAGGACGGCAGCGAGAAGGGCCCCTTCAACATCGAGCTGTTCGCCGGCTCGAACGACGACAACAACACCCGCTACTTCTTCTCCGGCGCGATGAAGGCGCTCCAGCCCTACATCGACAAGAAGCAGCTCGTCGTCCGCTCCGGGCAGACCGCCCTCAACCAGGTCACCACCCTGCGCTGGGACGGCGGCACCGCCCAGAAGCGCATGGACGACATCCTGACCTCGTCCTACAAGAGCGAGCGGGTCGACGCGGTGCTGTCGCCCTACGACGGCATCTCGATCGGCATCCTGTCCGCCCTGAAGTCGGACGACTACGGGTCCAAGAGCAAGCCGCTGCCGGTCGTCACCGGCCAGGACGCGGAGCTGGCCTCGGTGAAGTCGATCATCGCCGGCGAGCAGTCGATGACCGTCTACAAGGACACCCGCGAGCTGGCGAAGGTGTCCGCCGACATGGTCGACGCGCTTCTCAACGACAAGAAGCCCGAGGTCAACGACACCAAGACCTATGACAACGGTGTCAAGGTCGTCCCGGCCTACCTCCTGGAGCCGGTCGCCGTCGACAAGGAGAACTACCAGGAAGCCGTCGTCGACACCGGCTACATCAAGGAAAGCGACCTCAAGTAACCGCCGGCACCGAGTGATTGGAAGGCACGACCATGGCGGGACCCGTCCTGGAAATGCGCTCGATCGTCAAGACCTTTCCCGGCGTCAAGGCGCTGTCGGACGTCACGCTGACCGTACGGCAGGGCGAGGTCCACGCCATCTGCGGGGAGAACGGCGCCGGCAAGTCGACGCTGATGAAGGTCCTCTCCGGGGTCCACCCGCACGGCACCTACGAGGGCGAGATCCTCTTCGAGGGGCAGCCCTGCGCCTTCAAGGACATCCGGGCCAGTGAGCAGCGCGGCATCGTGATCATCCACCAGGAGCTGGCCCTGGTGCCCTACCTCCCCATCGCGGAGAACATCTTCCTCGGCAACGAGCACGCCACCCGGGGCCTCATCAACTGGAACGACACGCTGCGGCACGCCACCGAGCTGCTGCGCCGGGTCGGTCTGGACGAGCACCCCGAGACCCGGGTCGCGGACATCGGCGTCGGCAAGCAGCAGCTCGTCGAGATCGCCAAGGCGCTGTCGAAGAAGGTGAAGCTGCTCATCCTCGACGAGCCGACGGCGGCCCTGAACGACGAGGACAGCGGCAAACTGCTCGACCTGATCCTCCAGTTGAAGGAACAGGGCATCACCTCGATCATCATCTCGCACAAGCTGAACGAGATCCGCCGGGTCGCCGACTCGGTGACCATCCTGCGGGACGGGCGGACCATCGAGACGCTGGACGTGAAGGCCGCGGAGACCACCGAGGACCGGATCATCGCCGGGATGGTCGGCCGGGACCTGGAGCACCGCTTCCCGGAGCGCTCCCCGCACCAGCCCGAGGAGGGGCAGGCGCCCGCCCTGGAGATCCGCAACTGGACCGTGCACCACCCCATCGACCAGCAGCGCAAGGTGGTCGACGACGTCTCGCTGAACGTACGGCGCGGCGAGATCGTCGGCATCGCGGGCCTGATGGGCGCCGGCCGCACCGAACTGGCGATGAGCGTCTTCGGCCGCACCTACGGCCGGTACGCGGGCGGCACGGTGTTGAAGGACGGCAAGGAGATCCGTACCAAGACCGTCCCGGAGGCGGTGGGGCACGGCATCGCGTACGTCACCGAGGACCGCAAGCACTACGGGCTCAACCTCATCGACACCATCGGGCGCAACATCTCGCTCAGCGCCCTGGGCAAGGTCGCCAGGCGAGGGATCGTCGACGAGCACGGCGAGCGTCAGGTCGCCGAGGACTTCCGCACGTCGATGAACATCAAGGCGCCGACCGTGTTCGAGCCGGTGGGCAAGCTCTCCGGCGGCAACCAGCAGAAGGTCGTCCTCAGCAAGTGGATCTTCGCCGGTCCGGACGTGCTGATCCTGGACGAGCCGACGCGCGGCATCGACGTCGGCGCGAAGTACGAGATCTACACGGTCATCGACCGACTGGCCGCCCAGGGCAAGGCGGTCGTCTTCATCTCCTCCGAGCTGCCGGAGCTGCTCGGCATGTGCGACCGCATCTACACGATGGCCGCCGGACGGCTGACCGGTGAGTTCTCACGGGCCGAGGCCTCGCAGGAATCGCTGATGCGTCAGATGACGAAGGACAAAGAGGTAACCCGATGAGCACGGATGTGACCGCCAAGTCGCCGGCCCCCGCGCCGGCCGGGAAGGGCGGGCCGGCCGGCGGCGACGGCCTGCTCCAGCTGATGCTGGACGGGATGCGCCGCAACATGCGGCAGTACGGCATGCTGTTCGCCCTCGGCCTGATCGTGGTGCTGTTCGCGGTCTGGACCGGCGGTGACCTGCTGCTGCCGCGCAACGTCTCCAACCTGGTGCTGCAGAACAGCTACATCCTGATCCTCGCGATCGGCATGATGCTGGTGATCATCGCGGGCCACATCGACCTGTCGGTGGGCTCGCTGACGGCGTTCATCGGCTCGATGGCCGCCGTGTTCATGGTCAAACACGACCTGCCCTGGCCGCTCGCGCTGGTGCTGTGCCTGCTGATGGGCGCGGTCGCGGGCGCGGTGCAGGGCTTCTTCATCGCCTACGGCGGCATACCGTCGTTCATCGTGACCCTGGCCGGCATGCTGATCTTCCGCGGGCTGACGGAGATCTTCCTGGAGGGCCAGACCCTCGGCCCGTTCCCGGAGGGCCTGCAGAAGGTCGCCAACGGCTTCATGCCGGAGGTCGGCCCGGAGACCAACTACCACAACCTGACGTTGCTGCTGGGCATCGCGCTGATCGCGTTCGTGGTCCTCCAGGAGCTGCGGGACCGCAAGCGCCAGCAGGAGTTCGACCTCGACGTGCTGCCGGTCAAGCTGTTCGGCCTGAAGCTGGTGGCGCTGGCCGCCGCGATCCTCGTCCTCACGCTGCTGCTCGCCAGCTACAAGGGCGCCCCGATCGTGCTGCTGATCCTGGGCGTGCTGCTGGTCGGCTTCGGCTACGTCATGCGCAACGCGATCATCGGCCGCCACATCTACGCCATCGGCGGCAACCTCCCGGCGGCGAAGCTGTCGGGTGTGCGGGACAAGAAGGTCACCTTCCTGGTCTTCGTGAACATGGGCATGCTCGCGGCCCTGGCGGGTCTGGTCTTCGCCGCCCGCTTCAACGCGGCCTCGCCCAAGGCGGGCCTCAACTTCGAGCTGGAGGCCATCGCCGCCTCGTTCATCGGCGGGGCGTCGATGAGCGGCGGCGTGGGCACGGTCCTCGGCGCGATCATCGGCGGTCTGGTCCTGGGCGTGCTGAACAACGGCATGAACCTCGTCGGCATCGGCACCGACTGGCAGCAGGTCATCAAGGGCCTGGTGCTGCTGGCGGCGGTCGGCTTCGACGTGTGGAACAAGCGCAAGGTGGGTTCGTAGGTCAGTTCCGGCCCCCCGCCCGTCCGGGCGGGGGGCCGATCCCTTTCAGGAGAGCCGCATGGAACTGAGCAGACGCACGGTCATCGCAGGCGCCGCCGCGGCGGGCCTCGCCGCCACCGCGATCGGCGGCACGGCACACGCAGCAGGGGGAGGCAGGAAGCCGGTGAAGGAACTCTTCGGCACGCTCGCCGACGGCACGGAGGTGTACCGCTGGTCGCTGGAGAACGGCGGCACGCGGATGAAGGTGCTGTCGTACGGCGGTGTGGTGCAGTCCCTGGAGCTCCCCGACCGCCGGGGCCGGTACGCGAACGTCTCCCTGGGCTTCGACGACCTCGACGACTACGTGGCCCGCAGCCCGCACTTCGGCGCCCTGATCGGCCGCTACGGCAACCGCATCGCCAAGGGCCGCTTCACCCTGGACGGCACCACGTATCAGCTCTCCGTCAACGACGGCGAGAACTCCCTGCACGGCGGCGCCCTCGGCTTCGACTACCGGGTGTGGGACGTGGAGCCGTACGCCTCGGGCTCCGACGTCGGCCTGGTCCTGCGCTACACCAGCGTCGACGGCGAGATGGGCTACCCCGGCACCCTCGACGCCACGGTCACCTACACCCTCACCCGCTCCGGCGACTGGCGCATCGACTACGAGGCCACCACCGACAAGGCCACCGTCGTCAACCTCACCAGCCACGTCTACTGGAACCTGGCCGGCGAGGGCAGCGGCACCGTCGAGGACCACGAGCTGTCGATCGCCGCGTCCCGCTTCACCCCCACCGACGCGGGCCTGATCCCGACGGGCGAACTGGCGAAGACGGCCGGCACCCCCTTCGACTTCCGCCGCGCCAAGCCGATCGGCCGCGACATCCGCGCCGCCCACCCGCAGCTGGTCCTCGCCAAGGGCTTCGACCACAACTGGGTCCTCGACAAGGGCGTCACCGCCCGCCCCGAACACATCGCCACCCTGCGCGACCCGTCCTCCGGCCGCACCCTGAGGATCGCCACCGACCAGCCCGGCCTCCAGTTCTACTCGGGCAACTTCCTCGACGGCACCCTCACCGGCACCGGCGGCCGGCTCTACCGGCAGGGCGACGCGCTGTGCCTGGAGACCCAGCACTTCCCGGACTCGCCGAACCAGCCGGCCTTCCCGTCGACCGTGCTGCGGCCCGGCGAGACCTACCGGACGACGACCGTCCACTCGTTCGACTCCTGAGCCACCGCCGTCACACTTTCCTCACATGAGGTGAACGCCGGCCCGGGCGGATCCGTACTCATGGGCGGCCCGCGCTCCCCCGCGGGCCGTTCCCGCTACGGAGGTTCCCTTGGCCGGCAACGTCACCTCGCTGTTCCGCAGCGCCTCGGCGCACAGCCCGTCGATGGCGGCGCTGACCCGGGAGGGCGGCGACGGCGCGGGGCCCGTGGACTTCTGCATCCCCTGCAACCCGTACTTCCCCACCCCGGAGATGTTCCAGGAGATGGCGGGGCGGCTGCGGGACATCATCACGTACTACCCGAGCGGCGCCGACACCATCACCGCCGAGCTGTGCGGGCTGCTGCAACTGCCGCCGCAGTGCGTGGCGATGGGCAACGGCTCCACGGAGCTGATCACCTGGATCGACCACCTGCTGGTGCGGGAGTCGCTGGCCGTCCCCGTCCCCACCTTCGGCCGCTGGACCGACCAGCCGATGGAGACCGGCAAGCGGGTCGACATGTTCCCGCTCCAGGAGTCCGGCGGCTTCGCCCTGGACCTCGCGCAGTACGCCGAGTTCATCCGGGCCCGGGGCACCCGGGTCGCCGTCATCTGCAACCCCAACAACCCCGACGGGGGCTTCCTGCACAAGCACGCGCTCGTGCAGTTCATGGACGCGATGGCCGACCTGGACCTGGTGGTGATCGACGAGTCCTTCCTGGAGTTCGCCGACGCGGAGGCCGAGCCGAGCGTGGTCCAGGAGGCGATGCTCCGCCCCAACGTCATCGTGCTGCGCAGCCTCGGCAAGAACTTCGGCCTGCACGGCATCCGCTTCGGCTACCTGGTCGCCAACCCGGCGCTGGCGGGCAAGGTCCGCTCCATGCTGCCCAAGTGGAACCTCAACTCCTTCGCCGAGCACGTCGTCTTCATGCTGCGCGACCACGGCGCGGAGTACGCGCGGAGCCTGCACGAGGTGCGCCGCGACCGCCTGGAGATGTCCAGCCGGCTCTCCTCCCTCCCCGGTCTGACGGTCTACCCCTCCCAGGGCAACTTCCTCTTCGTCCGCCTCCCCGTCGGCGCCGAGGGCACCGTGGTCCGGGACCGGCTGCTGACCGAGCACCGGGTGCTGGTCCGCGAGTGCGGCAACAAGATCGGTTCCTCCAGCCGCTTCCTGCGGCTCGTGGTGCGCCCCCAGACCGACGTACGCCGCCTGGTGTCCGGCCTGGAACAGGTGCTCTACGGGACCAGGAGGGGAGCCGCCGGGCCCGAGCAGGCCACGGGGAGCGGCTACAGCTCGGGCACGGCGGCGGTGGACCGGCTGGTGGGCGAGACCAACGGCGGCGGAACGCGGGGGCTGGCCGCGCAGGCCGTGGGGGCCGCGATGCCGATGCCGATGCCGATGCCGGCGGCACCGCAGCAGATACCGCAGCAGATCCCACAGCCGATCACTCAGCCGACGCCGCAGCCGATCACTCAGCCGGCACCGCAGCAGATACCGCAGCCGGCGCGGACGCCGGCCCCTCAGCCGCAGATGCCGGCCGCCGTGGCCGCGCCCGCCGGCCCCACCCCGCCCGGCGTCCCCGCGCGCGGCGGGCTCACCGCCGCCCAGGTGCGGGGCACCGACGGGCTGGCGGCGGCCCCGGCGACGGGCTGGCCGGGGGCGCAGCGCTGGCCGGACGCGGCGGGCGTGGGCCGGACAGGGTGACACCCGTTTCCCGCTCCGGATCGCGGACGGGCCGCCGACCACCCCCCGAGTGCCGCCGCACACCCCCGACTCACCGGCGCCCGGCGCGTCCGACCGACCCCGGAGGGTAGCGATGGGGTGCCCCCGCCGACGCGGAGGGCACCTCCACCGAAGGGAACGGCATGGCGGCCATCGAGCGGATCGACGTACGGATCGTCACGGCGGGCGACAGCCCGTCAGGGGTGCGGGGCTGGGTCTTCGTCAACGTCGCCGGCCGGGAGTTCTCCCTGGACTCCAGCCGCGACGAGTGGGAGCCCGGCACCGACGTCACCTACGTGCTGGGGGACGGCGCCAACGTCTACCACCCCGAGCGCAACGACCCCCGCAATCCCCAGCTGGACACCGACGACCTGGACCGCTACCCGGCCTACCTGCGCTACGCGCCGCCGTCGGACAAGCCGGACGAGACGTGGCGGCTGGAGCGCGTCATCGTCACGGTCAACCCCGGCGGGGACCTCCCGGCCCGCTACGACAACCCGCGGCTGGCCGGCGCCCCCGCGATCTGGCTCGGCCTGACCAGCGGCCAGGTGGTGAACCTGCGGCGCCTGTGACCGGCCGTCCGGCCCAGGTCCTGTCCTCCCTCTCCCGTCTGCCCTGCGGGCGACGGCGGGAGAGGGAGGACAGGCCCACGCGGACCCCGCCGCGCCTCCCGGCCAGCGGGGTTTGCGAGGTGGCGGTCAGTAGGCGACGGGCCAGCCGCTGCTCCAGTTCAGCAGGTTGATGCCGAGCTTCGGGGTGCCGCTGTCGTTGCCGTCGTAGTAGTGGTAGACGATCAGGTCGCCATCGACGTCGTTCATGATCGACTGCCCGCCGGGGCCGATGACGCTGCCGTGCGACTCCAGCACCGGCGTGCCGCCGTTGTTCATCATCGACACCCCGTTCTTGTCGTAGTACGGCCCGGTGACGGAGGTGGCGCGGCCGACCTTGACCTTGTACGTGGAGCTGGTGCCGGCGCAGCAGGTGTCGTACGAGGCGAAGAGGTAGTAGTACCCGTTCCGCTTGACGATGTACGGCGCCTCGACGGCCTTCGTCCCGGTGGGGCGGGAGGCCAGCGAGTACCGCGTGGTGTTGCCGGCGAGCTGCTTGCCGGTGGACGGGTTGATCTGGATCATCTTGATCCCCGTCCACCAACTGCCGAACGACAGCCACCACGTGCCGTCGTCGTCGACGAAGAGGTTCGGGTCGATGGCGTTGTAGTCGCTGGAGCTGCTCGACGTGTAGACGATGCCGTAGTCGGTCCAGCTGCCCGGCTGTCCGGTGGTGGAGCCCGCCAGTCCGATGGCGGAGGTGTTCACGCCGAACTTCGAGACGGAGTAGTACATCAGGTACTTCCCGCCGTGGTACGAGATGTCCGGCGCCCAGGACTCCGGAACCGAGGAGTACGTCGACCACCAGCCCGGCTTGGAGGAGAACGCGTCGGCGCCCGCGCTGAAGGCGGTGCGGTCGGCGGAGGTCTTGCTGGCGATGCCGCCGCCGGTGGCGTAGAGCAGGTACTGCCCGGACGAGGTGCGGATCATCGTCGGGTCGTGGGTGACGACGGAGCCGGTGACGTACCCCGGGTTCGGGTACGCCGACGCCGTGCCCGGTACGAGGGCGAGCAGGGCGGCGACGGGGAGGGCGAGGAGAGCGGTGCGCTTGCGGCTCATACGGGTTCTCCTTGCGGATGGGGGGACGTTCGGGGCACGCTCGGCCACATGTCCGAGATGCCGAACAGCGATCGCAAGTTCGAACGGACCGTAGAATCGAACCCCTTGCGCGTCAATGGTTCGCGCAGCCCCTTCCGCCCCGGAACCCGGCGGCGCCGGACGGCGTCCTCACCGGTGATCGCACCACCGGCCGGCCGAAGGAGACAGGGACGGATGAACCGACGATCCTGGTGGGCCGGGCTCCGGCCGGCGGGCGGAGTGGTCGTCCTCGCTGTCGGAGCGGCCCTGCTGCTGTGGCTGGTGCTGTCCGGGAAGTCCTTCGACGAGGACTGGGCGAGCTACTACGGGGCCGGCCGGGTCGTCGCCATCGGCTGTGTGGTCGCCGGCGCCTCACTCCTGGCCCGTCGCCGGGGGGACGGTCCCGGTCAGGAGTGAGGCGGTGACGGCCGTCAGTGATCCGTCTCCAGGTGCAGCTTGAGGAGGTCCACGCCGTAGTCGTTGCCGTTGGGGGTGCGGATCATGGTGTGGATGTGCTCCTGGGTGGGGGTGCCGCCGCCCATGCCCATACCGCCGCCGCCGGGCCCGCCACTCGGCATCCCGGACGGCTGACCGCTCGGCATCCCGCTCGGCTGACCGCTCGGCATGCCGCCGCCCGTCGCCGAGTCGTTGCCGTAGAACAGCGCGGACTGGGCGTCGTACTCGATCAGGACGACCGGGCTGTGCACGCGGTAGTAGAACGCGGAGGAGTCCTCGGTCTCGCCGAGCCAGTAGAAGTAGGTCTCGTCGATGTGCTCCTCCACCTCCTTCATCTTCACCGCGGCGTGCCCCTCGTCCATGTAGCCGACGTAGACGCCGACCAGGTCGAGCAGCTTCTGCTTCTGCGCGTCGGTCATCTTCGACCCGGGCAGGCCCGCGTAGGGCAGCTCCAGGTTGTCGGCGCCGGCGCCCGCGACCATGTCGGTGCCGCTCTTCTCCTTGGTGGAGTCGATGACCTTGGCCCGCTGGGCCGACGTCAGCGAGCGGATCATCGCGAGACCGGCCTTGGTCTCCGACTTGAACAGGGAGATCTTCTCGCCCTTGTACGTCTTCTCGGTCGGCTCCGAGCCCATGAAGGTCGGGGTCATGACGACTTGGTCGCCCAGGACGAAGTAGTTGATGGCCACGTGGTGGCCCTCGAACTGGAAGCCCCACGGCTTGGTGGTCGAGGGGGTGCCCATGAAGGTGAAGAAGTAGGCGCCCTCCTCCAGGGTCTCCCGGTTGCCGCCGTTGTACTCGCCGAGGAAGCCGTTGAGCTTCATGATGCCGCGGGTCTGCTTGAGCCCGTCGGCGGAGAGGGCGGCGCCCAGCAGGGCGTAACCGAGCTTCTGCTGCGCCTCGGTCAGGTCGCCCATGCGGGCGCCCTCGCGCTCGTAGCCGTCGACGTTGCTCCAGGCCAGCCACTCGTCGTCGTCCACCTCGAAGACGGACGCCTTGCGCTCCTTGGCGGTCAGCCCGTCCAGGAACTTCTGCGCGGCCTGGACCACCTTGTCGGTGGAGACGTCGGTGGAGTGGATCGAGTAGAGGTCGTCGACGACCTTGCCGTCGGTGGTGACACCGACGAAATCGGCGTACTTCACCGCTGTGACACCCGGTCCCATACCGCCGGCGTCACCGCCGGGGCCACCGCTCGGGGCCCCGCTGGAGGCGGTGGCCGACGTGCTGGAGGAGTCGGTGGAGCAGCCGGCCACGCCGGTCATGGTCGCCACGGCAGCGGCGCCGCCGAGCAGCAGCGACCGGTTCATGAACCAGCGGCGGGTGCGCTCGGTCTGGGGGGTGCGTGGTCTGTGTGCGTGCATGGGCGCCATGCTTCCTGACCGACCTTATTTTTCCGTGAGTTGTTCCTGTGAGACACCCATGAAGAGGGCTGTTGTCATGTCCGGGCACCGGTGGTTGGGTGACCTGGTGCGATCACCGTCTCCGCAGCACCCGCCCCCCGTCCCGCCCCCGGTCCCGCCTCCGGCCCTCCGTGACCTGTGGGAGCCCGGCCCGCCGCGCGGGAGGGCGGACCGGCGGCTGCGCTTCGCCCTGACCCTGCTGCACTTCCCGTTCCACGTGGCGCTGTGCCTGGCCCTGTTGGCCCTCGTGCCGGCCACCGGCCTGGTGCTGGAGTTCGTCTGCGCGGTCCTGCCCTTCGTCGAGCGCCGGGCGACCAGCGCGCTGGACCGCTTCTTCGGCCTCTTCCCCCTGCGTCCCCGCTGGTGGACGACGTGGAGTGAGCTGCGGCACGAGGACGACCCCGCCTTCCACCGGGACCGCCTGGACAGGTACTTCCGCAAGCACCGGGCCGGCAGGCAGCGCACGTTGCTCATCAGGGCCTACCTGTACCGGTGCGTCGGCGTACGCCACCTGCTGGAGATCGCGCCCGCCCACGGCTGGACCCTCGGCCCGGCCCCGGACGCCCGGACCCGCGAGGGCGTACTCCTGACCCGCCCGGCCACCTGGAACCAGGCCGCCGAGCCCGACCCCTCTCCCGGAAATGGATGACACTTCGGGCCGAAGTGTCATCCATTTCCGGGAGGAGGTACGTCCCCCCCTGCCCCCTGCCCCCCCTGCCGTTGGCCGCCGAGACGACCCGGCGTGCATGCGAGGCGCGAGCGCGCGACCGCGACACCGGGGACACGGAAGGAAACCCGAGGGCCCGTTGGGCCTGGGCACCCGCTCCCCAGGCCGCTCGCTCGCTTCTGACCCGTGCTGGAACGGCCCGGGTCAAGGGTGGGCCGCAGGCCCATCGCCGAAGGCGACGCGCAGCGCCCTTGACGCGGGCCGTGGAAGCACGACACTGCCAAGAAGCGAGTGGCCCGACGGCCACGTGTGATGCCGTTCCCCTCACATGTGCCCCCGGCGCCCCCGGTTCACCCCGCTCACCCGAGCGATGTCCGCACGGACGGTCTTGGCGGGCGGCTCCCGGTCCAGCACCTCCCAGTGGTCCGCCAACGCCTCGACCAGCACCAGCCCCCTTCCGTGCTCGTCGAGGGGTCCAACTGGACGTACGGCCGGGCGCGGCGGACCGGCGTGCGTGTCCGTCACCTCGATACGGAGGCCCTCCGGGCGGAGGGTGAGACGCAGTTCGAAGTCCCGTCCGGGCACCCGGCCGTGGGTGACGGCGTTGGCGGCCAGCTCCGCGACGATCACGGCGGCCCGTTCGGAGACGTCCGAGTCGTAGGGGACACCCCACGCCTCCAACTGGTTCCCCGCCAGCCGCCGGGCGAGGCGAGCGCCGC
The DNA here is from genome assembly GCF_054956795.1 of Streptomyces sp. SYSU D01066-1. Classification (NCBI taxonomy): domain Bacteria; kingdom Bacillati; phylum Actinomycetota; class Actinomycetes; order Kitasatosporales; family Streptomycetaceae; genus Streptomyces; species Streptomyces sp. SYSU D01066-1. The sequence goes on along the minus strand of NZ_JBUDHV010000013.1, from coordinate 99,417 downwards.
GCGGGGTGGCACTGAGACGCTGAGCGAACACACGTACGGTGACGACGCCCTGTCGGGCGGGTGGTGCGGTCATGCGCCCAATCTGACGCCCCCGAGGCCCGCTTCACCAGGGCGGCAGCGTGTACTCCGGGCGAGAGTACGCGGTGACTGGCTGGACAGTACTCGTCACGTGCCGTGACCATGGGCGCGGGAGGTGGCCGACTGTGGTCGATGAGTCTTCGGACAGTCTGCGGACGTTCGGTGCGGTGGTCCAGGCGTTGCGCGAGCACGTGGGGTTGAGCCGGGAGGAGTTCGCGGCGCTGGTGCGGTTCTCCAAACACACGGTGGCTTCGGTGGAGTTGGGGAGACGGATGCCGGACGTCGACTTCGTCGAGCGGGGCGAGGTGGCCACGGGCAACACGGGTGCGCTGCGGAAGGCGGCTGTGCATCTGGTGCGGCAACCGGGGTTGGCGGCGTGGTTCCGACGGTGGGCGCAGTTGGAGCGGATGGCAATCGCCCTGTACACGTACGAGTGCCGGATGGTGCCCGGGCTGTTGCAGACCGAGGGATACGTCCGCGCCTTGGCCGCTGCCCAACTGCCCCCAATGGATGACGCTCAGATCGAGGAACGGTGGGCAGCGAGGGTCGAGCGGCAGAAACTGCTTCGGGACCGTCCGAACACCGCGTTCAGCTTCATCCTGGAGGAGTACGTGTTCCTGCGGCGCACGGGCGGAGCCGAGGTGATGGGCCAGCAGATCGACCACATTCTGGAAATCGCCGAACTGCGCAACGTCGAGATCCAGGTCATGCCGCTGATCCAGGAGGTTCACGCTGGGCTGCAAGGTCCGATGCGGTTGCTGGAAACCTCCGAGAACGTGTGGTTCGCGTACAACGAAGGCCAGGAAAGCGGCCAACTGATCACGGACCGGAAAGTGATCAGTGTGCTCCAAAGGCGTTATGCCAGTATGCGTACACAGGCTCTCACCGTCCCGGACTCCATGAGCCTGCTGCGGCGATTGCGAGGGAATCGATGAGCACTCCCGACCTGACCTGGTACAAGTCAAGTCACAGCAGCAGCAGCGACGGCGACTGCGTGGAGGTTGCCCTCGTCTGGCACAAGTCGAGCTACAGCAGCGCTTCCGGCGACGACTGCGTCGAAGTCGCCCGCGCCTGGCGCAAGTCCAGCCACAGTTCCAGCGCCTCCGGCGACTGCGTAGAGATATCCACCACCCCCCACACCGTCCACGTCCGCGACTCCAAGGACAGGACCGGCCCCCACCTCACCCTCTCCCCCACCGCCTGGGACGTCTTCCTCCAGGATCTGGACGTCAGCCGGGCATGACGGCCGGTTCCACCGGCAGCCACAGCTCACACGTCGCCGTACTGAAGTCCTCCGCGCGGTCGAGGACCGCGACGATCGACGGGCCCGGCCGCAGGCGCCACGGGTTGGACGGGAACCACTCGGCCGCGGTCGCGGCCCACGTCGTCTGGAGGGTCGCCGGGTACGGCCCGGCACTGCGGAAGACCGCCCACCGCCCGGCCGGTACCTCGATGGCGTCGAGGTCGTCGGGGACCGGGGTGTCCCCGGTGACGGCGACCCCGTGGAGGTAGGTCAGTTCGGTGCCCTCGGGGGCGTCCGGGGCGAGGTCGTCGCTGACCTGGAGCAGGCCGGCCGGGTCGGTGTCGGACAGGGCCTTCAGCCGCTCGTGCTCCCGCCGGGGCAGCGCGGCGACGTGCCGCTGGATGTGCGGGTTGACGCCCCGGTGGACGAGCGGGACCCGCGCCGCGTGGCCGATCAGGCGGAACGCGGGGCGGTCGGTGATACGGGTGTCCATGGGAATGCTCCCTTCTACGGTCAGGCGGAACCTGAGCCGGGGTTGTGTGCGCAGCGGCCCTCCGTCGCGGCGTACCTCGCGGGGCGCGGCGCCGTGGACCGCGCGGAACGCGCGTCCGAACGCCTCCGTGGAGCCGTAGCCGTGCCGGACGGCGATGCTCAGCAGGTCGTCCTCGCCCCGGACCACGTCGGCGGCGGCCACGGTCATGCGGCGCCGCCGCACGTACTCCGACAGGGGCAGGCCGGCCAGGGACGAGAACATCCGGCGCAGGTGGTACTCGGTCGTACCGAGCCCGGTGGCCAGTGCGTGGATGTCGACGTCCTCCGCCAGGTGTTCCTCGACGAGGTCGACCAGTTCGTTCAGCGCTGAGATCACCGTGCCTCCTTCCGGTGACCACCGTCGCAGAACGCGGCCCCGCCCGGCCCGACCGCGGCGGTCCGGTCCGGTCGGACGCGGTACGGCACGGCACGGCGGTCCGCCCCGAGGGGGGCGGACGTCGCGGGCGGCGTCGCTACGCACTCGCCCCGGCGGTGGCGTTCAGGGCCCCCAGGATCACCGGCGCGTCGCGCCGCTTCGCGGCGATGAGGACCGGCGCGTCGCCGTCCCGGCACTCGATGGCCACGCCGTTCCACTTGTACGTCTGGAACCAGTGCTCGGGGTCCTCGCCGATCCGGAAGCCCCGCACGCCCGTCACGGTCAGGGTCCCCGCCAGTTCCCGCAGGGCGACGCGGCCCCCGGGGTCCGGGGTGGCCGACGGGCGGCCGTCGCCCACCACCAGCAGGCCGTAACCGTCCACGGCGTAGGGGACGTCGCCGTACACGCTCGCCGGGACCACCCGGCGTCCGGCCGGTGGTACCGGGACCACGTCGCCGGTGTCGTCCGCCGTGCGCAGGCGCCGCCGCATCGCCCACACCGTCAGGCCGCTCAGGGCCGCCGCCGGGAACACCCCGTACGCCGCCGCCAGCAGCACGTCCGGCACGCCGCTGCCCGCGGCGCTCGCGAAGAAGGCCCACGTGCCCAGCAGCACGGTGGCCACCCACACCGCCGAGACCCTCCAGACGTACCGGTCGGCGGGCGTGCCGGGACGGTGACGGTACCGGAGCCACCAGCCGTTCCACAGGAGCATGAGGCCCACCGACGACAGCGCCAGCCCGGTGCCCAGCGGCGTCCGCCAGTCGTCGACCGGAGTGGCGCGGGTGGCCTCCGTCAGGCCGCCGGCCCCGACGCCGCGGATCTCGCCCCGCCAGTACGTCACCGTGACGCGGTCCCCGGGCTCGACGGACCGGTAGACGGGGCCGCCGGCGTCGTCCATGCGGATCCGGCGCGCGGTGTCCGAGCCGGACACGGCGAGATGGAGCCAGTCCTTGCCGCTGCCCCTGGTGGCCTTGTGCTCCTTGCGCTCCACTCTGGCCGGTACGTACGTGAGGCAGTCGTCCGCGCGGGTGGCGGCGGCACCGGCCGGGCAGGCGGACGCGGTGGTGTAGGCGCGTTCCTCCGCCCGCCGGTCGGGAACGGTGGTGAAGAGCCACACGGAGACCAGGACGAGGATCAGGCCGAGTGCGGCGGACACGGCCGCCTGCCGGGTACGGGGCTGTCTCGGCACAGGTCCTCCCACGGTTCGCGCTGCCGGGTGGCACCCGGAACCGTACGGACCGGCGGGGCGGCGGGGAAGGCGGCGCCGTGGCAACTCCGGGTGCCCCACCTTGCCGGTTCCCGGCAAGGACGGCGGCGTCCGGAGCGCGGCCGTCCGCTGGTGACCGGTCCGCGACTTGACACCTCGTCACTTTGCCGAACTCACAGCTCCTTGCCAGTCGATCTCCCTAGGGTGCCGTGTTCATGACAGACAACATCGACCCCCACACTCCCCCCACCCCCCACATCCGCCGCCGTACCGTCCTGCTCGGCACCGGCGCCACGGCCGCCGCGCTCACCGTCGGCGCCGTCAACGCCAAGGACGCCGTGACGGCCGGGGACGCGCGGACCGACCGCACCGCCCCCGTCGCCGCCGCGGCCGTCTGCACCCTCACCAAGGAGCTGACCGAGGGCCCGTACTACCTCGACGGCGCGCTCGTCCGCGCCGACCTCACCGAGGACAAACCGGGCGTGCCGCTGGAGCTGGTCCTGACCGTCGTCGACGACGCCACCTGCGCTCCGCTGAACGAGGCCCTCGTGGAGCTGTGGCACTGCGACGCGCTCGGCGAGTACTCCGGCTTCGTCGGCAACAACGGGCACCAGGAGCCGGACAACGGCACGTTCCTGCGCGGCGGCGTCCTCACCGGCAGCGACGGCGTCGCGCGCATCAGCACCATCTACCCCGGCTGGTACCGCGGCCGGTGCGTGCACATCCACGTCAAGGTGCACACGGACACCACCCTGACCCCGGACGGCTCGTTCAGCGGCGGTGAGGAGCTGCACACCGGCCAGCTCTTCATCGACGAGGCGATCACCACCGCGGTCGCCCGCGTCTCCCCGTACTCGACCAACACCGTGCCGCGCACCACGCTCGCGCAGGACGGCATCTACGGGAACGGGGGCGCCGCGGCCGGCCTGATGACCGTCACCGGTTCGGCCGCGGCCGGCTACACCGGCAGCCTGACCCTGGGCGTCGACCAGGGCTGAGGGGCGGGCGGCTCCGGCGTCACCGCGTCCCGTGCGGCGCCGGAGCCGCCCCGTCGGCCAGGGACAGCAGTTCCCGGTACACCTCCGTCGCGACCTCCTCGAAGGACCGCTCCTCGCCGTCGCGCACCCAGCGCCCGAACGCGACGCCGAAGACCGCGACGCCCGTCTGCGCCGCCACGGTGGCCGCGAGCTCGTCCACGCCGCGCGCGCGGAGGGTGTCGGCGAGGGCCGCGGCGAGGTCGGCCATCTTGCGCAGTTCGCGCTCCGCGAGCGCGGGGTTCTCGTCGATCACCGCCTTGCGGGCACGGGAGTGCGGGCGGCGTTCCGCCGGGAAGAAGGACGCCGCGGACCACAGGGCGCGGGCGACGGCGTCGAGGGGCGACGCGTCGGGCGGCGCCTCCCGCACGCCGTCGACGAACGCCCGCGCCAGCAGGTGCTGCCCGTGGAACAGGGCCTCGCGCTTGTCGCTGAAGTGCCGGAAGAACGTGCGCTCGGTCAGGCCGACGGACTGGGCGATCTCCGTGGCGGTCGTGCGCTCGTAGCCGCGGGTCGCGAACAGCTCCAGCGCGGCGGCCTGCAGCCGTTCCGCGGTTCCGGGTTCCCATCTCGCCATGCGGTGAGTCTAAGGCGGCACGCCGGGTGATGACAGGGACTGACGTACCGGCGTACAGTGATGTCTGTGACTGACGTCAGTCACAGACATCACCGCATGTCCGAACACGAGGAGCACGTCATGCGCGTTTTCGTCACCGGAGCCACCGGTTGGATCGGCTCCGCCGTCGTCGACGAACTGCTCGCCACGGGTCACGAGGTCACCGGTCTGGCCAGGTCGGACGCCTCCGCCGCGGCCCTGGAGGCGAAGGGCGCCCTGGTCCGCCGCGGCGACCTCGACGACCTGGACGGCATCCGGCTCGGCGCCGAGGCCGCCGAGGCCGTCATCCACCTGGCCAACAAGCACGACTTCACCGACCCGGTGGCGACCGCGGCGGCCGAGCGGGCCGCCGTACAGACCATCTGCGACGCGCTCGCCGGGAGCGGCCGGCCGTTCCTGCTCGCGTCGGGGATCGCCGGCCTCGCGCAGGGCCGGCCCGCCACCGAGGACGACCCGTCCCCGGCCCACGGCCCCGACTCGCCGCGCGGCGGCACGGAGAACCTCGCCCTGGACTACGTCGAGCGCGGCGTGCACAGCGTGAGCCTGCGCTTCCCGCCCACCGTGCACGGCACCGGCGACCACGGATTCATCTCGCTCATCGCCTCGGTGGCCCAGGACAAGGGCTTCTCCGGCTACTTGGGCGACGGTGCCAACCGGTGGGCCGCCGTGCACGTGACCGACGCCGCCCGCATGGTCCGGCTCGGCCTGGAGAAGGCGCCGGCGGGCTCCCGGCTGCACGCCATCGCGGAGGAGGGCGTCCCGACCCGCGCCATCGCGGAGGCGATCGGCCGCGCCTACGACCTGCCCGTCGCCTCCGTCGACCCGGCCGAGGCACAGAGCCACTTCGGCTGGATCGGCGCGTTCTTCGGCATGAACGGGGCCGCGACCAGCACCGCGACCCAGGAACTGCTGGGCTGGACGCCCACCGGGCCGACCCTGCTGGAGGACATCGACGCGGGGGCGTACGGCGGGCGGTGACCGGCTGGCCGGCCGGTCGGCCGCGACCCGGTCGGCGAGCCCGGCCACCGGCCGGGCCGGCGGACCCGGTCGCGGGCCCGGTCGACGGGTCCGGCCCCGTCGGCCAGTTCCGTCGGCCGGCGGGTTCGCCCCACCCGCGCCCGCCGCGCCCGCCTCGACCGCGTCTGACCGCGTCCGATCGCTCAACCGGGCCGCCGCACCCGGTGGACAATTCCAATACCGGTACAGTATGGCCGGTATAGTTATTGGACACCCCCAGAAGGACGCCGCGTGATCGAGATCCTCAACCCCACCCTGCTGAGCCGGGCGAAAGACACCGGCGGACTCGTCGCCGACATCCTGCACGAGCTGAAGCGCCGCAGCACGGTCGGCACGAACCTGCTGGACATCGACCGGTGGGCCAAGGCCATGATCGTCGAGGCGGGGGCGCAGTCCTGCTACGTCGACTACGCGCCGTCCTTCGGCCGCGGCCCGTTCGGGCACTACATCTGCACGGCGGTCAACGACGCCGTACTGCACGGACGGCCGCACGACTACACGCTGGCCGACGGCGACCTCCTCACCCTCGACCTCGCCGTCTCCCTGGGCGGTGTCGCCGCGGACGCCGCCATCAGCTTCGTCGTGGGTGAGGCGAGGCCGGCGGAGAGCGTCGCGCTGATCGACGCGACCGAACGCGCGCTGGCCGCGGGGATCGCCGCCGCCCGGCCCGGCGCCCGCGTCGGCGACCTCTCGCACGCCATCGGCACGGTGCTGAAGGAGGCGGGGTACCGGATCAACACCGACTTCGGCGGCCACGGCATCGGATCGACGATGCACCAGGACCCGCACGTCCCCAACACCGGCCGGCCCGGCCGCGGCTACCCCCTGCGCCCCGGACTGCTGCTGGCGCTGGAGCCGTGGGTGATGGCGGACACCGCCGAGCTGGTCACCGACGCCGACGGGTGGACGCTCCGCAGCGCGACGGGCTGCCGGACGGCCCACAGCGAGCACACCATCGCCATCACGGAGGACGGGGCGGAGATCCTCACCCTGCCCAGGTGAGCGCATCCGTGACATGCTCCTCCGGGCGGGGACCGGCGCCCGGACCGGTCGCCGCCGCGCGGGCGTTCGCGTCCCGCGCCGACGAAGGGGGCGGTTCATGGCCAAGGTCGACGTCAGTCTCGACGCCGAACTGGTGGTGGAGGTGATGGTCCTGGCCGGAGTCGGCTCGCCCCAGGACGCCGTCGAGGCGGTGGTGCGCGACTGCATCGCCCGGGGGCACCGCACCGAGGCACGCACCGGACTCAAGGAGCGGAGCCTGCGTGAGGCCGAGGCCACACCGCGGGAACCCCAGGCCTGAGCCCGGCCCTCCGGAACCCGGTCCTCCGGAGCCGGGCCCCTTGAGCCCGGCCTCCTGAGGCCCGCCTTCCTGAACCCGAACCCTGAGGCTGGCCTCCCTGAGCCCGGCCGCGGTGGCCTACTCGCCGACCGGCTGCGGCACCCGCCCGGCCGGCCCGGCAGCCGTGGCGTCGACGGCCGTGGCGTCGGCGGCCGTGACGTCGGCGGCCGTCGCACCGGCGGCCGTCCGCTCCTCCTCCGCCCGCTCCCGCAGGTGCGCCCGGATCGAGTAGGCGAGGGCCGCCGCCCACAGGACGTACAGGGCGACGTACAGGAGGACGGCGGGCGTGCCCGACACCCCCGCCCAGTCGCTGTTGACCAGGGTGCGGACGTTGGTGACGATGATGACGCCGCCGACCGCCGAGCCCAGGACCCGGGGCGGGAAGATACGGACCAGCCAGGCGGCGATCGGCGCGGCGACCAGGCCGCCGAGGAGGAAGGCGACGACCCAGGTCCACTCGATGCCCTGGGAGCCGAGGGAGAAGAGGAAGCCGAGGCTGGCGGCGATCGCGACCAGGAACTCGCTGGTGTCGATGGAGCCGATCACCTTGCGGGGCTCCATCCGGCCGCTGGCGAGCAGGGCCGGGGTGCCGACCGGGCCCCAGCCGCCCCCGCCGGTCGCGTCGAGGAAGCCGGCGACCAGGCCGAGGGGGGTCAGGAAGCGCCGGCGCAGCGGCTTGCCGAGGCGGTCCTTGGGCAGGCCGCGCAGGGTGAAGCGGGACATGACGTACAGGCCGAGGCCGAGCAGGATCAGGGACATCACCGGCTCGGCGACCTCGGTCGACAGCTTCGAGAGCACCGTCGCGCCGAGGAAGGAGCCGACGGCCCCCGGGACGCCGATCTTCGCGACGACCTTCCAGTCGACGTTGCCGAAGCGCCAGTGCGAGGCGCCGGACATCAGGGTCGTGCCGATCTCGGCGAGGTGGACCGTGGCGGAGGCGGCGGCCGGGTTGGTGCCCATCGCCAGCAGCAGGGTGGTCGAGGTCACCCCGTAGGCCATGCCGAGGCTGCCGTCGACCAGTTGGGCTCCCAGGCCCGCGAGGGCGAGCAGTATCAGCGTGCGCATCGTCGGCCCGCCGTCCTTTCCGGGTTCGCTGAGGTGGCACAGTTTCCCGGCATTCCCATCGGACTGGTAGGGAAATACCGGGAATGATGGTAAGGCACCAACCTGAGCGGCACCTGAGAGTCCGGCGCGCTTCCGTGACGCACCTCTCCCCGGCAGCCGCCCCGGCCCCCGCCCCGCCCCTGTCCGACCCCCTTCCCAACTGGCCATATGACCATCGGGGGGTCCGCTGTACAGAATGGGGCCGCACATGAACAGCGCATGAACCCGCGCCGACGGCGGCGCTCGATGGGAGGCGCTCCCCCTTGGAGCTGACCAGACGTACCTTCAGCGCCCTCGCCGGCACCACCGCCCTCGGTCTCGTGCTCGGCGGCGGGAGCAGCGGCGCGGTGCCCGACGCGGCCGGCCGGACGGTGCCCACCGGCCCGCCGCCGCCCCGGCCCCGCGCCGACGGGGTCCGGCACCGGGTCGGCCGGGACCGGTACTCGCTGCTGGTGGACGGCCGGCGTCTGGTGCTGTGGCCCGGCGAGCTGCACCCGTTCCGGCTGCCGAGCCCCTCGCTGTGGCGGGACGCGCTGGAGAAGATGCGGGCGCACGGCTACAACGCGGTCGAGGTCCCGGTGGCCTGGAACGTCCACTCCCCCGCCCCGGACCGCTACGACTTCACCGGCGTCCGCGACCTGGACCTGTTCCTGCGCACGGCCGCCGAGGCCGGTCTGTACGTGGTGGTGCGGCCGGGTCCGTACATCGGCGCGGACGTGGACGGCGGCGGTCTGCCGGGGTGGCTGGCGGGGACCGGGGCCCGGCCGCGCACCACCGACGCCGCCTACCTGCGGCACGCCGACGCGTGGCTGACCCGGGTCGACGCGACCGTCCGGCGGCACCTGTACACCCGGGGCAAGGGCACGGTCCTGCTCTACCGGCTGGAGGAGGCGGGGGACTCGGCCGACGCGCGGGTGCTGGCCCGGCACGTGCGCAGGAAGGTGCGCGCGGACGGGATCGACGTACCCCTGGTGGCGGGGGGCACGCAGGTGCGGCGGGCCTCGGGGCCCGAGGAGGAGCGGCGGCTGCGGCTGGCGGGGCTCGGCGCCGGGACGGCGGTGCCGGCCGGGTCGCTGGCCTTCGGCGGGATCAGCCCGGGGTGGCTGGGAGCGCCCGCGCTGCCCACCCGGTACGACGACGGGGCCGCGTTCGACGGCGGACGGAAACCGACGTCCCGGCTGGCGCCGGTCCACCAGCTCGGCCAACTGGCCCGCTACGTGCCCGACTTCGCCCGGCTGGAGGAGGCGGCGCGGGTGCGGGCGGGCGACCGGCGGGTGAGCGTGCGGCACCTGGCCAACCCGGACACCGGCACCCAGGTGTACGTGCTGGTCAACGACTCCGACGACGAGGTCACCACCACCCTGCCGGGCACCGCCGTGCAGGCGCCGGTGAAGGTCGCGGCGCGGGACGCCAAGCTGCTCGTCACCGGGCTGCCGATGGGCGGGGAGCGCAGGCTGGTGTACTCCACCGCGCAGCCGATGATGTTCCTGGGCGACGTGGGCGGTCAGGACATCGCGGTGTTCGCCGGGCGGCACGGTGAGACGGCGCAGGTGGTGCTGGAGTGCCCGAGCGAGCCGGAGACGATGCGGCTGGACGCGGAGGCCGCCTGGGCGTACGACCACGGGCGGCTCAACGTCAGCGTGCCGCTCGGGATCGGGGGCCTGGCCCGGGTGTCGGTGGCGGGCGGCGGGTCGGACCGGACGCTGATCCTGCTCTTCGCCGACGACGCGACCTCGCTGCGGATGTGGCCGTACGGGACCGGCTCGGAGGCCTTCCTCGTGTACGGCCCGGCGCTGCTGCGCGGCGTGACGCTCAAGGGCTCCACCGCGCACCTCACCGGGGACACGCGGGGGGCGACCGGGCTGGAGGTGTGGGGGCCGCGGGAGATGGCGTCCGTCACCTGGAACGGCACCGCGCGGCGCGCGAACGTCAGCCGGGCCGGGAGCCTGTCGATCGAGGGCATGCTGGCGGGCGCGCCCCCGCTGGAGCCGCCCGCGCTCGACGGCTGGCGGCGGCGGAGGGGGAACCCGGAGTCCGACCCGGACTTCGACGACGCGGACTGGACCCGCGCCGACCGCGCAAAGTCGTCCAGCACGACGCCCGTGCCCGCCGGGGGGCCGGTCCTCTTCGCCGACGACTACGGCTGCCACTACGGCGACCTCTGGTACCGGGCGCGGCTGACCGGCCCCGCCGGGCTCACCTCGGTGTCCCTGGCCCACCGCACCGGCCCGGACGGGCTGGTGCTGGCCTGGCTGGACGGGGAGCCGCTGGGCGGCGGACGCGGGGCAAAGGGCGAGGCGCGGACGGTCCTGAGGCTGTCCGAGGCCCTGCGGGAGCGGTTCGCGGACCGGGACGGGGAGGCCGTGCTGGCCGTCCTGGTCCGGCCGGGGCCGCACGACGGCCGCACGACGGCGCGGGGGCTGACGGCGGTCTCCTTCCACGGCGCCGCGCCGCGGGCCGCGTGGCGGATCCGGGGCGCGGGCACGCCCGACCCCGTGCGCGGGCCCCTGAACAACGGCGGGCTGCACGGGGAACGGGAGGGCTGGCACCTGCCGGGCGCCGACGGCCGCGGCTGGGAGCCGGTGGAGTCGACGCGGACCGGGCGGCGCCAGGGCGAGACCTGGTACCGGACCGGTTTCCGGCCGGACGTGCCCGCCGGGGTCGACGCCTCGTTCGGGCTCGTCCTGGAGGGCGGCGGCGCCTGCCGCGCGCAGATCTTCCTCAACGGCTGGAACATCGGCCAGTACGCCCCCGGACAGGACGGCGCGCAGCACACCTTCGTCCTGCCAGGCGGCATCCTGCGCCCCCGCGCCGCCAATACCCTCGCGCTCGCGGTGCTGACCGACGGGACGGCGGACGCCGGGCCCGCCGCCGTGCGGCTGACGGTGCTGGGCGGCGCGGCCGGGGGCGTGCCGCTTCGGGCGGTGTCCTCCCCCGGCCGCTGAGCGCGGCTCAGGCCAGGCGGATCACGTTCCAGGACAGCGGCTCCAGGGTGGCGGTCAGCCGGCCGCCGTCCAGGGCCGTGCCGTCCACCGGGTGCGGGACGACGCGCTCGGGCTCGGCGAGGGTGTTGCGGGCCTCGGGGTCGGCGTCCGCGAGGGCGCTGTGCTCGACGACCTCGGTGAGGTCCAGGCCGTTCAGGGCGACGTCGAGGGGGAGTGCGTCGGTGCGGGAGCGGTTGACGGCGAAGACGGTGACGGTGCCGTCCCCGGCGCGCACGGCGGTGGCGTGCAGCAGGTCGGCCTCGCCGTACTTCTTCGTCTCGTACGTCGGTGAGTCCACGCGGACGTCGAGGACCTGGCCGCGGCCGTACTTCGAGGCGGCGGCGAAGGGGAAGAAGGTGGTCTGCCGCCAGGCGGGGCCGCCGGGCTCGGTCATGATCGGGGCGATGACGTTGACGAGCTGGGCGAGGCAGGCGACGGTGACCCGGTCGGCGTGCCGGAGCAGGGCGATGAGCAGCGAGCCGAAGACGACGGCGTCGGTGACGCTGTAGTTGTCCTCCAGCAGGCGGGGCGCCTCGGGCCAGTCGAGGGCGGCGACCTCGGCGTCGGTGCGGGAGAGGTACCAGACGTTCCACTCGTCGAAGGAGAGGTTGATCTTCTTCTTGGACTTCAGGCGGGCGCCCACGTGGTCGCAGGTGGCGACGACGTTCTCGATGAACGACTCCATGTCCACGGCGGAGGCCAGGAAGGAGTCGACGTCGCCGTCGAGGGGCTCGTAGTAGGCGTGCAGGGAGATGTAGTCGACGAGGTCGTAGGTCTCCTTGAGGACGGTCGCCTCCCACTCGGCGAAGGTCTCCATGGCCTGGCCGCTGCTGCCGCAGGCGACCAGTTCGACGCCGGGGTCGATCTGGCGCATGGCGCGGGCGGTCTCGGCGGCGACGCGGCCGTACTCCTCGGCGGTCTTGTGGCCGGTCTGCCAGGGGCCGTCCATCTCGTTGCCCAGGCACCACAGCCTGATGCCGAAGGGGTCCTTGTCGCCGTGCTCGACGCGCAGGTCGGACAGGGCGGTGCCGGAGGGGTGGTTGGCGTACTCCTGGAGTTCCAGGGCCTCGGCGACGCCGCGGGTGCCGAGGTTGACGGCCATCATCGGCTCGGCCTGGGGGCCGATCTTCCTCAGGAAGGCGATGTACTCGGAGAGGCCGAAGCGGTTGGTCTCCGTGGAGCGCCAGGCGAGGTCGAGGCGGCGGGGGCGGTCCTCGACGGGACCGACGGAGTCCTCCCACTTGTAGCCGGAGACGAAGTTGCCGCCGGGGTAGCGGATGGCGGTGACGCCGAGCTCCCTGACCAGGTCCAGGACGTCGCGGCGCAGGCCGGCCTCGTCGGCGGTGGGGTGGCCGGGCTCGTAGATGCCGGTGTAGACGCAGCGGCCGAGGTGTTCGACGAAGGAGCCGAAGAGGCGGGGGTTCACTTCGGCGACGGTGAAGGCCGGGTCGAGGGTGAAGCGGGCGGTGCGCATCTTTTCCTTCCAGGGGTGGTGTCCGGGCGAGGCCGGGGAGGGGGTCCGGGAGGGGGGTCCGGGCTGGGGGTCCGGGGAGGCGGCGGTGTCTAACGGACCACCGGCCAGCCGTCCTTCTGCCAGGTCAGGGCGTTCAGGCCGAGCTTGGGCGTGCCCTCGTCCTCGGCGTCGTAGTAGTGGTAGGCCAGGACGTCGCGGCCCCGGTCGTCGAAGACGGACTGGCCGCCCGTGCCGACGTAGCGGCCGTGGCCCGCCAGGAGCAGGTCGCCGCCGCCCTCCAGCATCGGGGTGCCGGTGCTGTCGGTGTAGGGGCCGGTGGCGGAGGCCGAGCGGCCGACGCGGATCTTGTACGTGGACTCCACGCCCGAGCAGCAGGCGTCGTAGGAGGCGAAGAGGTAGTAGTAGCGGCCGTGCTTGACGATGTACGGGCCCTCCACCGCGTAGGGCTCGTCGGGGCGGGTGGCCAGGTGGTGGACGGTGGCGCCGGGGAGCGCCTTGCCGGTGCGGGGGTCCAGCTCGACCATGCGGCGCCGGTCCAGTACGAGCCGAACGCCATCCACAGCCTGCCGTCGGCGCGGATCACCGCCGGGTCGATGGCGTTCCAGGTGTCGGTGGTCCCGGAGGTGAGGACCTCGCCCCGGTCGGTCCAGGTGCCGGGCAGGCCGGTCGGGGAGGTGGCCACGCCGATCGCGGAGTGGTTGGTGCCCCAGGAGGAGACGGCGTAGTAGAGCCAGTAGCGGCCGGCCCGGTAGCTGATGTCCGGCGCCCACGGGTCGCCGGTGTCGTTGTACTCGTACCACCAGGACGGGGGCGCGGCGAAGGCGTTGCCCGCGTCCCGCCAGTGCGTGCGGTCGGTGGAGGTGCGGGCGCCGATGACCCCGCCGGTGGAGTACGCCACGTAGCCGCCGGACTTCAGGCGGATGACGGTCGGGTCGTGGATGATCTCCTGGCCGGTGATCGGCTGCGGGTCGGGGTGGCCGGCCGCGGTCGCGGTGGACGGGAGCAGGGTGACGACGGCCGCGGCGAGCAGCGCCGCGAGTCGCAGGCGTCTCAAGTCGGTTCTCCTCGGGGCGTGTTACTGGCCGGCGAGGCCGGTGTGCGCGACACCCGCCACGATCTGGCGCTGGAAGAAGACGAAGACGACGATCAGGGGCAGGCCCGCCATCAGGCCGCCGGCCATCAGCTGGGCCCACTGGATGCCGTAGGAGTTCATGACGGTCGCGATGCCGTTGGGCATGGTCATCAGGTCGGGGTTGTTGGTCACCATGTACGGCCACAGGAAGTTGTTCCAGGAGCTGATGAAGGTGAAGATGCCGACCGCCGCGAGGGAGGGGCGGGAGAGCGGGAGGATGATCGTGAAGAAGACGCGCCAGCGGCCGGCGCCGTCGATGAACGCGGCCTCCTCCAGTTCGCGCGGGACGCCCTGGAAGAACTTGTAGAGGATGTAGACCATCGCGGCGGGCGCGCACTGCGGCAGGATCATGCCCCAGTAGGTGTCGACCATGCCCATCTGCTGGACGGTGGTGAACAGGGGGACGCCGAGCACGGCCGGGGAGATCATCAGCCCCGCCATCACCACGCCCATGAGCGGGCCCTTGCCGCGGAACTCGGTGCGCGCGAAGCCGTATCCGGCCAGGCTGCCGACCAGGAGGACGACGGCGGTCACGCACACGGACACGACCAGGGAGTTCACGAACCAGTTGGTGATGTTGCCGGTCTCGAAGAGGGCCGACCACGCCTGGCCGGTCCAGTCCTTGGGCAGCCAGTGGGTGGGCACCTCGACGGACTCGGTCTCCGACTTGAGCGAGGTGAACAGGGCCCACAGGAGGGGGGAGAGCATCACCGCGGAGACGGCGACGCCGAGCAGGGTGAGCACGATCTGGCTCGGCGGCCAGGACCTGCGGGGGCCCTTGCGGGCCGGTACGGCGGTGGTGGTGGTCATCGGCCGCCCTCCTCACGGTTGCGCAGCAGCCACATCCGTCCCAGGGCGACGGCCGCGATGAGCACGAAGAAGATGATGGAGATCGCGGAGGCGTAGCCCACGCGGTAGCTGGTGAAGCCCTGTTCGAGGGTGTACTGCACGAAGGTGCGGGTGGAGTCCTCGGGACCGGTGCCGAAGTCCATCATCACCACCGCCTGGTCGAAGACCTGGAGCGAGGCGAGGATCTGCAGCGCGACGACCAGGCCGGTGATGTTGCGCAGCATCGGCAGGGTGATGTGGACCATGCGGTGCCAGGCGTTGGCCCCGTCCAGGCGCGCGGCCTCGTACAGGTGGGCGGGGATGCCCTGGAGGGCGGCGAGGTAGAGCAGGAAGCTGAAGCCGACCGTCCACCACAGGGTGCAGATGACGACGGCGTACATGGCGTACGACTTGTCGGTCAGCCAGGGCGTGTCCAGGCCGAAGACGTGGTTGACCATGCCGTTGCCGGGGTTGAACAGCCACTGCCACAGGTTGCCCGCGACGGTGGACGGCAGCAGGAACGGCAGGAAGAAGCAGAGCCGCCACAGCCACTTGCCGCGCTCGATGTGGTGGGCGAGTACCGCCAGGAGGAAGGCGAGGACGGTGATGCAGGGCACCACCAGCAGCGTGAAGAGCGCGCTGTGGCCGAGCGCGTCCCACATCAGCGCGTCGCCCAGGGCCTCGCGGTAGTTGTCGAGGCCGACGAAGTTCGCGGCGTCGCCGGAGATGTTGGCGTCGGTGAAGCTGAGCCAGACGCCGCGCAGCAGCGGCCAGATCACGAAGAGCGTGAACAGCAGCAGGAACGGGGCGACGAACCAGCCGCCGTGCTGGAAGCCCTGCTTGCGGCGGACGGTCGCGCTGTCGGCGGCGGTCCTCGCGCGCGCCGGGCGGACGACGGTCTCAGCGCTGGTCGTCGTCATGCGACCGCACCTCCCTCGGCGGCGGTCCTGCCGTCCATCGGGTTTTTCATGGCGAGCAGTTCGGTGAGGGTGCTCTTCATCCGGCGGGCGACGGCGTCCGGCTTCGCGGAGCCGGTCGTCGAGGAGACGACGACCGGGCCGACGCGCTGGGCGAGGATGCCGGTGGACCCGGCGAACCACACCTTGGGCTCGGTGGCCTGGTGGTCCATCGCCGTGACGTACTCGTTCTGCGGCTGGAGCCGCTGGTAGGCGGCCGTGGTCAGGGTGGGGGTGTAGGCGGGGATGTGGCCGCCCGCCGCCCACTGCCGGGCGTGCTTGACGACGTAGGCGGCGAGGCGGTGGGCACCCTCGTTGGTGGCGCCGCCGCGGCCGGACTGGTGCGGCAGCACGAAGGAGTGCGACTCGGCGTGGGTGGCCCGCCTGCCGAAGACGGGCGGCAGCGGGACCGCCCCGTACTCGACCTTCGCGCTGTCGAAGACCGGCACCGACCAGTTGCCCTCCCAGCAGAAGGGGGAGCCGTTGACGAACTGCTCGGCGCCCGCGTTGCCGCCGAAGCCCGGGTCGGCGTACCCCTCGGTGAGGTGCCGGCGCAGGAACTCCAGGACCTGGGTGGCCTTGTCGGTGTCGAAGGTGACCTCGGTGTTGTCGGCGCTGAACCAGGTGCCGCCGAGCTGGGTGTAGAAGGCGACGAAGAACCACCACTGGAAGTTCTGGTCGTTGTGCCACAGGCCGATGGTCTGCAGGCCCTTCTTGGTGGCCGCCTTGGCCTCCTTCAGCATCGCGAACCACTCGTCCACCGAGGTGGGCGACACCATGCGCCCGTCGGCGCCGAGCAGGCCCGCCTTCCCCAGCACGTCCTTGCGGTAGAAGCAGAGCTGGACGTGGATGTCGAGCGGGAGGGCGTAGAGCTCGCCGTCGATGACGGCGCGTTTCCACAGCTCGGGGTTGAAGTCCTCCTGGCGCACGCCGTACTTGGCGAGGAGGTCGACGTCCCAGGGGTCCAGGAGGCGGCCGGGCGAGAAGCCGGTGACGCGGCCCAGGTGCATCACGCCGAGGTCCGGCGCGCGGTTGCCCGCCGCGGCCATGGCGAGCTTGGTGTAGAAGGGGCTGCCCCACTGGAGGGTGGAGTCCTTCACCTCGATGCCCGGGTTCTCCTCGCGGAAGGAGTCCAGCATCGCGATCATGTTGTATCCGTCGCCGCCGCTGAAGAGGTTCCAGTAGCGCACGCGGGTGTCCGCTCCGGAGGCGAGCGCGTCGGCTCCGGTTCCGAGCGCCGCGAAGCCGAAGCTCCCGGCGACCGTCAACCCGCCGAGTCCGGCGAGAAGCTGCCTGCGATTCAGGCCAGGTCGTCCCATGCCCTGCCCCATCTGTCCGTCGGTGACCGGGCACACCGGTCCCCTGATGTTCGGTATCTCGAATGACGCCCGTAACTTCGAACGGACCGTAAAGTCGAACACCCTCCACGTCAATGGGTTGGACACGATGACGCGCACATCCACAGGCGCGTACGCTCTGTACCCCGCCGAACGGCGGGCCGAAGGGGTCGCGAAGGGGGAGCGATGGACTCCGCGGTCCTCAGCGGTCTCCACCCGGACTTCTGGTGGATCCCGGCCGCCGCTCCGGCCTCCGGCCCGGTCTCCGTCCCGGCCGCCGCTCTGGCCTCCGGCCCGGTCTCCGTCCCGGCCGCCGCTCTGGCCTCCGTTCCGGCCGCCCCGGCGATCAGGACGCCCGCGGTCATCCGCTTCCGGGCCGGCCCGGCGCCGCGCGCGGCCGGCGGTCCGCCGCTGCTCGCCCGCGCGGTCTTCGCCTCCGTCGCGCCCTCGGCCATCGCCCGCGCCAACCGGCTCACCGGTGTGCCCGGCGTCCCGGCGCCCCGGGCTCACTCGCTGCTCACCGCGTTCCGCGGGCCGTGGCCGGTGCTGATCACCGCCTGGCCGGGCGACCAGGGTGACCGCAGCGACCAGGGTGACCGGGGCGACCAGGGTGACCGGGGCGACCGGAGTGATCGGAGCGACCGGAGCGACCGGAGCGACCGAAGTGACCGGGGCGAAGTGGCCGAGGGGCGGCCGACTTGGCATATTGCACGGATGACCGCACGCCGCCCCCGCGCGCGAGGCCGGGCGGGCACGGGGACGGGGACGGGCATGGGCGAGCAGGGGGACAGCGGTGCGTAGGAGCAGGCAGATGCGTCGCCTCGCCGACGCGCTCATCGACCCGATCCGGGTGCCGGTGCCCGCCGACCCCGAGGTGCTGTTCGAGGCGCTGGTGGAGTCCGTGGCCGCCTGGCGGGGCCGGGACCTCGTCGTACGCCGCGAGACGTTCCCGCCGCACACCGCCAGCGGGCTGTGGCTGGAGGGCGCGTGCCAGGACGTGGTGGTGGTCGACCGGCGGGCCGCCGTGTGGCACCAGATCGTCATCCTGTGCCACGAGGTCTGGCACATGAGCCGCCGGGACGCGAACGTCCCGCCCGTCCCCGGTGCCGCGCCCCGGCCCGCCGCCGCCCGCACCGACTTCGGCCTCGCCGAGGAACAGGACGCCGACCGCTTCGGCATGCTGATGGGCCGCCGGCTGCGGACCTGGCTCCAGGAAACGGAGGAGACCGGGTCCGGGAACGGGGGCGCCGACGCCGAGGGGCTGGCCGGGCGGATCGGCGCCGCGCTCAACTACCGCGGGCAGCGGGGATGAGTGCCCTGCTCAACTACGCCAGCTGTACCGTCCTGTGGATCGGCCTGGCGGTGAAGGCACCGGACCTGCTCCGGCACCGGCGCGACCCGTACCTGCGGGCGATCTGCGCGGTGCTGGGCCTGGCCGGGCTCTGCTTCTTCCTGGGCGCCCCGCCGACGGTCGGCGCCGTCAACCGGCTCGGCGGCACGCCCAACCTGGCCGCGCCGCTGACGTACGCCTCGATCACCGCGTACAGCGCCGCCTCCCAGGTGCTGATCGTGTACTGGCGCGGCGGGCCGGCGGTGCACCGGGTCGCCCGGCGCTGGATCCTCGCCTACACCGGTGTCGTCGTCGGCATCGCGGTGACGTTCGCGCTGGGCGAGGCGCCGGTGGAACGCCGTACCGACCTGGACGTCTACTACGCGACCACGCCGTTCCTCACCGAGATGATCGTGCTGTACCTGGCCGGGCACCTCGCCGCCGCCGGCGTCACCGCGGTGTCGGCGCTGCGCTGGGCCCGGCAGGTGGACGGCCTGCTGCGGACCGGGCTGGCCCTGCTGGGCGCCGGCGGCCTGTGCAACGCCGGGTACAGCGTCGCCAGGCTCGTCGCCGTGCTCGCCCGCTGGACCGGACGGGACTGGCCGGTGCTGGTCACCGGTGTCTCCCCGGCCGCTGCCGGGCTGGGCGCGCTGCTCACCGTCACCGGGGTGCTGGTCCCGCTGGCCGCGCCGCGGGTGACCCGGTGGCGGCGGGCCCGGCGGACCTACGCGCGGCTCGAACCGCTGGAACGGGCCCTGGAGGAGGTCCTCACCCGCCGCGCCCTGCGCCTGCCGCGTCCCCGCCTCGCGTCCCCGGCGACGCGGCTGATGTGGCGCCAGACCAGCATCCACAACGCGCTCGGCCACCTGGACGCCCACCTCGACGCCGGACTGTACGACCGGGCCCGCCGCGCGGCGCTGCGCGGGACGGGGGACCCGGAGCGGGCGGAGGCCCTGGCGTGGGCGGTGATCATCACGGAGGCGGTGGAGCGGGACGCGGCGGAGGCGGTGGAGCGGGACGCGGCGGGGCCGGGGGCGGGGGCGGATGCCGGCCGGCGTGCCGGAGCGGGCGCGGGAGCCGGCCGGCGTGCCGGAGCGGGCGCGGGGGCCGGGCGGGGTGCGGGCGCGGGGGGCGGCCCGGGCACGGCTCCGGGCGCCGGGCCGGGCCCCGGACGGGAGACGCGGGCCGCTGTCCGGGAGCGGGACGGGCGGGTGCCGCCGCGGGTGCCCGGGCCGGAGGCGCTCGCGCGGGTCGGTGACGCGCTGGCCGGCCCGCTCCCCCGTACCGCCGTCGCCCGCGCCACCGCGGCCACGGGGGCCCCGTGAACCGGGCGGGGTCCGCGCGGAGGCCGGTGTGAGCGCCGTCGTGTACCTGGCGGCCCTGGTGTTCGGGCTGTCCGGCGTCGTCCTGCTGCGCCGGCCCGCCACCGCCGTGCGCAACCCCACCGTCCTGGCCACCTGCGCCACCGTCCTCCTCGGCGCCCTGGTCCTGGTCTGCGCGGCCCCGCTGACGCTGGCCACCGTCAACGACCTCACCGGCGTCCCCAACTTCGGCGCCCCGCTGACCTACGGGATGCTCTCGGCGTACAGCTGCTCGCTGGTGGTGCTGCTGATCCTGTGGCGGGGCGGCCCCGCGGACCGGGTGCGCCGCCTGGTCCTGGGCACCGTCGTCGCGTACACGCTGCTGGTGGCCGCCCTCGTCGTGCTGTTCGTGCTGGCCGACGCGGACACCGAGCGCCTGACCGACCTGGACACCTACTACGCCGGCACGCCGTACCTGCGGGAGATGATCCTGCTCTACCTCGCCGGGCACACCGCGGCGACGCTGGCGATGTGCGTGCTGTGCCTCAAGTGGGGACGCGAGGTCACCGGCCTGCTGCGGACCGGGCTGCGGCTGATCCTGGCGGGCGGGCTGCTGGACACGATCGGCTTCCAGGCGACCAAGTACACCGCCGTCGCCGCCCGTCTGACCGGGCACGACCTGGACTTCCTGTCCACCTACGTCGCCCCGCCCATGGCCTCGCTCGGCGCGCTGACCTGCTCGGCCGGGTTCGTCCTGCCGCGGCTGCTGCCGAGCGCCGCCGCGCACTGGCGGGGCCTGGGCGACTACCGGCGGCTGGCCCCGCTGGCGGCGCTGCTGCGGTTCGTGCCGACCGCTCCCAAGCCCGCCGCCGCCTGGTGGCACTCCCCGCGCGAGCGCCTCCAGTGGCGGGAGGTGTCCATCCACGACGCCCTGCTGGCGCTCGCCCCGTACTTCGACGACCGGGTGCGGATCACCGCCCGGGACGCCGCCCTGCGCGCGGGCAGCGACCCGCACCGGGCCCGGCTGGCCGCGGAGGCGGCGATGGTCGCCGACGCCGCGCGCCGCGCCGCCGCCCGCGAGGAGCCCCTGGACAGCCCGAGCGCCTACCGGCTGCGGGCCACGGAGGTCTCCGGCACCGGCGGTCTGGTCGAGCTGGCCCAGGCCATGGAACGATCATCCGCCGGCGCGGCGCGCGGGTACGGTGAGGGCCGCCCACGGCCGTGACCAGGACCGAGCCAGGCCCGAACGAGGGCTGACACCGAGGCCGTCGCCCCGGCCGGACCAAGGGAGACCCATGTCGCGTAGAGCTGTCGTCATCGGTGCCGGGCCGGCCGGCATGCTGGCCGCGGCGGCCCTGTCCCCCGTCGTCGACGAGGTGGTCGTCCTGGAGCGCGACGACCTGCCCGACGGCCCGGAACACCGCCGGGGCGTGCCGCAGGGCCGCCACGCGCACCTGCTGATGGCCGGCGGCCTGACGGCGATGGACGACCTCGTGCCCGGCCTGGACCTGCGGGCGCGGTTACTGGCCGCCGGCGCCCGGGAGATACCCCTGGCCTCGGGCATGCTGGCGCTCAGCCCCGAGGGCTGGCTGCGCCGCTGGCGCCGCGAGGGACCGCGCGTGATCACGTGCACCCGCGCCCTGCTGGACTGGGCGGTCCGCCGGGCCGTCCTCGGCAGCGCCACCGGCGTCACCGTGCGCCGGGCCGACGTACGGGGCCCGGCGGGCGACGCGCGGCGGGTGACAGGGGTGCGGATCGCGGCCGGGGACGGGGAGGCGGACCTCGACGCCGACCTCGTGGTGGACGCCAGCGGACGCGGCAGCCGCCTGCCGCACTGGCTGCGCGCGCTCGGTGTCCCGGCGGTGCGCGAGCGGACCGTGGACGCCGGTCTGGTCAACGCCACCCGCGTCTACCGGGTGCCCGAGGGCGCCGAGCGGTTCCCGCTGACCGTCGTGCAGGCCGACCCGTACGCCGGCCGGCCCGGCCGCAGCGGCATGGTGCTGCCGGTCGAGGACGGCCGCTGGATGGTCAGCCTGGCCGGCACCCGGGGCGGTGAGCCCCCCGCCGACCCGGACGGCTTCCTCCGGTACACCCTGGAGCTGCCCGACCCGATCGTGGGCCGGCTGATCTCGACAGCGGAGCCCCTCACCGGCGTCCACGTCAGCCGCTCCACCAGCAACGTGCGGCGCTATGTGGAGCGGGCCCGGTGGTGGCCGGAGCGGTTCGTGGTGCTCGGGGACGCGCTGGCCGCGTTCAACCCGGCCTACGGGCAGGGCATGTCGGTGGCGGCGCTCGGCGCGCGGGTGCTCGGCCGCGAGGTGCGGCGCGGCGGCGTGGACGTGCCGGGGCTGGCCCGCCGGGTGCAGCGCGGGGTGGCCCGGCCGGTCGACGCGGCCTGGGCGATGGCGGTCAGCCAGGACGTCCGGTACCCCGGGGCGCGCGGCGGCCGGCCCAACGCCGCCGACCACCTGGTCGCCGCGTACACCCGCCGGCTGACGCGGACGGCGGCCGGCTCCTACCCGGCCGCCGCCGCCCTGTGGGACGTGACGAGCCTGCGCACCGGGCCGGGGCGGCTGCTGCGCCCCGGCACGCTGCTGGCCACCCTCGGCGGACCGGCGCTGCCGCCCGCCGCCGAGCCGCCGCTGACGCCCGGTGAACGCGAGGTGCTGCGCGGCCTGGACCGCGCCGGCGGCTGACGGCGACGGCCCACCGGCAGCCCGCCTGCCAGCCCGCCGGCCGGTCCGTGGATCGGTCCGTGGATCGGTCCGTGGATCGGCCCGTGGGCCAGCCCGCCGAGCGGGTCCATGGACCAGCCCCCGCACCCGCTTCTCACCCCGCGAACGGCGGCTGCGCCAGCCCCTTCCCCGCCCCCGGCACCACCAGGACCGACCCGGCGAGCGGGTGCGGGGCGGTGAGGCCGGTGCGGGCGGTGGTGACGTACAGGTCGGTGAGGCCGGCGCCGCCGAAGGCGCACGCCGTCGCGCGCGGCACGGGCAGCCCGACCACCCGGTCCAGCCGCCCGTCCGGCGTGTACCGGCGCACCGCCGCCCCGTCCCAGAGCGCCACCCACACGCACCCGTCGGCGTCGACGGTGAGCCCGTCCGGGAACCCGGCGCCGTCCTCGACGACGGCCAGCGTCCGCCGCCCAAGGATCCGGCCGTCGGCGTGGTCGAAGACGTCGATGCGGCGGGTCGGCGAGTCGACGTAGTACATCAGCCGCCCGTCGGGGCTCCAGCCGGTGCCGTTGCTGACCGCGACGTCGTCCAGGACGGTGGTGTGCGTGCCGTCGGCGGTGAGGCGGGAGAGCGTGCCGCCGCCCGGTGTCTCGTCGTAGCGCATGGTGCCGGCCCACAGGCTGCCGTCCGGGGCGACGGCGGCGTCGTTGGCGCGGCGGCCGGGGACGGCCTCGCGGTGCGCCATGCGCAGCGAGCCGTCGGGGTCGAGCAGCGCGATGCCGTCCCGGAGGTTGAGGACGAGGCCGCCGTTCGCGCGCGGCTTGGCGGCGCCCACGTGCTGCTCGGTCGTGCGGACCGTGCGGCGGCCGGTGGCCGGGTCGTAGGTGTGCACCCGGCAGCCGAGGATGTCCACCCAGATCAGCCGGGCCGCCTCCGCGTCCCAGGTGGGCCCCTCGCCCAGCTCCGCTTCCGTCCGTACCGCCACGTCGATGGTCGTCATGCCGCGCTCCGGTATCCGAGGTGTTCCGACAGGTCGGCCGCGCCCTTGGCGGCGAGTCGCTCCAGTTCCGCGCGGCGCTCGTCGCTCCAGCGGATCATGGGGACGGAGATGGACAGGGCCGCCACGACCCGGCCGGTGCGGTCGCGGACCGGGGCGGCCACGCAGCTGACGTCCGGGTTGGACTCGCGGCTCTCCACCGCGACGCCCCGCTCCCGGATCTGTGCCAGGGCCGCGCGCAGGACGGCCGGGTCGGTGATGCTGTTCGGCGTCATCCCGGCCAGCTCGGCGTCGTCCGGCAGGCGGGCCGCCAGCTCGTGCTCGGGCAGGGACGCCAGCAGCATCTTGCCGACGGAGGTGCAGTGGGCGGGCAGCCGCCGCCCGGCCGCCGACACCATCCGCACCGCGTGCGTGGAGTCCACCTTGGCGATGTAGATGACGTCGGTGTCCTCCAGGATCGCCACGTGCACCGTCTCGTCGCAGGTCTCGGCGACGCTCCGGGCGACCTGCTGCCCCTCGGCGGCGAGGTCGAGGTGCTCGGCGTAGCGCGCCCCGAGCTGGTAGGGCCGTACGCCGAGCCGGTAGCGTCCGGGCTGCCCGGGGACGGGGACGATGTACTTCCGGGCGGCGAGCGTGGTGACCAGCTCGTGCACGGTGGTGCGGGGCAGCCGGAGCCTGCGCACGATGTCGGGGGCGGAGAGCGTGCCGTCCCCGTCGAGGAAGAGCTCAAGGATGTCGAGAGCCCTGGTCACGGCTGGTACGAGACGTCCCATGTGCGGCTCCCCCTCTCTCAGCGTTCGATATTTCAACAGGCGATCGGAATCGCGAACAAAGGCTAACCGCACGTCTTCCGCACGGGCAACGGTCCCGCGACGCGGTGCGACCCGACGGCTCCGTGCCGTCCGCACCGCGCGGCGGTCAGTGACCGCCCGCGGCCTTGAGCACCGCCGCGACCACCCGCTCCAGGGAACCCGGGTGCAGCCACAGGAAGAGATTGGGCTCGACCAGCTCCAGTTCCATCACCCGCGGCAGCCCGTCCTCCCCGTCGACGAGGTCCACCCGCGCGTACAGCAGCCCCTCCCCGCCCGGTACGTTGGCCAGCGCCCGATGCGCGACCGCCGCCTCCACCAGCGTCGGCGTCCACGGCTCGAGGCCCGGGTGGGCGACCTTGTGCTCGTCGAACGGCGTCCCGGGCGCGAGCACCGCCCCCTTGCGGCTGACGTGCAGCAGTTCCCCGCCGAAGTACTGGAACGCCCGCTCCCCGCCGGTGTCCACGCCCCGCTGGTAGGGCTGCACCATCGCCGTCAGCCCCTCGGCGTGCAGCCGCTCCAGGTGCCGTACGGCGGTGGCGTGCTCGCCGGGTGTGTAGCGGGCGGCGTACCGGGCCCCGGCGCCGGAGGCCGGCTTGATCACGTACTCGTGGTCGTCGGGGAGGTCGGCGGGATCGCCGGGGGCGAGGTACCGGGTGGGGACGACCGCGACACCGGCGTCGGCGAGGTCGCCGAGGTACCGCTTGTCGGCGTTCCAGCGCACGATCCCGGCGGGGTTGGCCAGCCGCGGCACCCCTTCCGCCCAGGCGGTGAACTCCTCCGCCCGCCAGCTGTAGTCCCAGGTCGAGCGTATGAGCACGAGGTCGAACCGGTCCCAGTCGACCCCGGGGTCGTCCCACACGGCGACGGACACGTCGGCCCCGGCCTCCCGCAGCGCGCCCTCCAGCACCGGCAGATCACGGTCGACACCGACCTGCGGTCCGGGACGGCAGGTGACGAGCGCTATTCGGGACACGGGCGGACTCCAACCTCGTAGGACGGTCTGGCCGCCGGGCAGGCTAGCAACCCGCCGGCCCGGCGGGCGGACCGGCCCGGCCGTGTCCTCGTGCTCCCCACCGGCTGACCCGGGAGCGGTGTGAGCGGCACCGTGCGGACGGGCGGGGGCGGGCCGGCGGCGGCCCTGAACGCCCCGGCGCGGTGGCGCGGCCTTCTTCGCGCGGGCGCTGACCAGCGGTCCGGGACCGGCGCCTCCTCGTTACCGGGGCGCGACTGGACGGCCCGCGGCGATCGCCCGGCCGCGGTGTTCCCAGGTGTGTGGGGCCGGCGCCGTACCAGCGCGGGCCGTGGCACCGGGAGGGCAACCGGGCGGCCGTGGTCCTGCCCGCGCCGGCGGGCCGCCCCTCCCCGTCACGAGTGCGGGCCGCCCCGCCCCGTCACGGATGCGGGGCTGTCCGTCACCCGCCGCTCCGGGAAGTGTCCGGTGAGGCCGTCGGCCGCCAGCGCCAGCCGGAGGCATACAGCGTCTCCGCGCGGTCCAGCACGATCTCCTGGCGCAGTCTCTTCTCCTCCTCGTCGTGGTAGGCCGCGGTGGCGGTGTGCTGCCCGGGATGCTTGCGGTAGAGCTCGCCCGGCTCGGACTGCATCCACCCCCGGCTGACCGCCTCGCAGAACAGGAGGAGGGCGGCGTCCTCGAAGGCCGGGATCGCGGGCCAGCCGCCCACGAGACGCACGAGGTCGGTACGGGCGGTCAACGTGGTGCCCATCACCGGCAGTTCACCGCGCCTGGCACCGTCCAGGAGCGCCCGCTCCGGCAGCGGTCCCGGACGTGGGTCGTACGGCCCCCGCTCCAGACGGCCGTCAGCGTGGAGATCCAGGCACGGGGCGACCGTCCAGCCGTAAGCCGGACTGGCCTCCAGGACCTCGATGTCGCGGGCGAGGGACATCTGGTCGGGCAGCAGATCGTCACAGTCGACGCAGCGCAGCAGCGTTCCGGTGGCACGCGCCAACCCCAGCGTGCGGGCCTGGGCGGCGCCGCCCCAGCGGCCGGCGCCCTTGGAGATCCACGACGCGTCCGGAACGGCCCGCAGCGGCCTGCCCGTCCGCCCGTCCTCCTGCACCACCCACTCAAGTCGCCAGCCCGCGGGCAGCTTCTGCTCCCGCAGGCATGCGTACAGTTCGCGCATGTAGGCGTATCCGCCCTCGTGCACGGGCGTCAGA
This sequence comes from Streptomyces sp. SYSU D01066-1, assembly GCF_054956795.1. Lineage (NCBI taxonomy): Bacteria > Bacillati > Actinomycetota > Actinomycetes > Kitasatosporales > Streptomycetaceae > Streptomyces > Streptomyces sp. SYSU D01066-1. The sequence continues at coordinate 72,871 of NZ_JBUDHV010000013.1, read as the reverse complement.
ACAGTGATCGTCGGCATCGGGCATCACAACGCGGAGGAGGGGTGACCGGTTCAGTGGACAAACGAGGCGCCGGTGCCGGCGGCGGCACCGGACGTCGGCCGTGACCCTTTCTTCCGGCAGCCGATGGTGTACGGAGGAGTCGTGGTGGCGGTGATGCCGGCCCTGGTGCGGCTGGTGCTGGTCGTGCCCAATCCTTGAGCGGAGCAAAGGAGCAGTACTCGTGTCCTCACTCTTCCCGGCCCTCACCGGCGCCCCCGCCGGCCGGCCCGCCCTGCGGTTCGGCGCGCGCTCCCTGACCTACGCGGAACTGGCCGCCGCGGCCGGTGCCACCGCTCACAGGCTCGGCGGGGCCGGCCGGGTGGCCGTCTGGGCGACCCCGTCGCTGGAGACCGCCGTCGCCGTGGTCGCCGCACTGCTGGCCGGCGTGCCCGCCGTGCCGCTCAACCCGAAGTCGGGCGAGAAGGAGCTGCGGCACATCCTCGCCGACAGCGCGCCGTCGCTGGTCCTGGCCGCCCCCGGCGACGGACTCCCGGCGCCGCTCGCCGGCCTGTCCCGCGTCGACGTCGACGTGGACGCCCGGGGACCGGTGCCGGCACCGGACGCCGGGGACGGCGACCCCGCGCTGGTCGTCTACACCTCCGGCACCACCGGCCCGCCCAAGGGCGCCGTCCTGCCCCGCCGGGCCGTCGCCACCACGCTGGACGCGCTCGCCGACGCGTGGGCGTGGACCGGCGACGACGTCCTGGTGCACGGACTGCCGCTGTTCCACGTGCACGGACTGGTGCTGGGCACCCTCGGGCCGCTCCGGTGCGGCGGGTCGGTGCGGCACCTGGGGCGGTTCTCCACCGAGGGCGTGGCGCGCGAACTGAACGACGGGGCCACCATGCTCTTCGGCGTGCCGACCATGTACCACCGGATCGCGGAGGCGCTGCCCGCCGAACCCGAGCTGGTCAAGGCGCTGGCCGGGGCCCGGCTGCTGGTCTCCGGCTCCGCCGCGCTGCCCGTCCACGACCACCAGCGGATCGCCGCCGCCACCGGACGCCGGGTCGTCGAGCGGTACGGGATGACGGAGACGCTGATGAACACCAGCGTCCGCGCCGACGGCGAGGCCCGCGCCGGGACGGTGGGCGTGCCGCTGCCGGGGGTGGAGCTGCGGCTGGTGGAGGAGGACGGGTCGCAGGTCACCGCGTACGACGGGGAGACCGTCGGGGAGATCCAGGTGCGCGGGCCCCACCTGTTCACCGAGTACCTCAACCGCCCCGACGCGACCGCCGCCGCCTTCACCGCCGACGGGTACTTCCGCACCGGCGACATGGCGGTCCGCGACCCCGACGGTTATGTCCGCATCGTCGGCCGCAAGGCCACCGACCTCATCAAGAGCGGCGGGTACAAGATCGGCGCCGGGGAGATCGAGAACGCGCTCCTCGAACACCCGGCGGTGCGGGAGGCGGCCGTCACGGGGGAACCCGACGAGGATCTGGGCGAGCGGATCGTGGCGTGGGTGGTGCCCGCCGACCCGCAGGCCCCGCCCGGCCTGCGGGAACTGGCCGACCACGTCGCCGCCCGCCTCGCCCCGCACAAGCGGCCCCGGGTGCTGCGCCACCTCGACGCCCTCCCCCGCAACGACATGGGGAAGATCATGAAGCGGTCGCTGGGTCATGGCTGAGCGCCTCCCCGCCCGTCACCTCCTCGCCCTCCTCACCGACGACTTCAGCGACCTGCCGTACCCGGACCGGGAGTACGGGACCGACGGCCCCCTCGGCCGGCCCGGTCGTCACGGGCCCGGTCGTCACGGGCCGGGGCGCGCGGCGGGACGGAAGCCGCGGCGCGGGGCACGCCCAGCGTCCCGTGCCGGTCGCGCCCCCGCCGGCCGGACGAGGTCCGTTCCGGGCTCCGGCCCGAAGGCGCCGGTCCGGGTGTCGCTTTCGGCCATCTCCGCGCCGGCCCGGCCGTCGAGCCGGACGCCGTCGACGGCACCGCTCCGCCGGGTGGAGCCCCGCCAAAAGACCCGGGCCCCGTCCGCCGTCACGGCCGCGCCCCGCGCACCGGACAGCTCCCGCGTCCACCCGGCACCGCGCGGGGCGATGCCCGGTGCCCCCCTTCTCGTGCGTCACGGTCAGCGACGGCCCGCCGGAACCGGTGCCGTCGAGCCCGCCGCGGCGGCCCGGTGACGTCGAAGGGCCGTTCGCAAGAGGCGCCGGCCCGGCCTGGCCCGGCCAGCGGACACCGCGGGGCCTCGTCCGGGACGGCTCCCCGTGAAGGCGCGCCGGACGAGCCCCACGGGGCCTGCGGCGCCCGGAAGCCGGCCGGGCGCGGCGGATGCGCGCGATGGTGGTTTTCCGCCGGCGTCCCGGTGGACAACCGGCGTAACAGAGGACACCGCCAAGCACTGTCCGTCACAATGAGGTCCGTCCGCGTGAGGACGACGCGCGGACGAACGGCACGACGGGGAGCGAACGGCGCCATGGACGGACTGCTGGAGTTCACGACCGAGGACGGTGCCCAGGTGGTGGTGGAGGCCGTCGACGAGGAGACCGGGGCCCGCCTGGTCTCCAGGGGCGACGGCCCGGTACGGGCGGCGCGCACCTTCGAGAGCGCGCTGGAGGGCGTGCGCGCGGCGGCCTCCTCCGCGCTGCGGGTCTTCCGGGACGGCAGCCTCAGACCCGACTCGGTGGAGCTGGAGTTCGGGGTGCGGCTGAGCGCGGAGGCCGGCGCGGTCATCGCCAAGGGCACCGCGGAAGGCCACCTGGTGGTGAAACTGCACTGGTCTCCGGGGACGTCGGCCCCCACGGCACCGGCGGACGGGGAGGCCGCCGCCGGAGCGTGACCGGCGTGACCGGCATGACCGGCGGTACGGCCGCCTGGCACGCCCGGATCAGGTGCGGCCGGGAGGTCGGCGCGGGGTTCCTCGTCACCGGACGCCTGCTGCTCAGCTGCGCCCACGTCGTCGTACGGCACGACACCGAACCGGTCACGGTCTCCTTCCCGGGCCACCGCGACCTGGGCGACCTGACCGCCCGCGTCGTCGATCGGGGGCCCTGGCGGGAGCACTCCGACGACCGCGGCGACCTGGTGGTCCTCGAACTGGCGCAGGAGGTGTCCGTGCGCCCCGCCGTGTTCGCCGCGCCCGGCGCGGCGCACCGCGCCTCCGAACTGGTCGCCTACGGCTTCCCGTCCCGGCTGGACGACGGGGTGCTCGCCACCTACCGGGCCGTGCCCGGACCGCTCATCGCGGACGAGTGGATGCAGTTGGAGGCGCTCACGGCGCACGGGCAGACGCTGGTGGGCGGGTTCAGCGGGGCGGCGGTCACCCTCCGCGACCACACGGTCGTCGGCATGGTCGTCTCCACCACGGGCTCGCACGTCGGCAGGATGCTGCCCGTCGAGGTCATGGCGCGCTACTGGAAGGGGCTCGGCGACCTGATGCCGGCGCCCCGTCCCGGACCGGACGCGGGACGGCTGGAGACACTGCTGCGGCGGGCCGAGCGGGTCCGCCCGGACTGCGACCCGAACCGGTTGTACGCCTCCGCCGTGGACCTCTTCGCCCCGCAGCCCGAACGGCCGTTCACCTCGCTGCGCCAGGCCGCGCAGTACGTGCGGTCCGAGGTCCCGGACCTGACCGCCGAGGACCGGTTCGCCGACGGGCTCCAGCGGGTCCTGGACGAGTGGACGGCCGGCCACTGGCGCCGCGCGCCCGGCGCCCGACGCCCGGACCCGACCGCCGACCACCGGTTCACGGACGACCGGTACGCGGACAGCCGGTACACGGACGACCGCCACCCCGGCTCCCCGTCCACCGCCAACGGCCACGCCGCCGACAGCCGCACCGCCAACGGCCGCACCGCCCGCGCGCACGCCGACGGCCCCCGCCGGGAGCCGGCCGAACGGGCCCGGCGCGCGGTCGCCGGCCCGCCCCCGCGCGGACCGGCCGGCCCCTGCTCCCCCGGCCCGTCCTGGGCCCCCATCGTCGTGGAACTCGTCCGCAGCGGTGCCGGTGCCGACCAGGTCACCGTGGAGGTGTCCGCCTACCGCGGCGGGCACCGCCGTCCGGTGGGCACCCGCCGGCTGCCGCAGGAGGCGGTACGTCCCTACGTCCAGGACCGGGTGGACGAGGCGTTCAACCACCTCGACCGCGACGCCGAGGCACTGATCACCTTCGTACTGCCGGACGAGTGGCTGAACGAGCCGGTGGCGCACTGGGCGTGCAGCGCCTACGACTCCACCCCGCTGGGCTGCGCGCACCCGCTGGTCGTCGCGGAGCGCTCCCGGCACCGCAGCGGCCGGCTCCGCCACGAGCTGACCAAGCGGTGGCAGGAACTGGACGGCACGTCCGGCGCCCGGCTGCACCGGGTGGAGTGCGGCACCCGGGAGAACTCCCGCAGCCTGCGCCTGCGCCTGCGGGAGGCGGCGCTGACCGGATTCGCCACCCCGCCCGCCGCGGTGAGGGAGCACTTCGAGACCGGCCTGCACGTCCCGGTCCCGGTCCTGCTGTGGCGCCGCTCGGGCTGTCCCGACGACGACCACGGCGAGCACGCCGGCCCGTGCGCCGGCACGGCGTTCCTGGACCGGCTCGCCGAGTCCGTCGACGGCGTGCCCCCCGCCGAACTGCCGCGCCGCATATGGGACTTGCGGGAGGAGGCGTACGCGGCCGACGATCCGCAGGGTCACTGGGCCCGGGAGGTGCAGTTGCTGTGGGACGATCCGCGCTGCTTCTCCGAGCCCGCCGCCTGCCTGCACTCGCCCGTCGGCTGACCCACTCGCCGGGCCGCACCGCCGCGCCCCGAACCGAAAGAGAAACCCCTATGGCCCTGTGGCCCGTCTACACCGGAGCGACACAACCGCACGACGGCATCACCCGGCTGCCCCCGCCGCCGCCGTGGCGGGCCTTCGACGGGCACCCCGTGCTCGAACCGCCCGACGAGCACGACGACGCCGCCGCCACCTCCCCCGACCGCACCCACCGCGCCCGCACCTACCAGGCCACCGAGGAGACGGTGCAACTGGTCAACGCGGCCCTGTACCTGCGCCGTCCGCTGCTGGTCACCGGGCCGCCCGGGACCGGCAAGTCGTCGCTGGTGTACGCGGTCGCCCGCGAGCTGCGCCTCGGCCCGGTCCTGCGGTGGAACATCACCAGCCGCAGCACCCTGCACGACGGGCTCTACCAGTACGACCCGCTCTCCCGGCTCTACGCGGCCCGGCAGGCGGCCGGGGAGGACGGCGGCCCCGGCGCGGCCTCCGGCACCGGCGTCGAGAACCACCTGCGGCTCGGCCCGCTGGGCACCGCCCTGCTCCCCTACGCCCGGCCCCGCGCCCTGCTCATCGACGAGATCGACAAGAGCGACCTGGACCTGCCCAACGACCTGCTGAACGTGCTGGAGGAGGGCCAGTACGAGATCCCCGAACTGGTGCGCGCCGCCCGGGACGTGCCGGGCGGGCGGGCCGAGGTGATGGCCGACGGCACCGACCGGCGGGTGCCGGTGGAGCACGGCCGGGTGCGCTGCCGCGCGTTCCCGTTCGTGGTGCTGACCAGCAACGGCGAGCGCGAGTTCCCGCCCGCCTTCCTGCGCCGCTGCGTCACCCTGCGGCTGCGGCAGCCCGACGACCGGCACCTCGCCGAGATCGTCCGGGCCCACCTGGGCGAGCCGGACGCCTACGCCCGGCAGCTCATCGACCGGTTCCTGTCCCGGGTGGGCAGCGGCGACCTAGCCACCGACCAGCTCCTCAACGCCGTCTACCTGGCCCGTGCCTCCGGTCTGGCCGCCGGCTCCCTCGACGAACTGGCCGAGCGGCTGATGCCGTACCTGGGACAGTCCCCGCAGCCGCATGCCTTCTGACCCCTGCGGCACGCCGGAGCCCGTGGCCCGCCTGGCCGACGTCCTCGGCCGGGCGGCCTGCGGCGTCCGCCCGACCCCGCTGGAGCTGGCGGAACTGCTGTGGCTGGCGCGGCACATGGCACCCGGTCCGGACGTCCCCGCCCCCGCCCCGGACCTCCCCGGGCGGCCGCCGGACACCCCCGCGCCGGCCGCCCTGCCCCCGCCGCGCCCGGCGGATCCGGACACCCGCCCGCGGGAGCGGCGACCGCCGTCTCCCCCGGCCCCGCCCGGCACCCCGGCCGCACCGCGCGCCCCGCTGCGCCTGCCGCCGCGGACACCGGCGCCGGGGGCGCGGCAGACGGGGACGGCGAAGCCGGGGACGGGAACGTCCGCGGCCGAACCGCACGCCGCCCTGCTGGCCCCGGCGCCACCGATGCTGCGGCACCCGCTGGCCCTCCAGCGTTCCCTGCGCCCGCTGCGGCGCCGTACCGACGCGCCCGCCGTCCGGGAGGTCGACGAGGCGGCGACCGCCGACCGCATCGCCCGGCTCGGCGCGGACCCCCGGTGGTGGCTGCCGGTCATGCGCCCGGCCCGGGAGCGCTGGCTCAGGCTCAACCTGGTGTACGACGCCGGGCCGACGATGCCGGTCTGGCGTCCGCTGGTCCGCGAACTGCACACCGCCCTCGCCCAGTCGGGCGTCTTCCGCACGGTCACCCCCCACCGGGCGCTGCCCGACGGCACGGTGGCCGGTGACGGCGTGCACGCCGTGGCCGACGGACGGACCGTCACCCTCCTGATCAGCGACTGCATGGGCCCGCAGTGGCGGGCCGGGGCGGCCGGCACCCGCTGGTTCGCCGTGCTGCGCCGCTGGGCACGCCGGATGCCGCTGGCCGTCGTCCAGCCGCTGCCCGAACACCTGTGGCGGGACACCGCGCTGCCGCCGGTCGCCGGCCGGCTGTCCGCCCCGTACCGGGCCGCGCCCAGCGCCGCGCTCACCTTCACCCCGTACGACACCGCCCAGGACGCCCCGCCCGAGGGCGCGGTGCCCGTGCCGGTCCTCGAACCGGGCCCCGAGTGGCTGGCCAACTGGGCGGCGCTGGTGGCCGGTCCGGGCGGCGCGGGGCGTCCCGGCGCGGTGGCGGCGCTGCTGCGTCCGCTGCCCGCCGACACCGGCGACCGCACCGACGTGGCCCGGCTGCCCGCCGAGGAGCTGGTGCTCAGGTTCCGGGCGACCGCGTCACCGGAGGCGTACCGGCTGGCCGGGCACCTCGCGCTGGGACGCCCCGACCTGCCGGTGATGCGGTTGGTGCAGGCCGCCGTGGAGCCCGAGCCGCGGCCCGCGCACCTGGCCGAGGTGATCCTCAGCGGCCTGCTCGCCGCCGTGCCGGGGCCGCCCGGTTCGTACGTCTGGCGGCCCGGCGTCCGCGACCTGCTGCTGCGCGGGCTGCCGCGCACCGCCCGCGCCCGCACCCGCGACCTGCTGCTGCGCACCGGCGACCTGATCGAGGAGCGGGCGGGCCGGTTCCCCGGCGAGATCGCTGCCCTGACCCCGGCCCCGGACGGCACCGAGACCGGCTCGCGGGGCGACGTGATCGCCCGGATCAGCGAGCGCGGCGCCCGGCGGCTGATCAGCGTCGGCGACACCGGCGCGGTCCGCGCGCCGGAGCCGGCCCCGGGGCGGCCGGGCGACCGCTACCGGCTGGTGCGGCGGCTCCGTCCCACCGGCCGGGTGTGGCTGGCCGAGGACACCGCGACCGGCCGGACGGTGACGGTCCGGCGGCACGACGCCCTCACCGACCGGGCCCGGCGCGAGGCGTTCCTGCGCGACGCCCGGCTGCTGCGGGAGCTGCGGCACCCGAACGTGGTCGCCGTCCTCGACGCCGGCGTGGACGACGACGACACGCCCTACATCGTCATGGAACACCTCGACGGCATCGCCCTGAACACCCTGGCCCGCCCCTACGGCAACCGGCTGCCCGCGCCGCTGGCCGTGGGCGTCGCCGCGCAGCTGGCCCGCGCCCTGACCGCCGTGCACGAGGCGGGCACCGTGCACGGCGCGCTGGAGCTGTCCCGGGTGGTGCTGCTGCCGGACGGCACGGTGCGGCTCAGCCTCTTCGCGCCGGGCCTGGGCGGGCGTCCGGGCGGCCGGTCGCAGGACCTGCGCGCGCTGTGCGAGGTGGTGCTGCTGCTGACGTCGGGCACCTCGCGGCTGCCCGTGCCCCTCGACTCCCGGCGGCTCGGACACCTCCCGCCCGCGCTGCGCGGCCCGTTCGCGCACGCCCTGGACCTGCTGATGTCCCCGTCGCTGGAGACGCAAACCCAGGGCCGGGACCTGCTCGCCGACCCGGAACTGTCCCGGCTGGCGCGGGAGGCGTACGACCAGCGGTTCTACTACGCCCTGGGCCCGCTGCGCGTCGAGGGACCGCAGGGCTCCCCCGAGCTGCCGCCGGACGCCGGCGCGCTGCTCGCCGTCCTGCTGCTCAAGCACGGCCGTACGGTCACCCACGAGGAGCTGCGGTACGGCCTGTGGGATCCCGCCGACGAGCCGCGCGACTGGCGGTCCCGGGTCCGCCGGGCGGTGGAACAGCTCACGGAGGCGCTCGGCCCGGGCGCGCTCGCCACCCCCTCGCACGGGTACGCGCTGCACACCAGCGCCGACTTCGTGGACGTGGTGCACTGCGAGGAACTGGTCCGGCGGGCCGACGAGGCGCAGACGGCGGGCGCGGACGGCGAGGCGCGCGAGCTGGTCGCCGAGGCGCTGGCGCTCTGGCGCTCCGGCGACCCGCTCCCCGGGCTGCCCGGTCCCGCCGCCCGCACCGCCCGGAGCCGCCTCCAGCAGCTCCGCCTCGCCCTGCACGCCCGGCTCGCCGGGCTGGACCTGGCGCTGGGCGACGCCGACCGGGCCGCTCGCGCCCTGGCCGGCCTGTTGCGCGCGCACCCGCTCCACGAGACCTTCCTGCGCCTCCACCTGATCGCGCTGCGCCGCCTGGGACGCCTCGACGAGGCGCTGGACGCGTACGAGGAGTACGAGCTGTCCGGCGGCGGCAACCTGGAGCTGCTGGCCCTCGGCCGGGAGCTGCGCCAGGACCACTCCGTACCGGCGGACGGCCCCGGCCCCTGCCGGGGGGACGCGGGCGACGGCTCCCCGGACGCCGCGGTGGCCGCGCCGGACGAGCTGCCGGAGGGACCGTTCCCGACGGAGGACGACGGGTGGGCGGGGCCGCGGTCGGAGCCGGAGGAGGCGGCCGGCGCCCTGCCGGGGCCGGGTCCCGCCCCGGAGACGCCGGTCGGCTACCCCCCGTTCGACCCGGAGCGGCCGGAGGACCTGGACGAGACGGAGGACCCGGACGAGACGGGGGAGCCGCAGGAGCCGCAGGGGTGGGAGGAACCGGAGGGCATCGACCCGCTCGGACCGGAAGAGCCCGGGCCGCCGAAGTGACCGGCGCGGGAGTACGGGACCGGCCACCACGCCCGCGTCCGCTCCGCGCCGGCCGACCGCCCCCGCGGCGAGGAGGCGCACGCGGCGGAACCGCCCCGCCCCGCCCGCCCCCCGGCGCCCGCCCCGCCTCGCGCACCGCCCCGCCGCCCGGCGTCGTCACGGCACAACCGCCCGTTCAGCGGCACCCCGCCCGGCCCCCTTGGGCAGGCGCCGGTCCGGGTCCGCCCGCACGATGCCAGGGAGGCCGACCCCCCGCCGGCCCCACGGTCTGCGCTCTCGGGAGGACTGTCATGACCGCCACTCTGGAGCAGCTGCGCCGCTGCCACTTCGCCGTCGACCTCGGGGCGGCGCGGACCCGCGTGTACGTGAGGGGCGCCGGACTCGTCGTCGACCAGCCGTCCGCCGCCGCCGTCAACAGCCGTACCGGCGCGCTGATCGCGGTAGGTGAGCTGGCGGAGAAGATGACCGGCCGTACCCCCGACTACATCCGTGTCGTACGGCCCGTCTCCGGCGGCACGGTCGTCGACATCGAGATGGCCCAGCGCATGCTGCGGCACCTGCTCGGCGACAAGGTGCGCCGCTCGCTGCGCCGCAAGCCCCGGCTGCGGGCGGCGGTCTGCACCCCGCACGACGCCGACCCGCTGGCCCAGCGGGCCGCGGTCGAGACGCTCGTCGGACTCGGCGCCCGCCGGGTGGAGCTGGTCGACACGCTCATCGCCGCGGCGGTCGGCTGCGGACTGCCCGTGGAGCAGCCCGAAGCCACCATGATCATGGTGTGCGGAGCGCACGCCACGCAGGTCGCGGTGCTTTCGCTCGGTTCGATCGTGACCGCCGCGCGCATCCCGGTCGGCGGCGAGGCCGTCGACCACGCCATCGTCCAGCACCTGCGCCACCACCACGAACTGGTGCTGCCCAGCCAGTCCGTACGGCCGCTCCAGGTCGCCCTGTGCGGCGACGGGCTCACCGCGCAGGACTCCGCCTCCACCGAGATCCACGGCCGGGATGTGGCGACCGGCCTCGCCCGCAGCGTGCGGGTCGACACCGCCGCCGTGCGCAACGTCATCCAGACGCCGCTGACGGCGGTCCTGGACGGCCTCGGCAAGGTACTGCGGGACTGTCCGCCGGATCTGGTCGCCGACCTCGCCGACCGGGGGATCATGATGGTCGGCGGCAGTGCCCTGCTGCCCGGCTTCGACCAGATGCTGCGCCAGGCGACGGGCATGCCGGTGCACATCGCCGAGCGGCCGGACATCTGCGCCGTACAGGGCCTGGGCACCATGCTCGAGGGCGGGGTCGCGCCCCTGGACCTGCACGCGACAACGGACTGACCGGAGGCCGCCGCGCAGCCGTCGCCGCTGTGCGGACACCCCGCGGGCACCCCCGCGCAAGGCACCCCCGCGCAAGCACTGCCGGTACGCGTACTGCCGGTACGCCCACTGCCGGTGCGGGCGACCCGGCGCAGGTGTCCCCTCGCAGGCGCCCGGGTCACGGTCCGCCCGTCAGACGGCGAACCAGCAGCGCACCGTCGTGCCGTCCGGCCCGGTGTGCGTGCGCACCAGGTCCGACACGAGGTTGACCAGCAGCAGGCCACGGCCGCCGCGCTGGTCGCGGGTGGCGGGCCGGCGCCCGGCCAGCGGGTCGGCGAGCCGTCCCGAGTCCCGCACCTCGCACAGCACGTACCCGTCCTCGGTCCACACCCGCAGCACCCCGGCGCCCCCGCCGTGCACCACGCTGTTGGTGGCCAGCTCGGCCGTGACCAGCGCCAGGTCGTCGAGCCGGACCCCGGTGAGGCCCAGCCGCGCGGCCTCGGCGGTGGCCGTGTGCCGGGCGTTCGGGAGCGAGTCGGCCGCGAAGGGGACGGCCGGCGCGTCCGGCGCCGGCGGCAGCGGCTCGTTGTAGCGGGCGACGACGCCGGCGGGGTCGTAGGCGGCGCTGACCGACGCCGCGCGGGACCCGGCCGGGATGACCACGGGATGGGTCGCGTGGGCGTCGGCGAGCACGCGCGCGTCCAGGCGTACGGCGTCGTACGGGCACAGGATGGTCACCGCGCGGCCCCGGAAGGCGTCGTTGATCAGCGCCTCGTGCTGGGCGCAGGCAGGGTACTCGGTGCCGCTGCGGCCGGCCCAGACCGGCTCGCCGACGATCCGCACCCGGCGGCCGGGCGGCTGGGCGTCGGCGAAGGCGCGCAGCACGCCGGGGATGATCCGGCCGGGGTTGCGTCCGGCCTCCCGCATGTCCAGCAGCCGTACCGCGGCGGCGTCGGAGCCGAGCGCGTCGCGGACCAGCGCGAGCCGTTCGCCGGGGACCGCCACGGCGACGGGCTCGCCGCCGGCCAGGCCCTCGCGGACGAAGGGGACGGTACCGGCCAGGTACTGGTCGTCGTCCCGGTAGAAGAGCGCGGGGTGGACGAAGTCGTCGTCGCCGGGTCCAGGGGCGCCGGCGGTCGGTTCGGTCACGGTCCTCATGACATCGACACCTCGATCGCCGGCTGGTCGGGCCAGAACATCTCCAGCACCCGTCGCAGTGTGGCAGGCGGCCGGTGCAGTACGAGCCGCCGGCCCTCCGGGAGCCGGCCGGCGGCGTCCGCGAGCGTGTGCGCCCCGCCGACGTCGACGAACGTCACACCCGACATCTCCACATGCACGTCGCCACCCTCACGCACCGCTTGGTCCAACGCTCGCTGCCACGTCTCGCGCGTCGTCAGCACGATCTCCCCCGTCACCCGCACGCCGTCACGCCCGGGCAGCGGGGACACCGTCAGGCCCGGTGCCGCTCGCACGGTCCCGGTCGGCGCCTCGTCCTGAGTGCCCACTGTGTCCTCCCCTATTCCCGGACGAGGCGACCCTGCCCGCCGTCCGCCGGACCGACACCGTACCTGGGTGTACTCGTGCGGACGGCGGGCAGGCGCACTTGCGACACCGATGAGGACCGAGAAGGCGGTGACATGACCTCAGCGGCACCACGCCTGACGGACAGACCGGCCGACCTGGTCATCGACTGCCGGGTGGAGGAGGAGCGGGTGCTGCTCGTCCCCCGGGGCGAGCTGGTGCAGGGGTGCACGGATCTCCTGACCGAGGTGCTCGCCGGGCTGCCGCCCGGGACCGGCCGGATCGACGTGGACATGCGGCACGTGGTGTTCATGGACACGGCGGGGCTCCAGTTCCTGGACCTCCTCGACGGCCACGCCCGCCGGCAGTCGCTGACGGTCACCACGGGACACTGGCGCGGACAGCCCCGCCGCACGCTGGAGCTGGCCGGCCTGGACACCGACGACCCGCTGCGCACCTCGGAGCCACGGCCCGTCCCGTCATCGTCCTCCCCGGTGGCGCTGGAGCGCTCGGAGCGGCTGCACGACCTCCAGGAGGAGGTGGAGCAGCTGCGCCAGGCGATCGTCTCCCGTCCGGTGATCGACCAGGCGCGGGGCGTGCTGATGGCCGTCCACTCCTGTACGTCCGAGGCGGCCTGGGACATCCTGCGGGAGGCGTCCCAGCTCTCCAACACCAAGCTCCGCGCGGTCGCCGAGGCGGTCACCGCCAGCGCGGGCAACGACGGCCCGCCCCCGCCGCCGCGGATCCGCGCGGCCCTGCGGACAGCCGTGGCCCGGCACGGACGGTGAGGAGAACCGGCACCGGGGCGGGTGGCACCGGCGCCGGGCGGGGTACTCGGCGACCGGCCCGCCGGACCGACGGGCGGGCCCCGGCACCAGGAGGCACCATGATCGACCAACCGACACCCTCACAGGCCGAGGGCGAGCGCGACGACGAGCCGGGCGCCCCCGAGCGCCAGTCCCCGCCGCACCCGACCCCGTCCCAGGCGGAGGGCGAACGCGACGACGACCGCGAGGACGAGAAGCCCGGCCCCCGCCCCTGACGCCCGCGGCCCCGGAACCGACGGCGGACCGCCCCGGCACCCGGCCGTCACGGCCGGTCAGCGGGCGGGTACGCCGGTGCGCGCACCGGCGTGCGGCGTGCGGCGTACGACCAGGGCGGCCCGGCGGACGGCCGTACCCGCGCCGGTGTCCCCACCCGTGCCCGTACCGCGCCACCCGCACCCGTGCCCGCACGGCACCCCGCCCGCACGGCCCCGCGCCCTCCCGCAGCCGGTCGCTCGTCCGGTCCGCCCAAAGGCCGTAGGCTGCCCTGCGGCTCCCGGCCGCCGCCCGGAGCCTCGGTGCGGTGGGGTGGGGAGCACGCAGGTGAGCAAGGTCGTCCCGTCGGACGGAACCCGAGGCCGGGCCCGGTCGGCGGCCCGTCACGCGCTGTTCGCGGCCGCGGCGGCGGTCCTCGTCGTCCTGCTGTCGCTCGGCGACGGCGGTTTCCTGGTCCTCCTGGGCGCGCTGGCCGGGCTGGCGGTGTGCGCGGTCGGCGCGTGGTGGTTCCTGGCCCACCGGGGGGCGCTGCGGGTGCTCGGCGCGGTGCTGGCCCTGGCGGCCCCGGTGGCCGTGCTCGTCCTGTTCCTGAGCGGCGGCATGTGGTTCACGGCGGTGGCCGCCGTCCTGCTGTGGGCCCTGGCCCTGACCCGCGCCCGCGCCGCCCTGCGCGCGGAGCACCGGCCGGACCCGGCGCCGACGGCGGTCCGGCCGCACCCCCCGCACCGCCGGGCGGTCCTCATCATGAACCCGGCCTCGGGCGGCGGGAAGGTCGAGCGGTTCGGCCTCGTCGAGCGCGCCGAGGCCCTCGGCGCCCGGGTCGTCCTGCTCACCCCGGGCACCCGCGCGGACGTCGCGGAACTGGCCCGAAGCGCCGTCGCCGACGGCGCCGACCTGCTCGGCGTCGCCGGCGGGGACGGCACCCAGGCGCTGGTCGCCGCGGTCGCCGCCGAGCACGACCTGCCGTTCCTGGTGATCTCCGCCGGCACCCGCAACCACCTCGCCATGGACCTCGGCCTGGACCGCGACGACCCGTCCCGCTGCCTGGACGCCCTCACCGACGGCGTGGAGTTCCGGGTGGACCTGGGCGACGTGGCGGGCCGGGCGTTCGTCAACACGGTGTCGTTCGGGGTGTACGCGCAGATCGTGCGGCGCCCCGAGTACCGCGACGCCAAGGCCGGTACGGCCCTGGACGCGCTGCCCGACCTGCTGGCGGGCGGCGCCGGTGAACGCCTCGACGCCCGCGCCGACGACCGCCCGGTCGACGGACAGCAGGCCCTGCTGGTCAGCAACAACCCCTACGCCACGGCCGACCCCCTCGACGTGGGGCGCAGGCCCCGCCTCGACCGGGGCGAACTCGGCGTGCTGGGCGTCCGCGTGGACGGTGCCGCCCAGGCGGCCGACCTCGCCGTACGCGGCACGCTCTCCCCCGCGCTGACCGTGCTCACCGCCCGCCGGGTCGAGGTCACCGCCGCCGGCACCGCCGGGAGCGTCCCGGTGGCCGTCGACGGCGAGGCCCTGACCCTGCCCGCCCCGGTGGTGTGCACCGTCCGGCCCCGCGCCCTGCGCGTCCTGGTCCCCCGCGACCGGCCGGGCGCCGAGCCGCCGCCCCCGCCCCTGGACTGGCGCCGCGTCACGGCCCTCGCCCTCGGCCGCCCCTGACCACCGCGGCACGCGGCCCCGCGGACGCCGGGCCCGCCGCTTCGGCCGCGCCCGGTCACAGCCGGGCGCCGATCCCGGTCAGCGCCCGGACCTCCATCTCCGCCTGCTTGTCCGGGTCGGCGGGGCGCCGGCTGAGGACGGTGCCGAGATATCCGCACAGGAACGAGAGCGGGATCGACACGATGCCGGGATTGGTCAGCGGGAACCAGTGGAAGTCGACGCTCTCGACGATCGACGTGGGGGTCCCCGAGACGGCCGGCGAGAAGACGATGAGCACCAGGCAGGAGACGAGACCGCCGTAGATGCTCCACAGCGTCCCCGAGGTGTTGAATCGTTTCCAGTACAGCGTGTACAGCATCGTCGGCAGGTTGGCGGAGGCGGCGAGGGCCAGGGCCAGCGACACGAGGAAGGCGACGTTCTGACCGTCGGCCACGATGCCGCCGACGATGGCCAGGAAGCCGACCACGACCGCGGTCAGCCGGGCCACCCGGATCTCGGACCGGGGATCGGCCTTGCCGCGCCGCATCACGTTGGCGTAGACGTCGTGGGCGAACGAGGCCGAGGCGGCCAGCGTCAGGCCGGCCACGACCGCCAGGATCGTCGCGAAGGCCACCGCCGAGACGATTCCCAGCAGTACGACCCCGCCGATGCGGAAGGCGAGCAGCGGCGCCGCGGAGTTCTCCCCGCCCGGGGCGTGGACGATCGCGTCCGTACCGACCAGGGCGGTGGCGCCGTAACCGACGACCAGGATTCCCAGGTAGAACGTGAACATCGACCAGGAGCACCACACCACCGACCTGCGCGCCTCCTTGGCGTCCGGCACGGTGTAGAAGCGCATCAGCACGTGCGGCAGGCTGGAGATTCCGAGGACCAGGGAGAGGGCCAGCGAGACGAACTCTATTCTGCTCGTCCCGTTCTGGCCGTACAGGCTGCCCGGTTCGAGCAGCCGCTCACCCAGGGGGCTGTTCTGCGTGGCCTGTTGCAGCAGCGCGGAGAAACTGAATCCGAACTTGCCGATGAGGAACACGGCGATGAAGGTCACGCACACCAGCAGCATGCCGGCTTTGATGATCTGCACCCAGGTCGTGCCCTTCATCCCGCCCACCAGGACGTAGAGGAGCATGACGATCCCCGCGCCGCTGATGAGCAGTGCCCGCCCGCCCCTGGTGTGCACGTCCAGCAGCAGGGCGATCAGCCCGCCGGCGCCGGCCATCTGGGCGAGCATGTAGAAGAACGTGATCACCAGGCTGGCGTTGGCCGCCGCGGCCCGTACCGGGCGCTGCCGCATACGGAAGGCCATCACGTCGCCCACGGTGAACCGCCCGGTGTTGCGCAGTCCCTCACCGATGAGCAGCAGGGCGACCAGCCAGGCGACCAGCCATCCCACGGAGTAGAGGAAGCCGTCGTAACCGTGGACGGCGATCGCCCCGGAGATCCCCAGGAAGGAAGCCGCGGAGAGGAAGTCGCCGGACATCGCGATGCCGTTCTGCGCGCCGGTGAAGGCGCCGCCCGCGGCGTAGTAGTCGGACGCCGTCTGGTTTCTGGTGGTGACCTTGTAGACGACGAACAGCGTGATGACGACGAATACCAGGAACACGCTCAGATTGAGCAGGGGACTGCCGGTGGCCTCGGCGGCGAGCTGTCGTTTCATTCCTTGCCGACTCCCGCCAGTTCGCGGATCCTGTCCACTTCCGGATCGAGTTTCTTCCGGGCGAAACGCCGGTACGCCAGGACGATCAGGATCGTGGACACGAACTGCAGCAGACCGATGACGGTACCCATGTTGATCTCGCCCGAGACCTTGCGGCTCATGAAGTCCTGGGCGTAAGCGGAAAGCAGGGCGAACGTCATGTACCAGCAGAGGAAAAGAGCGCTCATCGGGAAGACGAACAGCCGAAGCCGTCTGCGCAGCCGGACGAACTCCTCGCTCTGCTGGATCGCCGGGTAACCGGGCTCGCCGTCGCGCCGGGAATCGCCGGGACCCCGTTCGGCGGGCCGCTCGGACACGTCGAAGGCGGGCGCCCCTGCCGGTCTGGTCACGTTCCTCTTTCCGTGGATGCGGGCAGGAGGGCGCGCGGGCGCCCCTGCGGTGAGCGAATGGGAAGGAGTAGCACCGTAACCCACGACCATTCAAAGCCTCCAGCGGTCGCGAACTGAAGGCGGCTTGATCTTATTTTTGCCCATCATTCACCGAACCCGCACGACGCCATCGGCCCGCCCCCCGAATGTGGAGAACCTGTGCGCGGCGGATCGGCCCGCCGGTGCCCGGGGCGGGGAGCCGCATTGTTGCCGTCCGCCCCGCTGTCCTAAACTCGCGCGGGGTTCAGCACTTGACAGGTCGGCGCACGGCGTGCGGGGATCGTTTCGCAGCCGAGAACGGGGAGACGGGACAATGAATTTCTTTGGGTGTGCCCGGGGCATACGCCCACGCCCGGGTTCGCACACCGTGGGATGACCGCGAAGAAGTCGCGTCGCCCCTCCGGCACCACCCTGTGCTGCCGGGCGTCCCCGTCGTGCTCAGGTGAAAAGCCGGGAGAAAAAAGCATCGTGACCGATACCTGCGAGCCGGCCGTGCCGAGTGCGGAGTCCCTGTCGTGACCGCGGCCAGGCACGCGGCCACACGTCCGGTACGGCCGTCGCGGTGGGCCGCCCTCGTGCAGTGGCGGAACTGGCCGCTGCTGGTGAAGCTGGCGGCGGTGCTGCTCGTACCCGCTCTGTTCGCCGTCGGTCTCGGCGTCGTCCAGATCCACGACGACGTCACCCGCGCCAACTCCTACGCGGACATGCGGCGCCTGGCCACCCTGCGCGGCGACCTGCGGACCCTGCTGGACACCCTGCAGATGGAACGCACGATGTCCGTCCAGCATCTGAGCACCGGCGTCGACGCCGGTGACCACTCCGCCGACGACCACGCCGGTCTGCCGCGGCAGAAGCGGAGCGTCGACCGCGCCCGGGCCGCCGTCACCGGCACCGGGAAGCGCGAAGCCCTCCTCACGGGCGTCGCGGCGCACCGTTACCGGGACGCCGTCGGCCTCCTGGACCGCCTGCCCGCCCTGCGCTCGCGGGTGGCGTCCGGCGACATCGGTGCCCGGGCCGCGCTCGACGACTACGGCGTGATCATCGCGGGAGTGCTCGATCTGGACCAAGCGCTCGCCGGCAAGTTCGCCACCCCGGAACTCACCAGGTCGGCGACGGCGCTGTACGACCTGGAGGCCGCCGAGGAGCAGATCCACGTCCAGCACGCGATTCTGCTGCAGGCACCCGGCCGGGACCGTCCGATGACCCCGGAGCTCGTCGAGGCGCTGCGAGAGGCCGACGTACGCCTGCGGGACAGGCTCGGTGACTTCCGGGCCCTGGCCACCCCCGCGGAGCTGAGCGCGTACCGGCGCACGGTCACCGGCACCGCCGTCAGCCGGCGTGCGCACGTGGTGAGCGACGTACTGGCCCAGTCCTCCGCGTCGGGCGCGCAGCCGGACGCCGCCACGTGGCTGCCCGTGCCGGTCGACCGCTGGAACAGCGACTCGGAGGCCGCCGGAGCGCTCGTCGACAAGGTGTCGGACGGCTTCCTCGACAGGCTGCGCACCTCGTCGGCCGAACTGCACGACCGTACGAGCGACGGGGCAGGCGTCGCGTCCGTCGTCCTCTTCGCCGTACTCCTGCTCGCCCTGGCCGTCGGTCTGGGGATCGGCAGGCACCTGCTGCGGTCGCTGGCCGTCCTGCGCTCGACGGCGCTCGACGTGGCGGAAAACCGGTTGCCCGCCGCGGTCGAGAGCATGCGCGAGGGGCGGACTGCGGACGCCGTCGTCGACGTCGTGCCGGTGCACACCACGGAGGAGTTCGGTCAGCTCGCCAGGGCCTTCGACACGGTGCACTCCCAGGCCGTGCGCCTGGCGGCGGAACAGGCCGCGCTCCGCGGCGACCTCAGGAACTCCCTGGTCAACCTCTCCCGGCGCAGCCAGAGCCTGGTGGACCGGCTGCTGCTGATGATGGAGCAGCTGGAGCGGCACGAGGAGGACCCGGAGCAGCTGGCCAGCCTCTTCGCGCTCGATCACCTGGCGACGCGGATGCGGCGCAACAACGAGAACATGATGGTCCTGTGCGGCAGCGCCCTGGTGCGCTCCTCCCGGGGCGCGGCGCTGGACGCCGTACTGAGGAGTGCCGTCTCCGAGATCGAGCAGTACCAGCGCGTACTCGTGCAGCCCGGACCTTCCGTCGAGGTGGTCGGGTACGCGGCCGGTGACCTGGGGCGGCTGGTCGCCGAACTGCTCGACAACGCCACCGCGTTCTCCCCGCCGCACACCCAGGTGCTCGTCGGCGGCGCCCGGCAGCCCGACGGCGCGCTCCTGATCGAGATCCTGGACGGGGGCATCGGGATGAGCGAGACCGACCTGGCCAGGGCCAACCGGCGCGTGGCGACGGACGCCGCCACGGACGCCCCCGCGTCCCGGCAGCTGGGACTGTCCGTGGTCGGCCGCCTGGCCGGCCGGCACGGCATCGCCGTCAGCCTGAGCCCGCGGCCGGGGACCACGGGCCTGCGGGCCCACGTCCTGGTACCGGCCAGGCTGGTCACGGCACAGCCGCAGTCGCCGTCCCGCGCGGGCCGCCCGGGCACCGCGGCCGGACGCCCCGCTGCCACGCTGCCGACCCGGACGCGCGGTGGCCGGCCGGACGGCGCGGCCCCGGTGACGCGCCCACCACGCCACCCGTTCGCCACCACAGCCACCACCACGACCACCAAGACCACCACGACCACTGCCTTCACACCACGGCCCGTCCCGCCCGACAGGGACGCGCCGCACAGGACCGCCGGCCCGCCGTGGTCCGCCCTGGCCGCACCGGCGACGACGGCCCGCGGCGCGGGCGACAGCACGGACGCACCGGCACCGACGCCGCGCGCCGCGGCGGAGAAGCCCGCGCTCGCGGTCCGCCGCCCGGCCGACCGCACCCAGGCCGGGCTGCCCAGGCGGGTCCCGCGTACGCCGCCCGCTCCGGCCCGGACCGAGCGGGCGCCCGCCGGGGACGGCACGGCCGCGAGCCGGAACGCCAGCCGCGCCCACAGTTTCCTCAGCAGCTACCAGTCGGGCATCCGTCGGGCGCAGCCCGACCAGACGCACAATCCATCGGCGACGGGCAGGAACAACCCATGACATCACCCCACTCCTCGGAGGTGAGCCAGTTCGGATGGCTGGTCACCAACTTCACGGAGCGCGTCCCCAACGTGGCGCACGCCGTCGTGATCTCGGCCGACGGCCTGCTGCTCACCGCGTCGGACCAACTGGCGCCCGAGCGCGCCGAGCAGCTCTCCACCATCGCGGCGGGTGCCGTCAGCCTGGTCCAGGCCGCCGCCCACTGCATGGACACCGGGAACGCGCTGCGCACAGTGATCCAGATGGAGCACGGCAACATGCTGATGATGTCCATCCGGGACGGCTCGTGCCTGGTCGCGCTGGCGGCTCCGGACGGCGAGATCGGTCAGATAGCCTACGAGATGGCCGTGCTCGTCGACCAGGTCGGCGAGCTGCTGACTCCTGAACTCCGCACCGAGCTGCAGCAGTTCCAGCAGACCGCTGCCCGATAGCCGCACGGGGAGAAGATGAGCACCGGTGGAGGCCCGTCCGGCCCTGGAAGAGATCGGGAAGCGGAGGACGAACAGACCTTCGCCGACGTGCTCAACGCGTTCAGCCTCGGCACCGGGCGGCGCAGGCGGAAGACCTCCGGCCGGCGTGACACGCCGCCGGACAGGGCACGCGACAACAGCGGCGAAGCCCCGCCGCCCGCCCCCGAGCCGTACGGACCGGCGTCCCACACGGACCACCAGCCCTCCGCCTGGGAGACCGAGGGCGCGGACCCCGGGGCACCGGCCTCGTTCGTCCGCGCCTACGCCTGGACGGGCGGCCGGACCAGGTCGCACCACCACTTCGAGGTCGAGACCCTGGTCACCACCACCGATCCGGACGGCTTCCCCGACGCCGCGACCCAGTGGGACCACGCGGTGCTCGACCTGTGCCGGGAGCCGCGGTCGGTCGCCGAGGTGGCGGCGCTCGTCGCGGTACCGCTGGGGGTGGCCAAGGTCCTCCTCGGCGACCTGGCGGACCGCGGGCTGATCGTCGTCCACGAGGCGGCGACCGACTTCGGCGACGCCCCGACCCACGCGCTGATGGAACGGGTACTGATCGGACTGCGCCAGCTCTGACGGCCGCCCCGGCCCGGCGGGGAGTAGGGGCGGCCAGCCCCGGAAACACGTCTCCCCAGGTCAGAACGATTCTGCCTGGGGACGCGTGGTGGGGCGGGTGGGACTCGAACCTATTACGGTGACGCTTCTCACCTGCGGGAGCGCGACAGAGCCGGACATTCACACCTGCTGAGTCCCGCTGCGTCCGGCTCGATCCTCACCAACCGCACCGTGGTGCGGTACGTACCGCACCACTCTGAGGTGACCTTCGCGCATTCAACGATAGGAAAGCGGGCCGGAGCCCATGCTCAGCTCAGCCTCCGGCCGCAATGCACCTACCATGCAGACTGCCACCTGAACAATTATCCCTTTCCTCCGCCTCGCCCGTAATGCTCCGTAACTGCCAGGGGCTTCCAGAGCAGGTCAGCGTAGATCCGCTACTCCTTGGAGCGACTGCCCGTACCACCCCAGGCCCTTGACACGCGGGGGCCATCCCCACAGGGCGGGGAGCAGGAGTAGGCCCCCATCCTCGACACGACCGAGCTAGAACCATTCCTGCGAGCGCGGGGAGCAGCACAGCCGCTGGTCGTGGAGTGGATCGGCGGGGGGGCCATCCCCGCGGGCGCGGGGAGCAGTGGCACGTCTGAAAACCATCCAGGCGATCCGGGGGACCATCCCCACGGGCGCGGGAAGCAGCAGGGCTACCCCCTGGTGGTCATGAACGCCCCGGGACCATCCCCACGGGCGCGGGGAGCAGGGGCCGTGGGCCAGCAGGGCCTGGAGGGTGTGGGGACCATCCCCGCGGGCGCGGGGAGCAGCGGCCTCGGACGTCCCGGTTGGCTTCCTTCCGGGGACCATCCCCGCGGGCGCGGGGAGCAGATCAATCAGGCGCAGTCCAAGGGCCGCGCCGGGGGACCATTCCCGCGGGCGCGGGGAGCAGCAGGCGGGCGGCGATGCGCTCGTTCCAGACCCGGGACCATCCCCGCAGGCGCGGGGAGCAGCCATGTCGGTTCCTCGCTTCCTATCGGATGTGGGGACCATCCCCGCGGGCGCGGGGAGCAGATCGCCGGGCTGTCGCGGCTGGCGGTCGCCAAGGGACCATCCCCGCGGGCGCGGGGAGCAGCGAATCGCTGAGCTTGCCGGACAAATGCTGTCGGGACCATCCCCGCGGGCGCGGGGAGCAGCGGGCGGCGGCGCGGAAGGCGTCGTCCAACCCGGGACCATCCCCGCGGGCGCGGGGAGCAGCCTCGTCACGCTTGCGGCCCTCGATCACATGGGGGACCATCCCCGCGGGCGCGGGGAGCAGAGCACGGGAAGGGAAGGGACATGTACGAGATCGGGACCATCCCCGCGGGCGCGGGGAGCAGCGAGGAAGGCCCCGGACCCTCCCTGACCTGGAGGGACCATCCCCGCGGGCGCGGGGAGCAGCTCCGCTGGGGCAGCCTCACCGAAGCCGAGTGGGGACCATCCCCGCGGGCGCGGGGAGCAGTGGTGGTCGCACACCGGGCGGGGCTCGCTTCAGGGACCATCCCCGCGGGCGCGGGGAGCAGCGGCCGGGACGAGCGTCCCCCGGGACACCCGGGGGACCATCCCCGCGGGCGCGGGGAGCAGATCGTCTTCCCCGGCACGCTGGGGCAGTGGGCGGGACCATCCCCGCGGGCGCGGGGAGCAGGTGCTCCTACGCCATCTCGGCCAGAACGTGCTGGGGACCATCCCCGCGGGCGCGGGGAGCAGGGTGTCTTCTGCGTCATGACGTCATCCTGACCGGGACCATCCCCGCGGGCGCGGGGAGCAGCGGTCGCCCACGGCGGCCGGGTCGGTGTTGCCGGGACCATCCCCGCGGGCGCGGGGAGCAGGGCGAGCGGGCCGCGAAGCAGGTGGTCGACGTGGGACCATCCCCGCGGGCGCGGGGAGCAGTGCGAGCGGATCGGGCGGGCCACGGGGTGGCCGGGACCATCCCCGCGGGCGCGGGGAGCAGGTCCGGCGGGAGCGAGATAGTGCGTGGGGTCAGGGACCATCCCCGCGGGCGCGGGGAGCAGCCCGGCCCGTCCGCCCCCATCTCGCGCCCATGGGGACCATCCCCGCGGGCGCGGGGAGCAGGCAAGGCACCACATGCGTGCGGCTCGCCCCTGTGGACCATCCCCGCGGGCGCGGGGAGCAGTTCATCACCGCGGCCCGGCGCGGCAGCTCGGTGGGACCATCCCCGCGGGCGCGGGGAGCAGGAGACGGCGGTCGCCCACTTCGCCAGGGTGTTGGGACCATCCCCGCGGGCGCGGGGAGCAGAGCACGACGACGACGGACACCGCGCCGCGGCTGGGACCATCCCCGCGGGCGCGGGGAGCAGTACGGCGGCATCGTCCCCACGGTGCGGGAGCTGGGACCATCCCCGCGGGCGCGGGGAGCAGTGCCATGGTGACGTAGCCCGGCTTGAGCTTTCGGGACCATCCCCGCGGGCGCGGGGAGCAGATCTTCGCCCACAGGCTGTGCCCGGCGGCGACGGGACCATCCCCGCGGGCGCGGGGAGCAGGTCGCGCAGGCGGACGCGGTGCGCACGTGCGGGGGACCATCCCCGCGGGCGCGGGGAGCAGAGCAAGCGCGTCGCCGCCGTGGTGTCGATGGAGGGACCATCCCCGCGGGCGCGGGGAGCAGTTCGGCGGGGCGTGGCGGGGCCGTGGAGGGCCGGGACCATCCCCGCGGGCGCGGGGAGCAGAGTCCGCGACCTGTGGTGTTGTCACGACGGCTGACGGTTCTGCATTACTTTTACGGAAACCGATATAGGTGATGAAGCTCCCATAAAGGGCTCTACTTGCTTCCGTAGCGGCGTCGTCTGGCAGCGTTGCTCCAGCCCTTCTTGGGCGTGGCGGTGGCGGGGGTGCCCGGGGCGGCCGGGCGGTGGATGAGGGTGAGTCCCTCGTGGTCGGTGGGGTGCCAGGCATGGTCGTGAGTGCGGAAGGTGAAACCCTGTTCGTTGTTGGTGGTGTGGGCGAGGAGGGCGCGGCCTTGGCCGGCGTACTGCTGGACCTCGTTCCAGAGCAGGTCGCGGATGCGGGCGGAGGGATTGCCGATGAAGACGCCCGCGGAGATTTCCAGGAGCCAGCGGGTGAGGAAACCGCGTAGGCCGGCCGGGCAGTTGGTGAGGACGATGACGGTCACCAGGTGGACTCCAAATCCGTGTACGGCTCGGGTCCGGTGTCCTCGTCGGTGCCGGGGCTGTAGTTGCGGCCGGCGGGGAGGGTGCGGCCTGCGTCGGTGTGCAGGGTCACGGTGTCCTGGTCGTCGTCGGACGGGGCTGGAGTGGTCGGGGGCAGCAGGAGGCGTTTGATGTCGTCGACGCAGCGGTTGAGCAGGCCGGTCTCGTTGATGCGGTCGCGCAGGGCCCGGCGGGTGCGGGGGCCGGGGTCTTCGTCGCTCTGGGCGGCGACGTCGAAGGCGACGGGGATGCCGAGTTCGGTTTTGTACAGGTCGGCGATGTCCAGGACGAAGGACAGTTCGTGGCCGGAATGGACGAAGCCGAGGGCGGGGCTGCAGCCGAGGGAGGTGACGACGGCGTGGGCGATGCCGTACATGCACTGGGCGGCGGCGGTGACGGCCTGGTTGACGGTGTCGCCGCTGGTGAAGTCGCCGGGGGTGTAGCGGCGGCCGTTCCACTTCACGCCGGTGCGGGCTGCCTGGGCGCGGTAGCAGTCCTTGACGCGCCGGCCTTCGCGGCCGAGGAGCTCCTGGCGGGTGAGGCCGGCGGGGTCTTCGTCGGGGAAGCGCAGGCGGTACATGGCGCGGGCGACGGCGAGCCGGCTGCGCGGGTTGACCCATTGGGTGGCCTGGGCTTCGACGAGGGCGGCGGAGCGGGTCAGAGCGCGGCCGGAGGCGTAGTAGCGCACGGCGTGTTCGCCGACCCAGCAGACGGCGGCTCCGGTTTCACCGAGGACGCTCATGGCCTGGTGGGTGATGCGGGTGCCGGGGCCCAGGAGGAGGGTGTTGATGGTGGCGGAGGGGATGTGGGTGGTGCCGTCGGCGTCGGTGGCGGTGATGGCGTTGGCGTCGCGGTGGACGGTGCAGCGTTCGAGGTAGATGAAGGACAGGCGTTCGCCGGTGCGGGTGAGGTGGCGGGGGCTGAGCGCGGTGCGCTGGGAGATGCCGGTCACCGGGGCTCGCCGGTGAGGGGGGCGAGGGTGAGCAGGCCGCATCCGTATGCCTTGGCTTTGCCGATGCCGTGGGTGAGGGTGTGGCGCATGAGGTCGGGGTCGGTGACTTCGAGGCGGCCGTCGAAGGTGGCGGTGACCAGGGTGACCGGTCCTTGGCAGCGGTCGGCGGGAGTGGCGGGGCCGCGGGTTTTGTCGAAGGTTCGGTTGCGGTGGTCGTGGACGGTGAGGTGGTAATGGTCCCCGTGGTGGGGGCGGCCGGTGTGGGTGGTGCCGGCGGGCAGCAGGCGTTGGTCGTCCGGTTTTCCGGTGATGCGGAAGCCGCAGCGTTCCTGACGGTCCAGGAGCCAGCCCATCTGGTGGCGGGGGGTGAGGTGGGCGGTGCGTTTGATCGGTTCGTCGTCCTTGCGGCGGATGTGGTGGATCGGGTTGGCGGTCAGCCGGAACGCCCAGCGGCTGCCTGTGGTGAGCCGGTCGAGGAAGGGGGCGTAGGGGCGGGTTTCCCAGCCGGGTGCGTCCGGACCGGCCGCAGCGGGCCATCCGGCCTGTTCGACCAGGTGGGTGAGGTCGGGGCGGTGAGGGCTGACGAGGTAGAGGTGGACGTCGGCGCGGGCGGTGTGGTCCAGGCGCCACAGCACCCGCGGTCCGTCCGGCGGCGGGGTGGCGCCGGGCAGCAGCATCGGGAAGGACGACATGACGGCGGCGTGCGTCACCTGGGGAGAGGCCAGCAGGCGGCGGGCGCCCGGGCGTGCGGTGTTCACACGGAAGCGGGTGAGGAACATCAGGCGCTCTCCTCGTCCAGGGCGGCGAACGGGTCGTGCCGGGCCGGCAGGGTGCCGGCGCCGGGATGCGGGACGCGCACGTGGTCGGTGATCACGGTGCGCAGGGCGTGGCGGCGGTGTGCGGCGTGGAAGCTGACAGGCTGGTCGCGCAGGGTGTCGGCGGCCGGGTCACCGGGGTCGGCGTCCCGCAGGACGGTGAGGTCGATCTCGCACCGTTTGCGGTGCTGGCGCCGGTACCAGGGGGATGCCTGCCAGGGCAGGGTGCGCAGGGCGTCCAGGGCGGTGGGGTCGTCGGTGAGTGCCAGGTCGACGGGCTGGGCGGGCGGGCAGGAGCGGCGGCCCAGGAACGGTGGGTAGACCGGGTCGCGTACGGCGGTGTGCAGGTGGGTGAGGAGGTCGGGATCGCCGTGGAGGGCTGCGACGAACACGGCGTCGGCGAGGTAGAAGCGTTCGGAGACCGGCATGGCCTTGCCGGTGACCGGGTGGTGGGCGGTGTGGAAGTCGCGCAGGCGGGTACCGGGCTGGTCGATCCGGACGGCGAAGTGCAAGGCGGCCAGCTCGGCGAGGCGTGTGTCGTCACCGCGTTCGATGCCGGCCGCGGCGGCGAGCAGCCCGACGATGCCACTCTTGGTCGGGGCGGACTCGGTGGTGCGGCGGGCGAAGCGGGAGCCGGCCCCCCACGATTGCAGAGGGCCGGCCAGGCGGAGGGCGAGCACGCTCATGCCGGCTTCTCCAGGCGTTCGGTGACGGCCGCGCCGACCGCCGTGACGAGGTCGGTGAGCGTGGGCGTCTCGGTGCCCAGCGCGGCCAGTGCCGTGGTGTTGGGGCCGACGCGCAGGACCCAGGTGCGGGCGTCGCCGGTCCGCCCGTAGGCGCGTTCGACGTCGGGGGCGTAGGAGGCGAGGCGCTCACTGGCCTCGCGGACGAAGCCGCCGCTCTCGCCGCGTACGGGCTCTTCGAAGGCGGAGGCGTAGCTGACGGGCCGGGTGGTGCGCAGGGTGACGACGAGGGCGTCGGGCAGGGTGTGGTGCCCGAACGTGTTGATCTTCCCGGTGGGCAGGGACGCGGCGAAGGCGTGGACGAACGCCTCCACGGCCCGGCGGACCGGTTCGGTGACCGGCTCGTCCTCCCGCAGGCCCTGGCCGAGGGTGTGTGCGAGCTGGTGCACGCCGAGTGCGGCGTAGCGGTAGAGGGTGGCGGAGTTGAAGTCGACTGTGCCGATCATGCCGGCGCCGGTCTCCTCGTCCCGGTTCTCGTCGTCGACGGCCGTGTAGTAGTCGGACTCGTTGTCCACGCGGTGCACGCTCAGGGCGTGGGCGACCTGCACGGCGGCGTCCACACCGAAGTCGGCGACGTCGGCGACCATCCGTCCGAACAGGGCGATGTCGACACTGTGCCGGGTGTCGGCGATCGCCTTGGCCGTGTCCTTGTTCTTCTTCTGCGCCAGATACGCGGTGATGTCACCGGCGCCGTCGACGGCGAGCCGGGCCAGGCCGTCCAGTTGCCGGGCGCTGAGGAAGACCAGGTACTTGGCCTCCGGAGCGGGCTCCGGCCCGCCGTCCTTGGCCTGGTCGGCCTTCCGCTTGGGCACCTCCGTCTTCAGGCCGGTGACCTTGATGGTCTCGTCGGCGATCCGCAGCGCCTGCTCACCTGCCAGCGCCGGGTCCAGGACGGTGATCCGCTCCGCGACCGCTTCCACGATCTTCTTGGTACGCACGCCGAGTTCACCCGGGTCGAGAAGGTGCTCATCGGAGAAGTAGGTGCGCATGGCCCGCTTCCACGCCTGGCTGGAGACCCGCGCCCGCGGCACTCCCCCGTACACGGCGCTCTTCGGGGCACCGGTGTCGTCACGGTTGAGGTTGCTGGGCGGCACGGTCTGCAGGGCGTGCACGTCGAGGAAGATGCGGTTCACGAGGCGTCCTTGTCGAGGTCCGTGCGGTCGTCGTCGGAATCGGTGCCGGTATCGGTATCGATATCGGTGGTGGCAGCGGAGTCCGGGCCGGTGCCGGCCGGCGCGGTGATGGCGAGGTCGTGCCAGGCGTGGAAGGAACGGCCCCACTCGCCGCGGACGCGTTCCGGGCCGCCGGGCTGCTGCCAGGTGTAGAGCTGGCCCGCGAGCAGGCCGTAATCCAGGGAAAGATCCTGACGGCGCAGGAGGGTGACGATGTCCCTCAGCCGCCCGGCCAGGCTGGTCAGGTCGGCGGCCGTACCGGCGCGGACCAGGCGCTTGCGCAGCGGCTCGTTGATCTCGCCCGGTTTCATCATGCGCCGTACCGCCGCCCCCAGACCGCGGTCGGCGCCCGCCCGGCCGGCCTGGTGCATTCCGGTGGACCGGGACTGCTGGTGCAGCGCCCACAACGTGAACGCCACATGCAGGGCGTCCTCGGCCCGCACCAGCTCCGTCTCGGACAACTTCCATGCTCCTTCGGCGGCTTCGTGCAGCGGGCCGGTGTCGATCAGGTCCCACAGATCGGGCAGTTGCCCGGCCGGACGGCCGGCGCCCCGGCGCAGCCTCGCCAGGGCAGCGACCGCGCCGGACTGGTCGGCGAGGTAGCCGCGCTGCCAGTCAGTGATCTGACGGGCAGCGTGCTCGGCGATCCGCTTCCGTGCGCTCGACGGCGCGATGACGGCAGTGCTCATGCGGGTGCCTCCACGAGGGTCTGGGGCGCCGCAGCCGGCGCGGTGTCGACGGACTCGGTGCCGGGCCGACCCAGCGCCCGGTGCAGGGCGGCGCGGAACCACTTGCCGGCCAGCGCGGTGTTCAGCCACTCCGTGCCCTGCCTCACCGCCACCGTCCGGCCATGCCAGGCGGCGTCACCAGCTGCGGCCATCAGCCGGTCGCCGAGCCGGACGGTGATCTCGTGCATGTCCTTCTGCCAGGCCAGGCGCCGGGCATAGGGGTCGTCGGCCTCGGCGAGCCGGGCCAGCCAAGTGCGGTAGGGGCCCTCCAGCAGCCCATAGGCGAGATCCCGGGCCGTGGCCCGCGGCCCCTCTCCGTCACGGCCCGCCGCCCGCGCCAGGTTGGTGGCGAGATCACCGACCGCGTTGACCGCGGCATCGGCGTCCTCGACGGCCGCGACGGCCTGCTGCGCGTAACGGCGGTCCTGCCGGTGCAGCAACACCACGGCCATCGCCACCTGGTCGTCGACGATCTCATCGACGACCGACTGCTGCGTGCCGTAGACCGGGCCGATCAGACGAGTCCGCAACAGGTACTCCCGCTCCAGTTCCCCCTCCGTCACCAGCTGCGCGATCCACTCCAGGACCCCGGGCCGCAGATACGCGGCCGGCTCGCCATCGGCCACCGGCAGCGCCTGCCCGGCCACCAGCGACGCGATCCCCCGCCACGCGGCCCGCTCCGGATCGTGCTCACGCGGCAGATACACCGGCACCGTGCCCAGCTTCTTCTCCTGCGCCTTACTGCGCCGCCACGCCGACATCGGCTCCACAACGTGCCGGTTACGGGGACTGAGCGGGTCGCCGTAACCCAGCACCACCCCGTACACACCTTCCTCGTCGAAGCACAGCCGCAGACGCCGCGTCTGCCAGGTGTACAGATCCCGCACCCCCGACGGAGCCCGCTCCACCCCGTCCGGCCCGCACGGCGGACGCCGCCACGCCGGCGCATCAGCGCCGCCGTCGACGGAGTCGGTGGCGACCAGGTTCAGCAGCAGCGTCTCGCGCAGCGTGGCCCCCTCCACGAAGACCCCGCCCAGACAGCCGGCCCACCCCACCCCGAGCGGATACACCTTCCCCTTCTTCGCCCGTACGTCCCCCACCACGCCGGTCTTGATCCCGGAGGTGTCATAGGCGTGCGCGTGCACCACCCACCGGGCGGCCTCCGCGTACGACAGCCGCTCCACAGCCGGCAGCCGCGCGCTGAAGAACGGCTCACCGTTGGGGACGTCGGCCACGATCCGGTTCAGGGAGAACACCTCGTCCTTCGCCGTACGCAGCCCGGCCGTCTGGAAGAACGGCACCTCACCGTGCAGCAGGTCGAACCGGTCCCGGTGCGCCTCCAGATAGCCACCCACCGGAGCAAAGCACTCCCCGTCCTCCCACAACTGAGCCCAGGCATCGGTGTCCTCCGGCCCGTCCAGCGCGTCATGAGCGACCGCCAGCAACAACCGGACCAGGGCGAACTCCTGGGTGGGCACCTCCCCGACGACCCGCCGCAGATCACCGGCCTGCGCGAACACCTCCCGCAGCGACAGCTCATTCATTCGTCCGTCGCACCGCAGGACGGGAATCCAGGGACGGGAAGTCAAGTCGAATGCCAACTTGCCCTTCTCGGCGTCATGTTCCGGCACGGGTCACCTCAAGACCGTCGTGAGGGCTGTAACGGACGCAGAAGCCTGCCAGAGAGGTCTGACAATCGGCGTCGAGCGCCAGAATCAGCTGGCCGGCGAGCCAGGGACTGTCCTTGCACTGCCATGCCGGCACATACAGCTCCTCCAGGTCGGCGATCGCCCGGTCCATGACCTCGGGGTCGCTGAACTGGATGGGCAGGCGCAGCCCGCAGGAGGCTGCCGTGCGGGCCGCGGCAGCGGTCGGGACCTGGTCGGTGGGCAGCGCCAGGCCGGCCCGCGGACGGCCCTTGCGGTCCGGGGCCAGCCACGGCACCGTTGCCAGTGTTCCGTCCTGCCGTCGCTGTACGACGACGACTTCCAGGCTCTCCCGGCTGTCGCGGACCTGTGCCCGGCCCTGCCGGGTGTCGTCCGCGTCGCCCACGCCGGCCGCGATCCAGCCGAACAACGGCCGCCCCGGCCGGCCCGGTGCGCCCAGCCGGAACACCGCCGCCCGCTCCGCCTGGTCCGCGCGGTGCGCCTCGTGCCGGAGCCGAGCCTGCTCCCACACCGTCTCCCACCCGGCCGGTACCTCGGCAGTGTCCGCGTAGGCGGCCTGCACCAGTCGGCTGATGTCGTCCGGCAGCCGTACCGGGCGCTGCGGGCCCCCGTCGAGGTGAGGCGTCAGGACGGCGGCGGCCCGCAGCAGCGCGTACGCCCCGTACACGGCGACGGAGCCGCGCACCGGCCGGGGGACCGCGTCCGTCCAGTCGGCCCCGGTGAGCAGGCAGCGGGCCGTGCGCAGCCGGGCAGGCCGCTCGGTCTGCTCCGTTCCGCCGCGCAGGTGCCGGTGGAGACGGCCCATCCGCTGCAGGATGAGGTCCACGGGGGCCAGGTCGGTGACGAGAAGATCGAAGTCGACGTCGAGGGATTGCTCAGCGACCTGGCTGGCCACCACGATGTGCGCGCCCTCCGGCCGGTCGGTGTCTTTCCCGGCTGGCCCGAACCGGGTGAGCAGGTCCGCGTCGTTGGCAGCCCGGTCGATGTCGATGAAGCAGGAGTGCGCCACGGTGACCCGGTCAGGTCCGAACCGCTCCCGCAGTACCGCGGCGCTCTCCAGTACCCGCCGCACCGTATTACGGACCACCAGTACGCAGCCGCCGTCGGCCAGTTCCTCCTCCAGCCGCTCCGCCAAAGCCTCCGGGCCGTCCTCCAGCCGCTCCACGACCACTGCCGCGCCCCGCCCGGAAGCACCAGGCCGGCGCAGCAGCGGGGTCCCGCCCGGTGCGACGGCCGTCAGCAGCGGATACTCCCCCGCCTCGGCGACGGCACCGAATCCGCCGTCATCGCCCGTCGCAGCAGTCCGGCCGGCGTAGGCCGCGACCAATTCCCGGCGCCGCCCGGCGGGCAGCGTCGCCGACAGCACCACCACCGGCACCCGGTACTCCCCCAGCCACGACAGCACCCGGTCCAGATACACGCCCATGTACGTGTCGTAGGCGTGCGCCTCGTCGATCACGACGACCTTGCCCGCCAGCGCCAGATGCCGCAGCGCCAGGTGACGGCTCTTGAGCCCGGCGAACAGCAGCTGGTCGATCGTGCCCGCAACGAACGACGACAGCATCGCCTTCTTCCGCCCTCGCAGCCAGGCGTGTGCCACCAGTTCCGCCGGTGCCCGCCCCGCGTCACCGGCCGCCGCCGGCGCCTGCCCCGTCTCCCCGTCGAGGTCGACCGCCGCGATCCGCCGACCCCGCATCAGGTCGGTGAAGTCCTCGTTCAGCGCGGCCTTCGAGTGTGCCAGCTGCACCGAATACCGGCCTTCGCCGGACGCCGGGAATCGGTCCAGCCACGTCAGCAGCCGGGGAAACATCGCGTTGCCGGTCGCCATGGTCGGCAGCGCGAAGAACACCCCGCCCGCCCCGGCCCGGGCCGCGAAGATCTCCGTCACAGCCAGCGCGGCCTCCGTCTTGCCCTCCCCCATCGGCGCCTCGATCACCATCAGCCCCGGTTCATCCATCGACCGGGCCAGCTCCACCGCCGCCCCCTGCACCGGCCGCACCCGCGATCCAGCCGGAAGATCGAACCGGGACGCGAACAACGCCTCCACCGGCCCGTCCGGAACCGCCGGCTGCCACGGGCCCGGCAGGTCCAGCCCCCGCCACGCCGCCGTCAGACGCTCCGCGTCCGTACGAGGCACATCCTCAGGGAAATACGGGAACAGCTCCGGGTTACTGGCGATCCAGTCCGCGACAATCACCACAGCCGTCAACAGGACCTGCACCGGCTGCGGCAGCCTCACCCCACGCCAGGCTCCCAGCCGCTCCCGCACCCCGAAGACGTCCGCGCAGGCATCCAGCAACTCCGTCTGCACCCGCCACCACAGCGCCTTGCTCTCCCCCGGCGTCCACAGCAGATGCGACCGCCCCTCCACCGCCACGATCTGCCCGTGCTCCGGCGGAACACCGTGATGCCCGCCCACCACCACCGAGAACTGCCCCGCCTGCTTCACCGTGAAGCTGAACCGCTCCTCCAGCCACGTCCCCAGCAGCACCTGCCCCGCCAGACCATGAGGTACCAACCGCCGCTCCGCCCCCATCGCTTGCCGTGACCGCATATCAAGCCCACGGTCCCGCATTACCTGCGCCAGCGACTCGACCTGACAGGCGAACGCCGGCGTCGCCTTCCCGACGTCATGAACTCCAGCCAGCCACACGGCCAGCCGCCGCCCGTCCGTCTCCCCCTCCGGCAGCACCTCACCGATCAGCCGACGCACCGAACAAGGCAGCCACTCATCCCACAACCGCCCGGCCACCGCGGCACTGTCGGCCATGTGCCGCCACAACGGCAGCCAGCCCTCCCCGTCCCGGTCATGCTTCGCCCACACCGACAACACCGGCCCGACAAGCCGCGCCCTCAGCCCTGCACGGGTCTCCCCCTCCAACGTCATACCGAATCACTACACGCAAGACACCTCGTAAGTCGGCAAGTTACGGAAAATGGACAGACGGAAACAGCAAGATGAGTGCTGCACCACCAACACCCCGGCCAGACGTCTCCCCCTCCTGCCAGACGCTGCTCGGCACGCAGGTGATGCCCAGCAGCACACAGCCCAGACACAGATGATGCCGTGTGGCGCGAGCGAGGAGCGGAGTCCGGCTTCGTGGCGCCGGGTAACTTGCTGCCGGATCCTGCTCGATTCACCGCACGCAAGGATTGCCCGATATGGCCGTTTCAGTGAAAGTAAGGAAAAACGGCATGACCCACTGCTAAAACCGCAGGTCGCGAAGTCTGCTCCCCGCACCCACGGGGATGGTCCCGTGATCCGCTTCCCCGTCGACCAGGCCGCCGCCTGCTCCCCGCACCCACGGGGATGGTCCCCACGGCGACTACCCGACATGGGAGACGCTCGCCTGCTCCCCGCACCCACGGGGATGGTCCCCCCGCAGCCTGGGGCAACAAGCGCAAGGGGTACTGCTCCCCGCACCCACGGGGATGGTCCCGGTCGACTGGTTCCGTGCGTCTGCGACCGGAGCTGCTCCCCGCACCCACGGGGATGGTCCCGCATCCTGGTCGCAGGCCAGCCACTCCTCTTCCTGCTCCCCGCACCCACGGGGATGGTCCGACGCGTTCACCGGTATCGCGCAGGAAGCCCGCTGCTCCCCGCACCCACGGGGATGGTCCCAGGGCTCGGGCCGCCATCGGGTGCAGGTGGAGCTGCTCCCCGCACCCACGGGGATGGTCCCTCGTCACTGGTCAGGCCGCCGTCGTGGGGAACCTGCTCCCCGCACCCACGGGGATGGTCCCATCCCCTCCCTTCCTCTGGAGTCCCTGTGGCTCTGCTCCCCGCACCCACGGGGATGGTCCCGTCACGAGGTAGGCCCGGCCACCCTGCTTGATCTGCTCCCCGCACCCACGGGGATGGTCCCTCGCCGCCCAGACCGCGACCGCTGTCGCGGCTCTGCTCCCCGCACCCACGGGGATGGTCCCGGGAAGGGGTAGTTCGGCCGGTCCTCGAGGTCCTGCTCCCCGCACCCACGGGGATGGTCCCCTCGCCGCGGTCGCCTAGGAGGACGACTTGAGCTGCTCCCCGCACCCACGGGGATGGTCCCAGGTCGACCGTGCCGGACTTCAGCAGCGGCCACTGCTCCCCGCACCCACGGGGATGGTCCCAGGGTCACCGCGGGGGTGCTGCTCGAGGGTGGCTGCTCCCCGCACCCACGGGGATGGTCCCCTCGCCGCCGTCGTCGCCGACGTCCTCAAGGGCTGCTCCCCGCACCCACGGGGATGGTCCCCTCCGCCGGATAGGGCAACCCCCGCCGGGGTACTGCTCCCCGCACCCACGGGGATGGTCCCGCCGACGCCGCCCGCGATCGCGGACCGGCCGCCTGCTCCCCGCACCCACGGGGATGGTCCCTGGGTGACGTGTCCGAGTTCGGGGCGCAGCCGCTACTCCCCGCACCCACGGGGATGGTCCCGACACCGTCCGGGCCGACCGGCACGAGCGCCTCTGCTCCCCGCACCCACGGGGACGGTCCCGACACCGGCTACGGCAGCCAGCTCCTCAACGTCTGCTCCCCGCACCCACGGGGATGGTCCTGAGGAACATGGGCGGCCGCTGCTCAGGCGGCGCTGCTCCCCGCACCCACGGGGATGGTCCCAAGAAGCTGATCACTGCCCGGCGGGAAGTCGACTGCTCCCCGCACCCACGGGGATGGTCCCGACCGGGACCGCACGCCGGGAATGCCGGTGACCTGCTCCCCACACCCACAGGGATGGTCCCGCCACGCAAATAAGCGTACGGAGGCTCGGGTCGGCGTCCATGCGGTACTGCGCCCGCCCAACCCAGCGCCGAACAGGCGTTTCCGCAGGCCCCGACGTTTCTGCTGAGGTGGGGCGGGTGGGACTCGAACCCACGGCCGGCGGATTATGAGTCCGCTGCTCTAACCGGCTGAGCTACCGCCCCATAGCGGCGTGTCGCGTACATGTGTGCGCGCCGTCTGCCGCAGCATAGCCGCTCATACGATCTCCTGCTTCGGGTGGTCGGCTTCGCGCTGCGGCCTCGTGACCTTGAAGACTCCGGTGCGGCCCGCTTGGTTCCCGGGCCGGCGAAAGATCGTGCGCGGACATGAAAAAGGACCCCGCAGGGCCCTCGTTCACCATGCTCCCCCGACTGGACTCGAACCAGTAACCTGCCGGTTAACAGCCGGCTGCTCTGCCAATTGAGCTACGGAGGACCGAGCTCCCCGGACTGGACTCGAACCAGTAACCTGCCGGTTAACAGCCGGCTGCTCTGCCAATTGAGCTACCGAGGATTGCCTCGTCCGCATCGAACGCAGCTCCCTGGGTATCCGCCAGGGGGCGCGCGTTCGCTGCGACACATACATTAGCGCAAGCAGGGGGGTGCTCCGCCAATCGGTCCTCCCCGGCATCGCAGACAGAAGGCAAAGGAAGGGTGGCCGCCATGCGTTACCGGCTCACGTTCGTCGTCGGACTCGCCGTGGGGTACGTACTGGGCACGAGGGCGGGGCGGGAGCGTTACGAGCAGTTGAAGAAGGCCGCTCGGCAGGTCTCCCAGAACCCGGCGGTGCGCAACACCGCGGAGTCGGCCGCGCTGCAGGGGCGGCAGTTCGCGGACAAGGCGTACCACGTGGTCAGCGACAAGGTCGGGGACCGGATGCCGGACTCGGTGGCCCAGCGGGTGAAGTCCCTGCGGGAGCGGAGCGCGAACGGCTCAGCCGGGGACGACTGGGGCACCAGCGGCACCTGAGACCACCCCACCCGGCACGCCCACCCCTTGCGGTACGGCAGAATTTCGGTCATGGGGATAGTCGCCGGGTTGGACAGTTCGCCCGATTTCACTCGCATCGTCGTCTGCGACGCGGACACGGGGACCGTACTCAGACAGGGGTACGCGCCGCATCCGGTGGACGGCCCCGAGGGCGGGGGCCGTCCCAGCGACGTCGATCCGCAGGCGTGGCTGCTGTCCCTGGGCGAGGCGGCCGGCGGCGGGCTGCTGGAGGGCGTGCAGGCGATCGGCGTGTCGGCGCAGGCCAACGCGGTCGTGCCGCTGGACGCGCAGGGCAACACCGTGCGGCCGGCCATGGTCGGCGGCGACAAGCGGGCCCAGGTGGCCGGGGCGGACCTGGTCGACGCGCTCGGCGGCCGGGAGGCCTGGGCCCAGGCCGTGGGGTGCGTGCCGCAGGCCGCGCATCCGGTGACCAAGCTGCGCTGGCTGGCCCGCGGCGAGCCGGAGAACGCCGCGCGCACCGCCGTACTGCTGCAGGCCCACGACTGGCTGGTGTGGCAGTTGCTGGGGCGGCCGGTCCGGCGGACGACGGACCGGGGCGGGGCCTCGGGGACCGGTTACTGGTCGGCGGCGAGCGGCGGGTACCGGCCGGATCTGGTCGAGCTGGCGCTCGGGCACCACGCCATGCTGCCGGAGGTGATCGGTCCGTCGGACGCGGCGGGTACGACGCCGGAGGGGCTGCTCATCTCGGCCGGTACCGGTGAGACGCAGGCCGCCGCGTTCGGGCTCGGGATCGGGCTGGGGGACGCCGTCGTCTCGCTGGGCGCGTCGGGGTCCGTCATGGCCGTGCACTCCGAGCCGCTCGTCGACCGGTCCGGGATGATCACCGCGCTGGCCGACGCGACCGGCATGCACCTGCCGGTGGTCACCACCCTGAACGCCGTACGCGCCCTGCGCGGGGCCGCCGAGCTGCTCGGGGTGCCGGACCTGGAGAGCCTGTCCGAGCTGGCGATGAAGTCGACGCCGGGCGCCCACGGGCTGGTGCTGCTGCCCTATCTGGAGGGTGAGCGCACGCCGCACCTGCCGCACACGGCGGGGACGCTGGCGGGGCTGAGGCGGGAGTCGATGCGGCCGGAGCACCTGGCGCGGGCCGCGTTCGAGGGGATGCTGTGCGGGCTCGCCGACGCGCTGGACGTGCTGCGCGGCCGGGGGGTCGAGGTACGGCGGATCTTCCTGCTGGGGCCGGCCGCCGAGCTGCCCGCCGTGCAGGCGGCGGCGCCCGCGCTGTTCGGCGCGCAGGTCGTCGTGCCGCAGCCCGCGGACTACGCGGCGATCGGGGCGGCGCGGCAGGCGGCCTGGGCGCTGGGCGTGTCGCGGGGGGCGCTGGACCCGCGCACTCCCCCGGCCTGGCAGGGGGCGGTGGCGCAGGTGCTGGAGCCCGGTGAGGAGCTGGCGGTGGGTCAGGCGGTGCGGCAGCAGTACGTGTCCGTACGGGAGCAGACGCATCCCGGCGCGTTCCGCGTCTGAGCCGTCGCCCGAGGGGGCCTGTTGGGTTAATCGGTTGAGGTAACGCGGGTGGAGTGTTCCACGATAGGGGCCAAGGGCGGTCACTCGCCCTTCCCGCCGACGCCGAATCCGAGAGACCGAGTGTGCTCATACGACTGCTGCGGACCCATCTGAGGCCCTACAAGAAACCCGTCGCCCTGCTGGTGGCGCTGCAGTTCCTGCAGACCTGCGCCACCCTCTACCTGCCGACCCTGAACGCCGACATCATCGACCAGGGTGTCGTCGACGGCGACACCGGCTACATCCTGGGCCACGGCGCCCTGATGATCGCCATCTCGCTGGCCCAGGTGGTGTGCAACATCGGCGCCGTGTACTACGGCGCGCGGACCGCCGCGGCGCTCGGACGGGACGTGCGCGGTGCCGTCTTCGACCGGGTGCAGTCCTTCTCCGCCCGGGAGGTCGCCCGCTTCGGCGCGCCGTCGCTGATCACCCGGACCACCAATGACGTGCAGCAGGTCCAGATGCTGGCCCTGATGACATTCACGCTGATGGTGTCGGCACCCATCATGTGCGTGGGCGGCGTGGTGCTGGCGCTCGGCCTGGACGTGCCGCTGTCCGGGGTGCTGGTCGCGGTGGTGCCCGTGCTGGGCGTCTGCGTGACGCTGATCGTACGGCGGCTGCGCCCGCTGTTCCGGGGCATGCAGGTACGTCTGGACACCGTGAACCGGGTGCTGCGGGAGCAGATCACCGGCAACCGGGTCATCCGTGCCTTCGTGCGGGACGCGTACGAGGAGAAGCGGTTCCGCAAAGCCAACGGCGAGCTGACCGAGGTGGCGGTCGGCACCGGCAACCTGCTCGCGCTGATGTTCCCGGTGGTCATGACCACGGTGAACCTGTCGTCGATCGCGGTGGTCTGGTTCGGGGCGCACCGGATCGACAGCGGCGGGATGCAGATCGGCGACCTGACGGCGTTCCTCGCCTATCTGATGCAGATCGTGATGTCCGTGATGATGGCCACCTTCATGTTCATGATGGTGCCGCGCGCGGAGGTGTGCGCCGAGCGGATCCAGGAGGTGCTGGACACCGAGAGCAGCGTGGTGCCGCCCCTCGCGCCGGTCACCGAGCTGCGGCTCCACGGGCAGCTGGAGATCCGGGGGGCGGGCTTCCGCTACCCGGGCGCCGAGGAGCCGGTGCTGAGGAACATCGGGCTGGTCGCCCGGCCGGGCGAGACGACCGCCGTCATCGGCTCGACCGGCAGCGGCAAGTCCACCCTCCTCGGGCTGGTCCCCCGCCTGTTCGACGCCACCGAGGGGGAGGTGCTGGTGGACGGGACGGACGTACGGGCCCTCGACCGGAAGGTGCTGGCGAGGACGGTCGGGCTGGTGCCGCAGAAGCCGTACCTGTTCGCGGGCACCGTCGCCACCAACCTGCGCTACGGCAATCCCGACGCCACGGACGAGGAGCTGTGGCACGCGCTGGAGGTGGCGCAGGCCAAGCCGTTCGTAGAGGGGCTGGAGGGCGGGCTGGACGCGCCGATCGCGCAGGGCGGCACGAACGTGTCGGGCGGGCAGCGGCAGCGGCTCGCGATCGCCCGGACGCTCGTCCAGCGGCCGGAGATCTACCTCTTCGACGACTCCTTCTCCGCGCTCGACTACGCCACCGACGCCGCCCTGCGCGCCGCGCTCGCCCGGGAGACGGCGGAGGCGACCGTCGTGATCGTCGCGCAGCGGGTCTCCACGATCCGGGACGCCGACCGGATCGTCGTCCTCGACGAGGGCCGGGTGGTCGGCACCGGCCGGCACCACGAGCTGATGGCGGACAACGACACCTACCGGGAGATCGTGCTCTCCCAGCTCACGGAAGCGGAGGCTGCCTGATGGCGGGGCCGGCGGGGCGGATGATGGCCGGGGGCGGGCCCGACCAGCGCTCCATGGACTTCAAGGGGTCGGGCAAACGGCTGGTGGGGCAGTTCCGGCCGGAGCGGCTGACGATCGGCGCGCTGCTGCTGTGCCTGGTGGTCAGCGTCGGTCTCAACGTGATCGGGCCGAAGATCCTCGGCAACGCCACCGACCTGGTCTTCGCCGGGATCGTCGGACGGGACATGCCGTCCGGGGCCGGCAAGGAGCAGGTGCTGGAGTCGATGCGGGAGCGCGGGGACGGCCAGGTGGCCGACATGCTGCGTTCCACCGACTTCACGCCGGGCGAGGGCATCGACTTCACGGCGGTCGGGCAGGTACTGCTGCTGGCGCTGGGCACCTTCCTGGTCGCCGGGCTGCTGATGGCGGTGGCGACCCGGCTGGTCAACCTGGCGGTCAACCGGACCATGTTCCGGCTGCGCGAGGACGTGCAGACGAAGCTGTCCCGGCTGCCGCTGTCCTACTTCGACCGGCGTCAGCGCGGTGAGGTGCTCTCGCGCGCCACCAACGACATCGACAACATCGGGCAGACCCTCCAGCAGTCGATGGGCCAGCTGATCAACTCGCTGCTGACCATCATCGGCGTGCTGGCGATGATGTTCTGGGTCTCCTGGATCCTGGCGCTGGTCGCGCTGGTGACCGTGCCGCTGTCGTTCGTGGTGGCCACCCGCGTCGGCAAGCGGTCGCAGCCGCACTTCGTGCAGCAGTGGCGCTCCACGGGCAAGCTGAACGCGCACGTCGAGGAGATGTACACCGGGCACACCCTGGTGCGGGTCTTCGGGCGGCAGGAGGAGTCGGCGGCGCGGTTCGCCGAGCAGAACGAGGCGCTGTACGCGGCCGGGTTCAGGGCGCAGTTCAACAGCGGCGTGATGCAGCCGCTGATGATGTTCGTGTCCAACCTGAACTACGTGCTGGTCGCCGTGGTCGGCGGGCTGCGGGTGGCGTCGGGCTCGCTGTCCATCGGCGACGTGCAGGCGTTCATCCAGTACTCCCGGCAGTTCTCGATGCCGCTGACGCAGGTCGCGTCGATGGCCAACCTGGTGCAGTCGGGCGTCGCCTCCGCCGAGCGGATCTTCGAACTGCTGGACGCCCAGGAGCAGAGCGCCGACCCGGTGCCCGCCGAGAAGCCGGCCGAGCTGCGGGGGCGGGTGGCGCTGGAGCACGTGTCGTTCCGGTACGACCCCCAGAAGCCGCTGATCGAGGACCTGTCGCTGACGGTGGAGCCCGGGCACACGGTCGCCATCGTCGGCCCGACGGGGGCCGGCAAGACGACCCTGGTCAACCTGCTGATGCGGTTCTACGAGGTGTCCGGCGGGCGGATCACCCTCGACGGCGTCGACATCGCGAAGATGTCGCGGGACGAGCTGCGCGCCGGGATCGGGATGGTGCTCCAGGACACCTGGCTGTTCGGCGGCACCATCGCGGAGAACATCGCGTACGGGGCCGCGCGCGAGGTGACGCGCGGGGAGATCGAGGAGGCGGCGCGGGCCGCGCACGCCGACCGGTTCGTGCGGACGCTGCCCGACGGCTACGACACCGTGATCGACGACGAGGGCACGGGGGTCAGCGCCGGTGAGAAGCAGCTCATCACCATCGCGCGGGCGTTCCTGTCCGACCCGGTGATCCTGGTGCTGGACGAGGCGACCTCGTCGGTGGACACCCGTACCGAGGTACTGATCCAGAAGGCGATGGCCAAGCTGGCGCACGGGCGGACCTCGTTCGTCATCGCGCACCGGCTCTCCACCATCCGGGACGCGGACACCATCCTCGTCATGGAGAACGGCTCGATCGTGGAGCAGGGCGCGCACGAGGAACTGCTCACGGCGGGCGGGGCGTACGCGCGGCTGTACCAGGCGCAGTTCGCGCAGGCGGTGGCGGAAGTCGACTAACGCGTGTCGCGCGTGGAGGACAGCAGCATGGGCAGGGAGACCGTGTCGGCCAGGGCCTGCTGGCCGGCGATGTTCGCGTGGACGCCGTCGCCGGTGTCGTAGGGCGGGTTGATGCTGTTCGGCTTCACCGGGTCCTCGAGGACCCGGTCGAAGTCGACGATGCCGTCGCAGGTGCCGGCGCAGCCGTTCCACCGG
Source organism: Streptomyces sp. SYSU D01066-1 (assembly GCF_054956795.1). Lineage (NCBI taxonomy): Bacteria > Bacillati > Actinomycetota > Actinomycetes > Kitasatosporales > Streptomycetaceae > Streptomyces > Streptomyces sp. SYSU D01066-1. The sequence continues at coordinate 31,458 of NZ_JBUDHV010000013.1, read as the reverse complement.
GTGACGAAGGTGTTGACGGTGTGCCGGGTCCGGTTGTGCTGGTCGGTGTAGCCGGGGCGCGGGGTGATCGGGGTGACGTACACCTCGATCCCCGCGTCGTGCAGACGCTGGAACGTGCCGCGGTAGGAGGCCAGGATCTGGTCGGCGTCGCATCCGGCGGGCAGGTCGTTGGTGCCGTAGTAGTACAGGACGGCGGTGACTCCGTGGAGGGACAGGACGTCCCGTTCCAGCCGGGCGCCGGCGTCCAGGCCGCGGACCGCGTCGCCCAGGTTCGGGCAGTCGGCCGCGCTGGTGGTGCCGTTGACGCCGGCGTTGGCGATGGCGAGCTGCCGGGTGGGCGGCAGTTCGGTGGTGATCCTGCGGGCCAGGTCGTCCGTCCAGCGCCGGTTGGTGCCCAGCTCCGCGCAGCCCGTTCCGCAGTCGGTGGAGCCGATGCCGTCGACCACCGAGCTGCCGTAGGCGACGACGGTGCCCTTCAGGCGGGGGTTGCGCACGTCGACGGCGGTGACGAGGTAGGTGGACTCGGTGGTCCGGGTGTAGGCGGCGGCGCCGGTGTCGGCGGTGTGGTCGCCGGTGCCGGGCTCGGTGAGGTAGTTGGTGCGGAAGGCGGTGTCGTGCCGGCCCGGTGCGACGGTGCCGGAGACGGACAGCGACACCGCCACGTCGCTCTGGGCGCGGGTCGTCAGGGCGGTGGCGTCGCTCCACACCTCGCCGCCCGCGGGGACGGCCACGTGGCGCCGGCCGTCGAAGGTGACGGGGCGCGGGCTTCCCTGGGTCGCCGCGCTCTTGCCGTCGGTGGGCGCGGCGGTGGCGGCGTCGATGGTGAGGGGGGTCTCGCCGAAGGTGTTCTGGACGCGGATGCGCACGGCGTCGCCGCCCTGGCTGAGGTGGGTGACCATGCGGACGGTCTGGTCGGTGAGGGTGGTGGGGGCGAGGTTGTGCTGGGAGCTGGACCAGGAGGTGAACCAGGCGCGGGCGCCGGAGCGTCGGGCGGTGGCGGTTTCGCCGGTGGTGGTTTCGCCGGTGGCCTCGGCCGTCGTGCCCGAGACCGTCGTCGTGCCCGAGGACGGTGTGCCCGAGACCGTCGTCGTGCCCGAGACCGTGGTCGTGCCCGAGACCAGGGAGGCGGCCGTGGTGAGGGTGAGGGCCAGGGCCGCCGCGGTGCGTCTCGCCCGCGCGCTCGACCGCAGGACCCGTTCGGGAATCAGGAACATCAGCGCCTCACCGGGAACGGTGCCGTCTTCGCTTGCGGACGCTCCTGTTCTGTCCCACCGGACGCAGGAACAAACTTGCGATCGACGCCGCTCGGGCGGCCCCGCTAGTCCAGGTAGCCCCTCAACTGGTCCGCCAAGGCGTGGTCGCGGAGTTTGCTGAGGGTCTTGGACTCGATCTGGCGGATCCGTTCGCGGGTGACGCCGAAGATGCGGCCGATCTCCTCCAGGGTGCGGGGGCGGCCGTCGGCGAGGCCGTAGCGGAGCTGGACGACCTTGCGTTCGCGTTCGCCGAGGGTGGAGAGCACCGCCTCCAGGTGCTCGCGCAGCAGCAGGAACGCGGCCGACTCCACGGGGCTGGCCGCGTCGCCGTCCTCGATGAGGTCGCCGAGGGCGACGTCGTCCTCCTCGCCCACCGGCGCGTGCAGGGAGACGGGTTCCTGGGCGAGCCGCAGCACCTCGCTGACCCGCTCGGGCAGCAGGTCGAGGTGGGCGGCGACCTCGGCCGGGGTCGGCTCGTAGCCGCGCTCCTGGAGCATCCGGCGCTGGACGCGGACGACCCGGTTGATCAGTTCCACGACGTGCACGGGGACCCGGATGGTGCGGGCCTGGTCGGCCAGGGCGCGGGACATGGCCTGGCGGATCCACCAGGTGGCGTACGTGGAGAACTTGTAGCCGCGGGCGTAGTCGAACTTCTCCACCGCCCGGATCAGGCCGAGGTTGCCCTCCTGGACCAGGTCGAGCATGGTCAGCCCGCGTCCCACGTACCGCTTGGCGACGGAGACGACCAGGCGCAGGTTGGCCTCGATGAGGCGGCGCTTGGCCATCCGGCCCATGACGACCAGCCGGTCCAGGTCGTGGGCGAGGCGGCTGTCCAGGTCGGTCGCGGTGCTCAGCTTCTCCTCGGCGAACAGGCCGGCCTCCACCCGGCGGGCGAGTTCGACCTCCTCGGCCGCGGTGAGCAGCGGGATGCGGCCGATCTCGCGGAGGTACTGGCGGAACAGGTCCGAGGAGGGGCCGGTGGTGTCGGCCCTGGCGGGCGGTGCGTCCACGGACTCCACGGGCTCCACGGGCTCCGGCTCGGCCGCCGCCGCGGGCTCGGCGCCCGGTTCCACGGCTTCGGCGGGCGGCGGGTCCTCCGGGTGGTGCGCGGCGTGGTGCTGGCCGGGCACCGCGGGGAGGACGTCCGTCTCGGTGTCGGGCTCCGGGCCGTCGGCGCCGCTGTCGGGCCGCGCGCCGTCGTGCGCGCCGCCGTGCGCGCCGCGCGCGCCGTGCTGTGTGCCGTGCTGTGCGAGGGTCTGGGTCTGCACGGGTGCGGCCTCCAGGGTGATCGCTGCCCGGCCGTGCGGCAGCGGTACTTCGGGGACGGAGTCGGCGGACTCGCCGCTGTCCGTCCCGTACGCGACGGTCGGAACCGCGGAGTTCTCCGGACCCGGTGGGAACGGGCCGGCCGCGCTCCGAGGACTCAGGCACCGGCACCAGTGTGGGGTACGACACAACTCCGCCACGAGGGGCGTGCGGTGACTTTTTGCGTCCGGTCCGTGACCGACCGGTCATCCCGGTCGTCCTCGGTCGTCACGGCCGTCCCCTGCTCGTCCAGGCCGTCCCGGTCGTCGTCAGAGGGCGGCGGCGCCGTGGTCGCGCAGGGCGCGGTCGTACTTCTCCAGCACCCACAGCTCGTTCTGCACGGTGGCCAGGTGGGCGGGGTCGCCGCCGTTGCCCAGGCGGGTGAAGGTGGCGTGGATGTCGCGGATGCGGCGCTCGACGGCGCGGCGGCGGACCCGGACCAGCACCTCGCCGGCGTAGACCTCGTCGACGGCGCGGCGCATGATCGCCTCGACGGCGAGTTCCGTGACCATCGCGCGGACGGTGTCGTCGGGGGCCGCCTCGCGGACCCTGACCAGGTACTCCTGCGGGTCCTCGACGCCGTGCTCGGCGCCGCCCGCGTCCAGGATCGCCTGGCGTACGGCGGCGTAGGGCGGGGCGGTGAACTCGTCGACGCCGTACGCGTCGAAGGCCGGGGAGACCAGTTCCGGGCGTTGCAGGGCGAGCTTGAGCAGTTCCCGTTCGGTGGCGTAGACGGGGTTGCGCAGGGTGAGGGAGGGGCCGCTGGGGGCGGCCGGGGCGGGGGCGTACCGCTGCTGCCGGAGGCCGGCGGGGGCGGGGGCGGGGCCCCGGTCACCGCCGCCGCGCTCGCGGGCCCAGCGGGCGAGCTGGCCGACGCGTCTGACCACGAACTGGGTGTCCAGGATGCCGAGCATCCCGGCGAGCTGGACGGCGACCTCGTGCTGGGCGCCGCTGTTCTTGATGCGGGCGACGACGGGGGCGGCCTCGTCCAGGGCGGCGGCGCGGCCGGCCGGGGTGTCCAGGTCGTAGCGGGAGACGATCTGGCGCAGGGCGAACTCGAACAGCGGCGTGCGCGGCTCGACCAGGTCGGCGACGGCCTCGTCCCCCTTGGCCAGCCGCAGGTCGCAGGGGTCCATGCCGTCGGGCGCGATGGCGATGTACGTCTCGGCGGCGAACTTCTGGTCGTCCTCGAAGGCGCGCAGGGCCGCCTTCTGCCCGGCGGCGTCGCCGTCGAAGGTGAAGATCACGCGGGCGCTGCCGTTGTCCATCAGCAGCCGGCGCAGGATCTTGATGTGGTCGGTGCCGAAGGCGGTGCCGCAGGTGGCGATCGCGGTCGTCACCCCGGCGAGGTGGCAGGCCATGACGTCGGTGTAGCCCTCGACGACGACCGCGCGGGACGCCTTGGCGATGTCCTTCTTGGCCAGGTCGATGCCGTAGAGGACCTGGGACTTGCGGTAGATGGGGGTTTCGGGGGTGTTGAGGTACTTCGGTCCGGTGTCCGCCTCGTAGAGCTTGCGGGCGCCGAAGCCGACGACCTCGCCGCCGATGTCGCGGATCGGCCACATCAGCCGGCCGCGGAAGCGGTCGATGGGGCCGCGGCGGCCTTCCTGGACGAGGCCGGACAGCAGCAGTTCCTTGTCGCTGAAGCCCTTGCCGCGCAGGTAGCGGGTGAGGTGGTCCCACCCTTGCGGGCTGTAGCCGACGCCGAAGTGCTCGGCGGCGGCCTGGTCGAAGCCGCGCTCGGCGAGGAAGACCCGGCCGGCGTCGGCCTCGGGGGAGGTCGCGAGCTGCTCGGCGTACCACTGCGCGGCGATCTTGTGGGCCTCGACCAGGCGGATGCGCTCACCGCGCTGGTGGGTGGGGTTGTACCCGCCCTCCTCGTAGCGCAGGGTGATGCCGGCCTGGGCGGCCAGCCGCTCGACCGCCTCCGAGAAGGTGAGGTGGTCGATCTTCATCACGAAGGTGATGGTGTCGCCGCCCTCCTGGCAGCCGAAGCAGTGGAACAGTCCCTTGCTGGGGCTGACCTGGAAGGAGGGTGACTTCTCGTCGTGGAACGGGCACAGCCCCTTGAGGTTGCCGCCGCCCGCGCCCCGCAGCTGGAGGTACTCGGACACGACGGCGTCGATCGGGACCGCGTCCCGTACCGCCTTCACGTCCTCGTCGTTGATCCGTCCAGCCACGTGGCGATTCTACGGGGCGGCGCCGGCACTCCCCCGCCGCGGTGACCGTCCCCCGGACCTCCGGCCGGGGGTCCGGGGGACGGTCCCGGCGGTCGCGGCGCGGGGGCGCCGCGGCGCTCAGGCGCCCAGGCTTCCCAGGGGGACGTGCGGATCGGCCAGCGCCTCCGCGTCCACCGGGGCGCCCGTCCGGATCAGCCGCTGGATGTCCCCCGTGACGTCCCACACGTTCACGTTCATCCCGGCCAGGACCTCTCCGTCCCTCAGCCAGAACGCGATGAACTCCCGCTTCCCGGCGTCCCCTCGGATCACCACCTCGTCGTACGTCCCCGGCGGCGCCCATCCGCTGTACTCCATCCCCAGGTCGTACTGGTCGGAGAAGAAGTAGGGCACGCGGTCGTAGGCGATCTCCCTGCCCAGCATGGAGCGGGCGGCGGCCGGGCCGCCGTTGAGGGCGTTGGCCCAGTGCTCCACGCGGCGGCGGGCACCCAGGGGGTGCGGGAAGGAGGCCGCGTCGCCCGCCGCGTAGATGTCGGGGTCGGAGGTGCGCAGGGCCCCGTCGACGACGATGCCGCCGCCGTCGGCCGGGCCGGCGATCTCCAGGCCGGCCGCCCGGGCCAGCGAGACGCGCGGCGCGGCGCCGATCGCGGCGAGCACGTCGTGCGCGGGGTGCTCCTCGCCGTCGTCGGTGCGGGCGGCCAGCACCACGCCGTCCTGGCCGACGATCTCGGTCAGGGACACGCCGAAGCGGAAGCGGACGCCGTGCTCCCGGTGCAACTCGGCGAAGACGGTGCCCAGCTCGGGTCCGAGGACGCCGTGCAGCGGGGTCGGCGCGCACTCCACGACGGTGACCTCGGCGCCGTACTGGCGGGCCGCCGCCGCGACCTCCAGGCCGATCCAGCCGGCGCCGGCGATCACCAGGTGGCCGTTGTCCCGGCCGAGTGCCTGGAGGACGCCCTTGAGGCGTTCGGCGTGGGCGAGGCGGCGCAGGTGGTGGACGCCGGCCAGGCCGGTGCCGGGGACGTCGAGGCGGCGCGGCTCGGCGCCGGTGGCCAGGAGCAGCTTGTCGTAGCGGACGCGGGCGCCGTCGTCGCCGTAGTGCACGGTGCGGGTGGCGCGGTCGACGGCGACGACGGTCTGGCCGAGGTGCAGCTCGATGTCGTGCCGGGCGTACCAGGCGGGTTCGTGCACGAAGACGCTGTCGCGTTCCTCCTTGCCCAGGAGGTAGCCCTTGGAGAGCGGGGGGCGCTCGTAGGGGTGGTCGCGTTCGTCACAGATGAGGATCACCCGGCCGGTGAAGCCCTCCGCGCGGAGCGTCTCGGCCGCCTTGGCACCGGCCAGTCCTCCTCCGACGATGACGAATGTCTGATCAGCGTCGACCACTTGTTTTCCTCCTCGTCAGCGTTCCGCCACCTGCGAGCGTCCCGCACCCGGCGGCCTGCGGGAAGAGGGGTGGTCCGATCAGCTCAGCCCGGTGCGCGGACCGGTGCGCGACCGGGCGTGCCGTCCGACGTGCCGTCCGGCGTGCAGCCGGGCGTGCAGGGAGCGGGCGGAGGCGTCGGTGAGGGAGGCGATCTGGTCGACGATCACGCGTTTGCGGGCGCGGTCGTCGGGGGCCTCGTCGAACAGGGCGCGGAACTGGGGGTCCAGGCCGTCCGGGGCCCGGCGGGTGAGGGCCTCGGCCAGTTCGGCGACGACGGTCTGCTGGTCGACGCGGAGGCGTTCTTGTTCGTCGCGCTGCATGACGTACCGGTCGGCGACGGCCTTGAGGACGGCGCACTCCAGGCGGGTGGCGCGCGGGACGACCAGTTCGGCGGTGTAGCGGGTGAGGCGGCCGGGCCCGTGCGCGTGCCGCGTGGCGGTCTCGGCGGCCAGGCAGAAGCGGCCGATGAGCTGGCTGGTGGCGTCCTTCAGGCGGGCCTGGGCGAGCGCGGTGCCGTCGTAGCCGTGCGGCCACCACTCCTGGGCGAGGAGGCGGTCCAGGGCGGCGGCGAGTTCGGCGGGGTCGGTGCCGCCGGGTGTGTAGCGGGCGCGGGCCGTGTCGAAGACCGCCTGCCGTTCGGGGTCGGCGAGCAGGCAGTCCGGGTCGATGTGACCGGCGTGCAGGCCGTCCTCGACGTCGTGCACGGAGTACGCGACGTCGTCGGACCAGTCCATGACCTGGGCCTCGAAGCAGGTGCGGCGGTCGCCGGGGGCGGTGGCGCGGAGCCAGTCGAAGACGGGGCGGTCGTCGTCGTAGACGCCGAACTTGGACGAGGCCGGGTCGGTGGGGTGGGCGCCCCTGGGCCAGGGGTACTTGGTGGCGGCGTCGAGGGTGGCGCGGGTGAGGTTGAGGCCTACGGGGGTGCCGTCGGCGGTGAAGCGCTTGGGTTCGATGCGGGTGAGCAGGCGCAGGGACTGGGCGTTGCCCTCGAAGCCGCCGCAGTCCTCGGCGAACTCGTTCAGCGCGGATTCGCCGTTGTGGCCGAAGGGGGGATGGCCCAGGTCGTGGGAGAGGCAGGCGGCCTCGACGAGGTCGGGGTCGCAGCCGAGGGCGGCGCCGAGTTCGCGGCCGACCTGGGCGCACTCCAGGGAGTGGGTGAGACGGGTGCGGGGGCTGGCGTCCCAGGCGGGGGTGGGGTCGCCGGGGGTGACGACCTGGGTCTTGCCGGCGAGGCGGCGCAGGGCGGAGGAGTGCAGGACGCGGGCGCGGTCGCGCTGGAAGGCGGTGCGGCCGGGGCGTTTGTCCGGTTCCGGGGCCCACCGTTCCACTGACGTGGGGTCGTAGGGGGTTCGGGGTGCGGTGCCTTCCATGTGATCGACGGTACGGGGGCTCGGGGGTGTCCGCCGGTTCGGCGGGGGCGGGAGGGCGGGCGCCGGGTGCGGACGCCGGGGGTGCCGGGCGCGGACGCCGGGTGCCGGGTGCGGACGCCGGGGGTGCCGGGCGCGGACGCCGGGGGTGCCGGGTGCGGGCGCTGGTTCTGCGGGGGCGGGCGCCAGGTGCGTACGTCGGGCGCCGGGCGCCGGGCGCCGAGTGCGGGCATTGGGTGCGGACGCCAGGTGCTGACGTCGGGCGCTGAGCCCTGGGGGCCGGGTGCGGACGCCGGACGCCGGACGCCGGGTGCCGGATACCGAGTGCCGGGTGCGGGCGCCGGGCGCTGGGTGCGGGTGCCGGGTGCGGGCGCTGGGCACCAAGTGCGGACACCAGGTGCCAGGTGCCAGGTGCCAGGTGCGGGCGCCGAGTGCCAGGTGCCGGGTGCGGGCGCCGAGTGCCAGGTGCCGAGTGCGGGGTGCCGGGTGCGGACGCCGGGTGCCGGGTGGTTCGTGGCCGGTTTCGCTCACGCGGCGCAGCCGCGGGCCGGCACCGCCCCGCGTCCCGTCAGGCGCGTTGCAGCCGCCCCGTGTCCCGGAGGGGCGCGGGGCACCGCGCGAGCGGGCGCGGCGCTCCCGCGGCCGGGGAGCCGGTCCGCGCCTCCTCGTAGCGGTGGAGGAGGAGGCGGGCCATCGCCGGATGGGTGCCCAGGGGCGCTGCCGCGATCCAGGGCGCCCGCGCCGCCGTCTCCGTGGCGAAGCGGCCCGGGGCGGTGAAGTAGGAGGCGACCGCGACGCGGCGGTGACCGCGGGCGGTCAGCGCGGCCACCGCGTCCGGGACGGTGGGGGCGGCGGTGGAGGCGTAGGCGGGGACCACGGGGACGCCGAGGCGGGCGGCGAGGAGGCGGGCGGTGCGGGCGGTGTCCACGGCGGCGTCGGGGTCGCGGGAGCCCGCGGCGGCCAGCACGACCGCGTCACCGCGCCCGCGGTGCCGACCGGCCTCGGTGAGGCGGGCGTGCAGGGCGTCCACGAGGAGGGGGTGCGGCCCGAGCGGGGCGGCCACGCGGGCCCGTACCCGGGAGGCGGCGGCCAGCTCGGGGATGTCCCGCTTGACGTGGTAGCCGCGGCTGAGGAGGAGCGGTACGAGGACGGCGTCCCGGTCGCCGAGGGCGGCGAGGGTGTCGGGGAGCAGGGGTTCGTTCAGCTCGATGTGCCCGAGGCGGACGTCGAGGCCGGGGCGCAGGGCGCGGACCTGGTCCAGCAGGGCGCGTACGGTGCGCAGCGCGCGGGGGTCGCGGCTGCCGTGGGCCACGACGACCAGGGCGGGGTCGTGCTGGGGGCCCGGCGGTGGCGGGAAGGTCGTCGTCATGGGTTCGATCGTCGCCGGGCGAGGTTGCCGGCCCGTTGCACGGGCGTCACGGGTGTTTTCGGGGGGATCACGGCGGGGTGGGCGGGTGGTGTGAGGCGGCTGGATCCGTGATGTCGCGGACGGGGTGAACCGTCGGGGCCGGTGAGACGTCCCTGGGACCAGGAGGGCCGGCGGGGAAGGGAGCTTGATGCGCAGAAGGTGGCGGCCTCGGCTGCCGCGTACCCGGGCCGGGTGGCGGCGGCTGACGCGGGCCGTGATGGTGGTGTGCGTGCTGACGCTGCTGCCGGGGGCGTGGCTGCGCCTGGTGACGGGCGACCGGCCGCGCACCGCGGCCGACGTGCCCCGCACCGACGTGGCCGTCGTCTTCGGCGCCGGGCTGTGGGACGGCGAGCCGTCGCCGTACCTGGCGCACCGGCTGGACGCGGCGGCCGGGCTGTACCGGGCGGGCCGGATCGAGGTGGTCCTGGTCACCGGGGACAACAGCCGCGCGGAGTACGACGAGCCGGACGCCATGCGGACGTACCTGGTCCGCCACGGGGTGCCCGACGCGCGGATCGTCAGCGACTACGCGGGGTTCGACACCTGGGACAGCTGTGTACGCGCCAAGAAGATCTTCGGGGTCGACCGGGCCGTTCTGATCAGCCAGGGCTTCCACGTCCGGCGGGCGGTGGCGCTGTGCGAGGCGGCGGGGGTGGCGTCGTACGGCGTCGGGGCGGCGGACCGGCACGACCTGACCTGGTACTACGGGGCCGTACGGGAGATCTTCGCGGCGGGGAAGGCGGCGCTGGACGTGGCGTTCGAGCCCGACCCCCACTTCCTGGGCCCCAAGGAGCCGGGGGTGCGGCGGGCGCTGGAGGCCGCCGGCCGCTGACCTCACGGCGGGGCGGGGGCGGCGGGGAGGCCGCCGTCCCGGCCGTGTAACAGGCAGCCGCCGGGCCGCGTAACACGCGCGACGCACTGTGGGTGGCATGCAGAACATCGCGACGCCGACACCCACGCCGACGCACTGCCCGTACTGCGCCCTGCAGTGCGGCATGAACCTGACGCCGGCCGCCGACGGGACCGTGGAGGTCTCCGAGCGGGTGGACTTCCCGGTGAACCGGGGCGCGCTGTGCGGCAAGGGGCAAACGGCGCCGGCGGTGCTGTCCTCGCGGGTGCGGCTGACGTCGCCGCTGGTGCGGTCGCCGGACGGCGTGCTGGTGGAGGCCGGGTGGGACGAGGCGCTGGACCGGATCGCCGGGGCGCTCCGGTCGGTCCGCGCGGAGTACGGCGCGGACGCGCTCGGGGTGTTCGGCGGGGGCGGGCTGACCAACGAGAAGGCGTACGCGCTGGGGAAGTTCGCGCGGGTGGTGCTGGGCACCTCGCAGATCGACTACAACGGGCGGTTCTGCATGTCGTCGGCGGCGGCGGCCGGCACGAGGGCGTTCGGGCTGGACCGGGGGCTGCCGTTCCCGCTGGAGGACATCCCCAGGACGGGCTGTGTGATCCTGGTCGGGTCGAACCTCGCCGAGACCATGCCGCCGTCGCTGCGCTTCTTCAGCGAGCTGAGGGAGAACGGCGGCACGCTGATCGTCGTCGATCCGCGTCGCACGAGGACGGCCGAGCAGGCCGACCTGCATCTGGCGCCCCGGCCGGGCACGGACCTGGCGCTGGCGCTGGGGCTGCTGCACCTGGTGGTGGCCCAGGGGCTGGTCGACGAGGCATACGTGGCCGAGCGGACCTCCGGCTGGGAGGAGGCGCGGGCTTCGGCGATGGCGCACTGGCCGGAGTACGTGGAGCGGATCACCGGGGTTCCCGTGCCGCAGCTGCGGGAGGCCGTGCGGATGTTCTGCGCGCCTGAGGCGGCGATGGTGCTGACCGCGCGCGGGCCCGAGCAGCAGTCCAAGGGCACGGACACGGTGGGCGCGTGGATCAACCTGTGCCTGGCGACCGGGCGGGCCGGGCGGCCGTACTCCGGGTACGGCTGTCTGACCGGGCAGGGCAACGGGCAGGGCGGGCGCGAACACGGGCAGAAGGCCGACCAGTTGCCCGGCTACCGGAAGCTGACCGATCCGGCTGCGCGGCGGCATGTCGCCGAGGTGTGGGGGGTGGATCCGCAGTCGCTGCCGGGGCCGGGGCGCAGCGCCTACGAGCTGCTGGACGCGCTGGGCAGGGATGTGCGGTCGCTGCTGGTCATGGGGTCCAACCCGGTGGTGTCGGCGCCGCGCGCGGCCCATGTGGAGGAGCGGCTGCGGTCGTTGGACTTCCTGGCGGTGTGCGACGTGGTGCTGTCGGAGACGGCGGAGCTGGCGGACGTGGTGCTGCCGGTGACGCAGTGGGCGGAGGAGACGGGGACGACGACCAGCCTGGAGGGGCGGGTGCTGCTGCGGCGCCGGGCGATCACTCCGCCGGACGGGGTCCGCAGCGATCTGGAGGTGCTGCGGGAGCTGGCCGACCGGCTCGGTGTGGAGAAGGGGTTCCCCGCCGACCCCGAGGAGGTCTTCGAGGAACTGCGGCGGGCCAGTGCGGGCGGGATCGCGGACTACTCCGGGATCAGCTACGGGCGGCTGGCGGAGGAGGGCGGGGTGTTCTGGCCGTGTCCGGCCGGGGACGCGGCGGGGGCGGATGCGGGGGGCGCCGGGGGCGCCGGGGGCGCCGGGGTCCACCCCGGCACGCCGCGCCTGTTCCTCGACCGGTTCGCCACGGAGGACGGGCGGGCGCGGTTCGTGCCGGTCGCGCACCGGGCGGCGGCGGAGGAGACGGACGAGGAGTACCCGGTGCTGCTGACCACCGGGCGGGTGGTGGCGCAGTACCAGTCGGGCGCCCAGACCCGGCGGGTGGACGAGCTGAACGCGGCGGCGCCGGGGCCGTTCGTCGAGCTGCACCCCCGGCTGGCGGCGCGGCTGGGGGCGGCGGAGGGCGACCCGGTGGCGGTCGTCTCACGGCGGGGGCGGGCGGTGGCGCCGGCCCGGATCACGACCGGCATCCGTCCGGACACGGTGTTCATGCCGTTCCACTGGCCGGGCGAGGGGCGTGCGAACACGCTGACCAACCCGGCGCTGGACCCCACGTCGCGGATGCCGGAGTTCAAGGTGTGCGCGGTGCGGGTGGAGGCGGTGTCGTAGCGCGCCGGACGTCCAGTTCGCACCAGACGCTCTTGCCGACGGTCCGCGGCGTGGTGCCCCAGCGGTCGGCGAGTGCCGCCACGATGAGCAGTCCGCGTCCGGACGTCTCGTCCTCGGGGACGTCCCGGGGGCGGGGCAGCAGTTCGCCCCTGGGGTCGGAGACGTCGATGCGCAGCCGGCGGGCGAACAGGGCGAGTTCCACGCGGAAGAGGCGGTCGCGGAGACAGCCGTGCAGTACGGCGTTGCCGCCCAGTTCGGAGACGAGGAGGGCGGCGTCCGGGGCGAGGCCGGCGTGGCCCCATGCGGTGACGAGGCGCTGGGCGCGGTGGCGGGCGAGGGCGACGCTCTTCGGGAGGGGGTGTAGTCGAGGCGGTCGTAGTGCAAGGGCTTCTCTTCGGAGGCGGTCAATCCGCTCACCTCCGGGCGAGGGTCGAAGACACCGGCTGAAGCCGGGCGGCGCCTTTCTGTGCACGCCGCGTTCCGGACGGTAGCGACGCGCCAACTCCCGTTCAATATCTACCTGAAAGATATCCACCGATCGTGTTGCGTGCGGCTCCTCCGCGGACCCAGACTGACCCCGCACAACCGCGAAGGAGTAACCCGTTGGTGACAGCTAGTCAGGCTCGTCAGGGCAACAGCACCTCCAGCGTTCTGGGCCGCAGACTGGGAGCGGAGCTTCTCGCCCTGCGTACCGCTGCGGGCCTCACCCAGCCGCAGGCCGCCAAGGCCCTCTCCGCCTCCACCGCGAAGGTGGCCAAGCTGGAGGCCGGCTGGGTACCCGTACGCGACCCGGACATCCGCGCCCTGTGCGAGACGTACGGCGTCCATGACCCCAGCGTCATCGGCGGGTTGCTGGAACTCGCCAGAGTTGACCGCGAGCGCCGCAAGGCCAAGGGCTGGTGGGACGACCACAAGATCCCTGGGGTCATGCAGGAGTACGTCGCGCTGGAGAACGCGGCGACGGTGATCAGGGCGTGGCAGCCGTCCTTCATCCCCGGTCTGCTGCAGACGACGGACTACGTGAGGGCACTGAGGAGCACCGGGATCTCCTCCGCAGCGATGAGGAAACAGTCCGACGAGGACTTCGTCCGGGCCCGCGTAGCACGACAACAGCGCCTGTACGGTGACGCGCCGCTCACGTTCCGCGCGGTGATCTACGAAGCGACGCTGCGCAACTTTCCCGGCGACCGGGAGACGGCTCGCGGCCAGCTCGATCACCTCTGCCGGACGGCCGACCAGCCCAACATCACCGTCCAGGTCTTCCCGTTCGACGCGGGCACGCACTTCGGTCTGAACGGGCCGTTCAACATCATCTCGTTCGCCGAACCCGGCGCCATGGACGTCGTGTACGTCGAGGCCCCCTTCGCACAGAGGTGGGTGGAGGGCGGACGCGAAGCCGCCGCTTACGATGAACTGTTCGAGTTGATCGCCGAACGGTCTCTCGACGAGCGAGCGTCCGTCGCGTTCCTTCACCGTCTCCGGAAGGGTCTCTGAGCCGTGCCCGAGCCCGCCTTCCGCAAGTCGAGCCACAGCGATCCCGAGGCGGAGTGCGTCGAAGTCGCCACCAACGTGCCGCCGACCGTCGCCGTACGGGACTCGAAGGACCCCCGGGGCGTCACGCTTCGCCTCCGGTCGGCCGCCTGGGGTTCCTTCCAGGCGGCCGTGCGGCAGGGTCGCTTGTAGCGGCAGGTCCTCGTGGGTGCGCTCAGTTGAGCGGCGTGTGAACAGTTCGGGCCGGTGTGTCACCGCTTTTGGGACGCTGTGGTGGGCGTGGGCCGTGAGAGGGCCGTGGGGCCGCTCGCTTCTTGAGCTGTGTCGTGCCCGGCGTCCGGAGGCGCGTCGGCGTCTCGGGGCACGCCGGGGCGGCTCAGCGGCTGTCCGTGGGAGGACGGGGAGCCAGGGCCGCCCCCGGAAACGCCAACACTTCGGCGTCGAGCGTTGACGGACCGCTCATCTGATGTCTCGTTGTGCTGAGTGCGGGAGGCCCGGACGTCCGTCGCGCTTTCGCGTAGTCGTCAGGTGGGTGGTCGACCCCCTGCTCCACCGTGGGGCCGGTGGTAGGCGTAGTGGATGTTCCAGGCACCGGGGGCTTCGCGGTGTTGTCCCCCAGGCAGCCAGGTACGGCTGTGGAGGAACCCTTCGGCGGCGATCGACGGCGTCCCCGGCCGCGTCCGGATGAACGCGGCCGGTTCCGGATCCGTCGGCGAAGCACGCGATGTGCCTCAGAAGGTGATGAGGACCTTGCCGAGGAGGCCGCCGGCTTCGAAGCGCTCGTGGGCGGTGCGGATGTCGTCGAGCGGGAAGCGGTCGGCGATCCGCAGCCGCAGCTCATCGCTGTCGACGAGCTGGGCGAGCTGGGCGAGGTCGGTGGCGTTCTCCTGGACGTAGCTCTTGCGGGCACCTGGCACGTCGGGCAGGGGGGCGTCGGCGATGGAGACGAAACGCCCTCCGGGGGCGAGGGCCGCGGCCACGTCCACGCCGGCGGTGTCGAGGACGGCCGCATACCGGCCGCGGGGCAGGTCCTGCGGACGGTGCCAGGCCCGCTCCGCACCGAGCTCCACCGCGGCCGGCTCATGGCCGGGCCGGGAGACCAGGGCATCGACGCGGGCGCCGGTCAAGCGGGCGAGTTGGACAGCCAGACCGCCGACCGCCCCGGTGGCACCGACGACCAGGATGCGCTCGCCGGCGCTCAGCCCCGTCGCCCGCAGGGCCTGCAAGGCGGTCGTCCCGGCCAGCGGAAGGGCCGCCGCGTCCGCCAACGGCACGCCGGCCGGCGCGGGTGCGAGCAGCTGGCCGGGCAGGGCGACCAGCTCCGCCCAGGTGCCGCGGCCGGTGGCGATCTGCGCGGACATGGCGATCACTTGGGCGCCCACCTGGTGGGCGGGGTCGTTGCTCGCGACGACCCGGCCGGAGATGTCCCAGCCGAGCGTGGCCGGCAGCGGCGGGCCGACCTCCCAGGCGCGGGTCTTCCAGTCCACCGGGTTGAGGCCGCTGGCTTCGGCGCGGACGAGGACTTCACCGGCGGCGGGTTCGGGCGCGGCGACCTCGCGGAGGGTCAGGACGTCGGGACCGCCGTGGCGGTCGATCTGGACAGCGCGCATGGTCAGAAGGGACCTTTCGGGGAGGGTGGGTTCCGGGATTCAGACAGCAGTGCCCACCGGGGCATCGCCGGTGTGCCGCCCGGTCCTGGTCCGGGGCAGCACCAGGGAGGTCAGGGCCAGGCCGGTCAGGCTGAGTACGGCTCCGGCCGGGCCGGTCCAGCGCAGCGCGCCGGCGGCGACGACGGCCTCGCCGAGGACGGAGCCGGCGGCGGCGCCGAGGTCGAAGGCCCCGACGTCGACCGCGACGGCCAAGGTCGGGGCGGAGCCGGCATGGCGCAGGATCAGGCCCTGCAGCGGGGCGACGGTGGCGGTGGCCAGCAGCCCCGGGCCCAGGACCGCGAGCACGGCGGTGGGCTGCCAGGCGGCGGCGAACGGCATGGCCACCAGCACTCCGGTCAACCCGCCGAACACCCCGCGCACAGTGGCGGACATGGACCTGTCGGTCAGCTTGCCGGCGGCCAGGTCGCCCAGAAAGCCGTCGGCGCCGTAGGCGAACAGGAGAGCGGAGACGGCGGCCGGGGAGAAGCCCGCGATGCGGGTGAGCAGCGGCGCGATGTAGGTGAAGACGACGGCGACGCCGGAGAAGCCGGCCGCGGTGGTGGCGATGGCCGGCGGCACCGGTGTGCGGATCACCACGCGCAGTTCGTCGCGCAGGCCGGCGGACGACACCTGCCCCTTGGGCAGCGCCAGCGCCAGCAGCGCGACGGCGGCCAGGGCCAGCGCGGTCAGCACCGCGAGCGGGGCCCGCCGGCCGGCCGCGTGCCCCAGCAGCGAGCCCAGCGGTACCCCGAGCGAGGTGGCGACGGTGAACCCGGAGGCCACAGTGGCGATCGCCGAGCCGGCCCTGTGCTCGGGCACCACGCTGGTGGCCGTCACCAGCGCCGGCGCCAGGAACGCGGCGTGGCTGAGCGAGGAGACCACCCGCCCGGCCGGCAGCATCGTGCACGAGGAGGCCAAGGCGCTGAGCGCGCTGCCCGCGGCGAACAGCAGCATCAGCCCGAGGGCCAGGGGCCTGCGGGGCAGCCGCGCGGTCAGCATGGTCACCGCGGGCCCGCCGACCACCACGCCGAGCGCGTAGGCGGTCACCGCCTGCCCCGCGGTGCTCTGCGGCACCCGAAGATCCGCGCCGGCCTCGGGCAGCACGCCGGCGACCAGGTATTCCGGCGTGCCGACGACGAAGACGCTCGCGCACAAGGCCGCGAGCGAGGCAGCGTTCTTGCTCATACCGGGGAAGCTAGAGTCTCACATCGGTGTGAGAGTCAAGCGGCGTTGCCCGCCCGAGGCATCCATGAGGAGGATGACGTGCGGATCGGTGAGCTGTCCCGCAGGACCGGCGTACCCGGACGGCTGCTGCGCTACTACGAGGAACAGAACCTGCTCCGGCCCGAGCGGCGGCCCAGCGGCTACCGCGAATACGGCGAGGCGGACGTGGACACCGTGCGCCGCATCCGCGGCCTGCTCGCCGCCGGCCTGAACACCGCCACCATCGCGACCATCCTGCCCTGCCTGCGTGACGACGGCGAACGCCTGGTGCCGACCTGTTCCGGCCTCCTCGCCGACCTGGCCAAGGAACGCGAGCGGATCACCAAGGCCATCACCGACCTGCAGACCTCCCGCGCCGCACTCGACGACGTCATCGCCGCAGCCCCCGCCGATGTCGCGGAACGCGCGACGAGCGGCGCGACAGCCCGCGGCACACGGGCGTGACCGCCACCGGTCCCGAGTAGCGCTGCCACCGTCGACGACGTCCTGACCCGCGACAGCTAAGCGCCGTACGGGCGGCGCTCCTTCGCCTCCCGCAGTGCCCTCCCCCACCACGTCAGCTGGTCCAGCATCGTCTTCGCCGCCGCGTCCGGGCCGGAGGGGTCCTTCAGGCGGCCCTCGGCGTCGAAGGCGGCGCTCGCGTTGTGGAAGGAGACCGTGTCGCGGACGGTCACGGCGTGGAGTTCCGCGAAGACCTGGCGGAGGTGCTCGGCGGCGCGCAGGCCGCCGGCCAGGCCGCCGTAGGTGACCAGGGCGACGGGCTTGGCCTGCCATTCCGCGTAGTGCCAGTCGATGAGGTTCTTCAGGGCGGCCGGGAAGGAGTGGTTGTACTCGGGGGTGAGGACGACGAAGGCGTCGGCGGACGCCAGTTTCGGGGTGAGGGAGGCCAGTGCGGTGTCCGCCTCCGGGGAGCGGGCGAAGGTGGTCGGCAGGCCGGGCGCCGTGGCGACGTCGATGACCTGCGGGGTCAGGCCGGCGCGGGCCCGGATGCGGTCCAGGAGCCAGTCGGCGACGACCGGGGCGAAGCGGCCCTGGCGGTTGCTGCCGATGACGAGGGTGGTGCGCAGGGGGGCGTCCGTTGTCGTCTTCATGGCGACCAGCCTCGTACCTCAAGTCCGGTCGAGGTCAAGGGGGCGCCCGTCCACCAAGGGGTCACCCGTTCACACCCGGGCGGGCCCGCCTCCGGGAGACGGCCGTGACCTGCTGGAACGGGAGGTGAAGGCACCCGTTCTCCGTAATTCTGACGCCCGGTCAGGGAGCGGGGCCGGGGCGCC
Source organism: Streptomyces sp. SYSU D01066-1 (assembly GCF_054956795.1). Classification (NCBI taxonomy): domain Bacteria; kingdom Bacillati; phylum Actinomycetota; class Actinomycetes; order Kitasatosporales; family Streptomycetaceae; genus Streptomyces; species Streptomyces sp. SYSU D01066-1. The sequence continues at coordinate 13,822 of NZ_JBUDHV010000013.1, read as the reverse complement.
GGCCCTTTGCTCGGAGGGGCAGGGGTCACCGACAGCCGGTGCCGGCCACCTCGAAGGAGTACTGCTGATGCGACGTACCGCCCGTCTGCTGACCGGTACCGCACTCGCCGCGGCCGGTACCGGCCTGGTCGTCGCGGGGCCCGCGTACGGCGGCGTACCCGGCGATCCGTCCGGCGGGCTGCTGCTGCGCCCGGCCTCGGTCGTGCCGGGCGACCGGGCGGCGGTGGACACCCAGGCGTGCGGGGCGGACGGTACGGCGGCGGGGGACGCCAGTGCCGTGGGGGCCGGGGCGTTCACGCTGACGCCGGACGGCGAGGCCGGGACGACGACCGGCCGGTTCCGGGTGCCGCCGGGCGCGCAGCCGGGGACGTACGAGATCGTCGCCACCTGCGCGGGGAGCGGGAAGCGGGTGGCCGGGGACCTGGTGGTCACCTTGTCGGCGGGGGCCCGGGCGGGGGCCCAGGTGTATCCGAAAGGAAGTGTGAAGACGGGGGTCGGCGGCGCCTTGGGCCCCGATCCCGTGCAGACCGCGGCCGGTGTGGCGGCTCTGGCCGTCGCCGCCGCGGGCGGTACCTGGCTCCTGCATCGCCGGGCGAGAGGCGACGGGATGTGACGGGCACCCTCCGCTGCCCGTCCGCCGGTACCGCACTTCCCCACCCCCTCCGGGTCCGACGCCCCTCGCGGCCCGGAGGGGGCCCGGGGTGAAAGGGAAGAGGGTCCTCAGTCATGCGCCGCAGGGTCGGCAACACCGTCATAGCGGGCGTCACCGCCCTCGCCCTCGGCTCGGGAGCCTGGCTGCTGTGGGGCGGCGCCGGGCCGGGCCACCCGCCGCAGCCCTCGGCCGCCGAGGCCCGCGCCGGGCACGGGTGGCAGGCGCCCGACGCACCGCCGCTGCCGCCCTCCCCGCCCGACCGCGTCCGCATCCCCGCCATCGACGTCAGCGCCCCGCTGACCGGCCTCGGGCTGACCGCCGGCGGCAGCCTGGACGTGCCGCCCGCCGAGGACGACAACCTCGCCGGCTGGTACGAGGCCGGCACCACGCCCGGCGAGCGGGGCACCGCGATCGTCGCCGGGCACGTCGACAACGCGCGGGGGCCCGCCGTCTTCTACCGGCTCGGCGCGCTGAAACGGGGCAGCACGGTGGAGGTGGACCGGCGGGACGGTTCGGTGGCGGTCTTCACCGTGCACGCGGTGGAGGTGTACGACGCCGCGGACTTCCCCGACGAGAAGGTGTACGGCCGCGCCGGGCGGGCCGAGCTGCGGGTCATCACCTGCGGGGGCGGCTGGTCGCGCGGTACCGGTTACCGGGGGAACGTGGTGGTCTTCGCCCATCTGACCGGCGGTCACCGGTGAGCCGTGCGGGTCAGGCCAGCCACTGCTCGTACGCCATGTTCGCCACCAGGGCGAAGACGACGGCCAGGAGGACGATCCGGACGAAGCCGCTGCCCTTCTTCAGGGCCGTGTGCGCGCCGAGCATGCCGCCGGCGAGGTTGAAGACGGCCATCAGGGCGGCCAGTTGCCACAGGACCGCGCCCTGCCAGGCGAAGGCGGCGAGCGCGCCGGCGTTGGTGCAGCAGTTGACGATCTTGGCGGTGGCGGAGGCCGTGACCAGGTCGAGGTGGAGGACGGCGGTGAGCGCCAGGACGAGGAAGGTGCCGGTGCCGGGGCCTATCAGGCCGTCGTAGAAGCCGATGCCCAGGCCCGCGAGGGCGATGGCGGCCAGGATCTGGCGGCGGGTGGCCGGGCCGGTGGCGGGGGCGGTGCCGAAGGCCGGGCGGAGGATCACGAAGGCGGCGACCGCGAGCAGGACCACCATGATGACCGGCTTGAGGACCTCGGTGCTCATGCCGGCCGCGAAGAAGGCCCCGGCGGAGGAGCCGGCCAGGGCCGCCAGGCCGATGCGGACGGCGAGCCGGACGTCGACGGGGGCCTTGCGGGCGTACGTCACCGCCGCGCCCGTGGTGCCCACGATCGCCACCGCCTTGTTGGTGCCCAGCGCGTGCGCGGCCGGGGTGCCGGCGGGCAGGCCGAGCAGGAGGACGGGCAGCAGCAGGAGCCCGCCGCCGCCGACCACGGCGTCGATCCAGCCGGCGGCCAGGGCCGCCAGACAGAGAAGAATGATCATGGTCAGCGTGATGTCGGGCATGATCATGACGATAGCCCGGTGTTCCCTCACACCCGCCCCCCGCCGCCACTGAGGGCAGCGTTCCGCGCGGGAAACAGAGGGGATGCGGCCGGGTAACACCGGCACCGCACGCTCGGTGGCATGACCTCGAATACGCGTGTGGTGGTGATCGGCGCCGGCCTCGCGGGCGTCACCCTCACCCGGCGCCTCGGCGAGCTGGGCGTGCCCGCGCTGCTGATCGGCGAGGAGCGGCACCCGCCGTACAACCGGGTGCTGCTCGCCGAGGTGCTGGCCGGGCGGTACGGCGCCGAGGTGATCGCGCTGCCGGAGCCCGCCGGGCTGGTCCGGGGCCGGGTGACCGGCATCGACCGGGACGCGCGGACCGTGGCCTGTGCCGACGGTTCGGTGATCGCATACGACACGCTGGTGCTGGCGACCGGGTCCAACGCCGTGCTGCCGCCGCTGCGGGGGCTGTTCACCGGCGGACACGAGCTGCCCCGGGGGGCGCACGCGTTCCGGACCCTGGACGACTGCCTGGCGCTGTCGGAGGCGGTGCGGCCGGGCGCGCGGGCGGTCGTGATCGGCGGCGGGCTGCTCGGGGTGTCCGCCGCGCGGGCGCTCGCGGTGCGCGGCGCCCAGGTGGTGCTGGCCCAGCAGGCCGAGCGGCTGATGGAACGCCAGCTCGACCCGGCCGCCTCCCGGCTGGTGCGCCGGCACCTGGCGGACCTCGGCGTCGAGGTGCACACCGAGTGCCGGGTGCGCGACGTGCGCTGCGTCGGCGGGGCGGTGCGGTCGGTCGAGCTGGCCGACGGGTACGCCCTCGACGCCGATCTGGTGGTGCTGGCGTGCGGGGTCCGGCCGCGTACCGGTCTGGCGGCCCAGGCGGGTCTCGACGTGCGCAAGGGCGTCGTCGTCGACGACGAGCTGCGCACCAGTGACCCGCACGTCCGCGCGATCGGCGACTGCGCGCAGCACGACGGCACGCTGTACGGGCTCGCCGCCCCGGCGCTGGAACAGGCCGACGCCCTCGCCCGGTCGCTGGCCGGCGACCCGGCCGCCCGCTACGGCGGCACCCGCTCGCTGACCCGGCTCACCCTGACCGGGCCGGACAGCCCCTTCGACCTCGCCGCGTTCGGCGAGACCGAACCCCTGCCGGGCGACGACGTCGTGCAGCTCGCCGACGCCACCCGGGGCACGTACCGCAAGGTCGTCGTCCGCGACGACCGGCTGGTCGGCGGGGTCCTGGTCGGCGAACTCGGCACCGTCGGCGCCCTCGCCCGCGCCTGGGAGGGAGCGGAGCCGCTCCCCGACGACGGCCCCCTGCTCCACCTGCTCACCAACGACGGAGGCTCCTGAATGTCCACGGATCAGTCGACCATCGTGCTCGTCGGCCACGGCATGGTCGGCCAGCGCTTCCTCGAAGCGCTCGCCGAGCGCGGCCTGACCGCCACGCACCGCGTGGTCGTGCTGTGCGAGGAGCCGCGCCCCGCCTACGACCGGGTCGCCCTCACCTCGTACTTCTCGGGGAAGACGCCCGAGGACCTGTCGATGACCGACCCGGCGTTCCTCGCGGAGCACGGCATCGAGCTGCGCGTCGGTGACCCGGCCGAGTCGGTCGACCGGGAGGCGAGGACGGTGACGGCGCGGTCGGGGCTGGTCGTCGGGTACGACGTGCTGGTGCTGGCCACCGGCTCCTACCCGTTCGTGCCGCCGGTCCCCGGCAAGGACGCCACCGGCTGTTTCGTGTACCGCACGATCGAGGACCTGCTCGCCATCGAGGAGTACGCGAAGAGCGCGACGACCGGTGCGGTGGTGGGCGGCGGACTGCTGGGCCTGGAGGCGGCGGGTGCGCTGAAGGGGCTCGGGCTGACCTCGCACATCGTGGAGTTCGCGCCCCGGCTGATGCCCGTCCAGGTGGACGAGGGCGGGGGCGCCGCGCTGCTGCGGACCATCGAGGAGATGGGGCTGTCCGTGCACACGGGCGTCGGCACGCAGGAGATCGTGACCGACGACGAGGGCGCCGTGCGGGGCATGAGGCTGTCCGACGGTTCGGAACTCGCCACCGACCTCGTGGTGTTCAGCGCCGGGGTGCGGCCCCGCGACCAGCTCGCCCGCGAGTGCGGGCTGACGGTCGGCGAGCGCGGCGGCATCGCGGTGGACGCGCAGTGCCGGACCGTGTCCGACCCGCGCGTCTTCGCGATCGGCGAGTGCGCGCTGGCGGTGGACGGGAGGGTGTACGGGCTGGTCGCGCCGGGGTACGAGCAGGCGGCGACGGCCGCCGCGACGATCGCCGAGGACGAGGCGGCGTTCACCGGTGCCGACCTGTCCACCAAGCTGAAGCTGCTCGGCGTGGACGTGGCGTCCTTCGGCGACGCGCACGGCACGGCCGAGGACTGCATGGACGTCGTCTACTCCGACTCCCGCGCGGGCCTCTACAAGAAGCTGGTCATCGGCCGGGACGGCACGCTGCTGGGCGGCATCCTGGTCGGGGACGCGGAGGCGTACGGCACGCTGAAGGCGTTCACCGGGTCGGTGCCGCCCGTCTCGCCGGAGTCGCTGGTGCTGCCGGCGGGGGCCGGGGCGCCGGCGCAGCTCGGACCGGCGGCCCTGCCGGACGACGCGGTGATCTGCTCCTGCCACAACGTCACCAAGGGCACGATCCGGGGCGCGGTCACCGAGCACCGGTGCGCCACCGTGCCCGAGGTGAAGAAGTGCACCAAGGCCGGCACCGGCTGCGGCTCGTGCGTGAAGGTGCTCGGGCAGCTGGTCACCGCCGAGCTGGAGGCGAGCGGCGTCGAGGTCGACAAGGGCCTGTGCGGCTGCTTCGGGCAGACCCGCGAGGAGCTGTACGAGATCGTCCTCGCCCTGCGGATCACCTCCTACCAGGAGCTGCTCGACCGGTACGGCCGGGAGGCGGCCCGGGGCGGCGACGGGTGCGAGGTGTGCAAGCCGACGGTCGGCTCGATCATCGCCTCCCTCGCCCCGGCGATCGGCGCCAGCGGCTACGTCCTCGACGGTGAGCAGGCGGCGCTCCAGGACACCAACGACCACTTCCTGGCCAACCTGCAGAAGAACGGCTCGTACTCCGTCGTCCCGCGCATCCCCGGCGGGGAGATCGCGCCGGAGAAGCTGATCGTGATCGGTGAGATCGCGCGGGACTTCGGGCTCTACACGAAGATCACCGGCGGTCAGCGCATCGACATGTTCGGCGCGCGGGTGGAACAGCTCCCGTCGATCTGGGCGCGGCTGGTGGACGCCGGCTTCGAGTCGGGGCACGCGTACGGCAAGTCGCTGCGGACGGTGAAGTCGTGCGTGGGGCAGACCTGGTGCCGGTACGGCGTGCAGGACTCGGTGCGGATGGCGATCGACCTGGAGCTGCGCTACCGGGGGCTGCGCTCGCCGCACAAGCTGAAGTCGGCGGTCTCGGGCTGCGCGCGTGAGTGCGCCGAGGCCCAGTCGAAGGACTTCGGCGTCATCGCCACCGCCGGCGGCTGGAACCTCTACGTCGGCGGCAACGGCGGCGCCACCCCGCGCCACGCCGACCTGCTCGCGCAGGACCTGTCCGACGCCGAACTGGTCCGCCTGATCGACCGGTTCCTGATGTTCTACATCCGCACCGCCGACCGGCTGGAGCGCACCTCGACCTGGCTGGAGCGCATCCCCGGCGGCCTGGACCACGTGCGCGACGTCGTCGTCCACGACTCGCTCGGCATCTGCGACGAGCTGGAGGCGCTGATGAGCGCCCATGTCGCCGGCTACCGCGACGAGTGGGCCGAGACCATCAACGACCCCGAGAAGCTGGCCCGGTTCGTGTCCTTCGTCAACGCGCCGGACACCCCCGACCCGGTCGTCGGCTTCGTCCCCGAGCGCGACCAGATGAAGCCCGACCTGCCGCTGCTCTCCATCGGCCACCGCCCCCTGGAAGGAACCTCCCAGCGATGACCCTGGCCCCCGAGACCACCGACCTGTCGGTCCAGCTCCGGCTGGCGGACGACTGGTTCACCGTCTGCGACCTGAACCGGCTGCTCCCCGGCCGGGGCGTGGCGGCCCTGCTGCCCGACGGCACCCAGGCGGCCCTCTTCCGCGACCGCACCGGCACGCTGTACGCCATCGACAACCGCGACCCGTTCACCGGCGCCGCCGTCCTCTCCCGGGGCCTGACCGGCACCCACGGGGGCCGCCCCTTCGTCGCCTCCCCGCTGCTGAAGCAGCGCTTCGACCTCGCCACCGGGCAGTGCCTGGACGACGAGTCGGTGCGGGTGACGGCGTACGAGGTGCGGGCGGCGGCGGGCGCGGCGCTGGACGACGACACCCCGGAGGGCCTGCGGCACTCCCTGGAGGCCGGGCGGTACGAGGTCGACGGCTAGGCTCCGCCGGGATACGCGACGGGCGGACCGGGAACGGCTCGCGGCCCCCGCTCAGAGGCTGAACCGCTCGGCCTTTCGGAACACAGCGCCCCGGCACCGAACGTCGCCACGAACTGCGCCCCGTACGACGGCCACCCCTGACCGAGCACCAGGTGGACCTCGGCGCCGGGCACCGGCACCGGGCCATCCGTGTGGGTGACGGCTCACCACCGCGCACCACAGCGCCCGGAGAGCCGCTCCACCGCCGGGCGCCGGGGCGCCGCGCGCGCCCGTCGCGGACCCCGGCGTCCGCTCGCGGCGGGGGACGGGGGCGGCACCCCCGCACAGGGTGCCGCCCCCTCTCGCGCGCCGGGCCGCCGCCGGTCGGTGAGGGTGACCGGGTGACAGGCGGCGGACCGGCGTCTCGGCGGGGTCAGCGGTGGTCGCTGCCGGTGGACCGGACCGCGGCACGGCCCGCTTCCAGGCGGGCGACCGGGATGCGGAACGGGGAGCAGGAGACGTAGTCCAGGCCCACCTCGTGGAAGAAGTGGACGGACTCCGGGTCGCCGCCGTGCTCGCCGCAGACGCCGAGCTTGAGGTCGGGGCGGGTGGCGCGGCCGGCCTTCGCGGCGGCGGCGACCAGGGAGCCGACGCCGTCCTTGTCGATCGTCTCGAACGGCGACACCCCGAAGATGCCCTTCTCCAGGTACGCGGTGAAGAAGGACGCCTCCACGTCGTCGCGGCTGAAGCCCCACACCGTCTGGGTGAGGTCGTTGGTGCCGAAGGAGAAGAACTCCGCGCACTCCGCGATCTGGCCGGCGGTCAGCGCGGCGCGCGGCAGTTCGATCATCGTGCCGATGGCGAGCTTGAGGCGGGCGCCGGAGGCCGCCTCGACCTCGGCGATGACCTTGTCGGCCTCCTCGCGGACGATCTCCAGCTCCTGGACCGTGCCGACCAGCGGGATCATGATCTCGGCGCGCGGGTCGCCCTTGGCCGCCTTGCGCTCGGCGGCGGCTTCGGCGATGGCGCGGACCTGCATCGTGAACAGGCCGGGGATGACCAGCCCGAGGCGTACGCCGCGCAGGCCCAGCATCGGGTTCTGCTCGTGCAGGCGGTGGACGGCCTGCAGGAGGCGGAGTTCGTTCTCGTGGGGCTCCTGGCGGGACTCGGCGAGGGCGACGCGGACCGAGAGTTCCGTGATGTCGGGGAGGAACTCGTGCAGCGGGGGGTCCAGGAGGCGGATGGTGACCGGGAGGCCGTCCATCGCCTCGAAGAGTTCGACGAAGTCCCGCTTCTGCAACGGCAGCAGTCCCTTCAGGGACTCCTCGCGCTCGGCCTCGGTGTCCGCCAGGATCAGGCGTTCCACCAGCTCGCGGCGGTCGCCGAGGAACATGTGCTCCGTGCGGCACAGGCCGATGCCCTGGGCGCCGAAGCGGCGGGCGCGCAGCGCGTCCTCGGCGTTGTCGGCGTTGGCGCGCACCCGCAGCCGGCGCTTGCGGTCGGCGAAGGCCATGATGCGGTGGACCGCCTCGACCAGTTCGCCGGCGTCCTCGGCGCCCGCGTGCATCCGGCCCTCGAAGTACTCGACGACCGGGGACGGGACCACCGGGACCTCGCCCAGGTAGACCTTGCCGGAGGAGCCGTCGATGGAGACGACGTCGCCCTCCTCCACCACGCGCCCGCCGGGGACCGTCATCCGGCGGCGCTTGGTGTCGACCTCCAGCTCCTCCGCGCCGCAGACACAGGTCTTGCCCATGCCCCGGGCCACCACGGCCGCGTGGGAGGTCTTGCCGCCGCGGCTGGTCAGGATGCCCTCGGCCGCGATCATGCCGTCCAGGTCGTCGGGGTTGGTCTCGCGGCGGATCAGGATGACCTTCTCACCGGAGCGCGACCACTTCACGGCCGTGTACGAGTCGAAGACCGCCTTGCCGACCGCCGCGCCCGGCGAGGCCGCGATGCCCCGGCCGACCTGCTCGGTCCTGGCCGTCTCGTCGAAGCGGGGGAACATCAGCTGGGCGAGCTGGGCGCCGTTGACCCGGGTGAGCGCCTCGGCCTCGTCGATCAGGCCCTGGTCGACGAGCTGGGTGGCGATGCGGAACGCCGCGCCCGCCGTGCGCTTGCCGACGCGGGTCTGCAGCATCCAGAGCTGACCGCGCTCGATGGTGAACTCGATGTCGCAGAGGTCCTTGTAGTGGTTCTCCAGCGTCTCCATGATCTGCATCAGCTGGTCGTACGACTTCTTGTCGATCCGCTCCAGCTCGGCCAGGGGGACGGTGTTGCGGATGCCCGCCACCACGTCCTCGCCCTGGGCGTTCTGGAGGTAGTCGCCGTAGACGCCCTGGTGGCCGGAGGCCGGGTCGCGGGTGAAGGCGACGCCCGTGCCGGAGTCGGGGCCAAGGTTGCCGAAGACCATCGAACAGACGTTGACCGCCGTGCCGAGGTCGTGCGGGATGCGCTCCTGGCGGCGGTAGAGCTTGGCGCGGTCGCCGTTCCAGGAGTCGAAGACCGCCTTGATGGCGAGGTCCATCTGCTCGCGCGGGTCCTGCGGGAAGTCCCGGCCGGCCTCCTTCTTGACGATCTTCTTGAAGGTGGTGACCAGCTTCTTGAGGTCGGCGGCCTCCAGGTCGGTGTCGACCGCGACCTTCTTGGCCGACTTCGCCTTCTCCAGCGCCTCCTCGAAGAGGTCGCCGTCGACGCCGAGGACGGTCTTGCCGAACATCTGGATGAGGCGGCGGTAGGAGTCCCACGCGAAGCGCTCGTCCCCGGCCTGGGCGGCCAGGCCCCGCACGGACTCGTCGGAGAGCCCGATGTTGAGGACCGTGTCCATCATGCCGGGCATGGAGAACTTGGCGCCGGAGCGGACGGAGACCAGGAGGGGGTTGTCGGGCTGGCCGAGCTTCTTGCCCATCCGTGCTTCGAGGGCGTCGAGGTGCGCGCTCACCTCGTCACGCAGTGCCGCCGGTTCCTCGCCGCTGTCGAGGTAGGTCTTGCAGGCCTCGGTGGTGATGGTGAAGCCGGGCGGGACCGGGAGGCCCAGGTTGGTCATCTCGGCGAGGTTGGCACCCTTGCCACCCAGCAGGTCCTTGAGGTCCTTGTTGCCCTCGGTGAAGTCGTAAACGAACTTCGCTACCTGGGGATCCTGGGGATCTTTGTTTTCCGACACGGGTCTCGACTCCTCGAGGACGCGGTGGCTGCCCTGACGGCGAGGAATGTACCCAGATCGAAGGCGCCTGGGTACGTCCACTTGCGCGTCATACGCCTGTAACCACCCGTCCGCCAGCGGATCGAAAGTCAAGGCTCGGCAAGCAACTACCCCTTTCTGTTTTCACTTCTTGAACACAGGAAGGGGCCCACCCACCCTCGAATGCTCACTTGAGCGGGTTTTACTTCGATTGAGTTCGATCGATGAACGATCAAGAGATGGCACCGAGTGTCACCCCTTGGAGAAGTGCAGTCGCCCATGATCCGCTCATCTGAGCGTGACCCTTATCAAGGGTGGCGAGAATCACGCCGTCCCGACGCCCCGGATTTCACGATGCGGACGCCGCCGACGGGACAGGAACGTCCCCGTCACACCCCGAGGGCCGACAACCGCTCCTCCACCCGCCGCGGCGCGTAAAGGTGCTCCACCACCAACGCCCCCGCCCCGATCAGCCCGGCCCGCTCGCCGAGCCGCGAGGTGACCACCTCCAGGCGCGCGGTGGAGCGCGGCAGCGCCCGCTGATAGAGCAGTTCGCGCACACCGGTGAGGAAGGGGGTCCCCGCCAGGTCCCCGGCGATCATCAGCACGCCGGGGTTGAGCAGGGTCACCACGGTCGCCAGGACGTCCCCGACCAGCCGCCCCGCCTCCCGGGCCAGCGCGACCGCCTCCGGGTGACCGCCCGCCAGCAGCTCGCGCACGTCCGAGCCGGACTCCGCGGGCACCCCGGCCGCGGTCAGCCGCCGCGCCACGGCGCCTCCGCTGGCGACGGCGGCCAGACAGCCGTACGAGCCGCACCGGCACAGCGCCCGGGCGCCCTCGGGGACGCGGATGTGGCCGATGTCCCCGGCCCCGCCGTCCGTCCCGCGGAAGATGTGGCCGTCCACCACGACCCCGGCGCCGATGCCGGTCGACACCTTGACCAGCACGAACGCCGAGGCGTCCGGGTAGGCGGCGCGCTGTTCGGCGTAGGCCATGAGGTTGGCGTCGTTGTCCACCAGGACCGGTACGGGGGCGGCGGCGGACCCGGCGCGCTCGGTGACGGCGCGGGCCAGCCGGCCCCGGATGTCGTAGCCGTCCCAGCCCGGCATGATCGGCGGCTGCACCACCCGGCCGGTGTCGCGGTCGACCGGGCCGGGGACCGCGAGGCCGATGCCGCACACCTCGTCGATGCCGCGCCCGGCCCTCTCCAGCAGTCCGGCGGACCAGCGGCCCAGTTCGCCGAGGACCGCCTCGGGGCCGTCCTCGACGACCAGGGCGCCGCTGTGCTCGGCGATGATCTCGCCGGTCAGGGTGAGGAGGGCGGCGCGGGCGTGCCGGGTGTCCAGGTCGGCGGCGAGGACGACGGCGTGCTCGTCGTCGAACTCCAGCGTAATGGAGGGGCGCCCGCCCAGCGGGGAGTCGACGGGGCCGCCGGCGCCCTCGCGCAGCCAGCCCGCGCGGAAGAGCCGGTCGAGGCGCTGGCCGACGGTGGCCCGGGACAGGCCGGTGGCCCGCTGGAGCGCCCCGCGGGTGGTGGCACGGCCGCTGCGCACGAGTTCGAGCAGGTCGCCGGCGCTCGCCTGGCCGCTCGTCCTGGTGGCGGCTCTGCCCGGTGCCCCGGTCGGCGCCGCCCCGCTCCTGCCGGACTCCTCGGTCATGCGCACCCCCTTGTGTTTCCCAACTCCGCATTACATAGTGAGTTATGCGTGTTAAATAGACGTAACTCTAGGGTAGCCGCCGCCGGACCGGCCGGCCGGACGTCTTCGGAGAGCCCCGAGTGGATCGCAGGACCCGACCCACCACCATCCGACCCACCACCATCCGTCCCACCGCGCACCTGGCCCCCCTCCCACCCACGGGCTCCTCCGCACACCCCGGACACCAGTATGGCGGCGGCCCGCGAGGGGGCCTGGTATGACGGAACGGCATCAACTGCTCGTGCACGGCGGCACGTTCGCGGCCGTCGGCGGCCACGGGGACATCAGCGGGGTGCGGGGCGGCGGACCGGACGGCCTGTTCGTCCGGGACGCGCGGCACCTCAGCCGGTGGCAGCTCACCGTCGACGGCGCCGTGCCGGAGGCCCTCAGCCCCGTCGCGGGCGGGGACACCGCCCGCTGCGTGCTGGTGCCGCGCGGCGGACGCGACGAGCCGCCCGCGTACACGGTGTTCCGGGAACAGGCCGTCGGCGACGGCTCGTTCGTCGAGGCGCTGCGGGTGACCAGCAACCGCCCGGTGCCCACCACGATCCACCTCGCGGTCACCGCCGACGCCGACTTCGCCGACCAGTTCGAACTGCGTGCCGACCACCGCACCTACGCCAAGCCCGGCGCGGTCCGCTCCCGCGAGGTGCTGCCGCACGGGGTGGAGTTCGCCTACCGGCGCGGTGAGTGGCGGTCGGTCACCACGGTGACCTCCGAGCCCGCGCCGGACGCGGTGGAGGAGACCGGCACCGGGGCCCGGCGCCTGGTGTGGACCCTCGGCCTCGATCCGCACGGCACGGCGGAGCTGGTCCTGCGGGTGGTGGCCCGGCCGCACGGGCACCGGCGGGCGGTGCGGGTGCCGCGCTCCCCCGCTGCGGCCGTGCGGCGGCTGCTGGCCGAGGAGGACGCGTTCGCCCGGGGCGTGGCCTTCCCGACCGGCTGGCCCGAACTGGCGGCGGCCTGCGCGCGGGGCCTGGCGGACCTGGCCGCGCTCCAGGTCCCGGCCCGGGGCCCGGACGGCGAGGAGCTGCGCGTCCCGGCGGGCGGCGCCCCCTGGTTCCTCACCCTGCTGGGCCGCGACGCCCTGCTGACCTCCCTGTTCACGCTCCCCTACCGGGCCGGCCCGGCCGCCGCCACGCTGGCCGCGCTCGCGGCGACGCAGGCGACGGCGCGGACGGCCTCCGGCACCGACCCGGGCGTGGCCCGGCCCGGCAAGATCGTGCACGAGGTGCGGCACGGGGAGCTGGCGCACTTCGGGCAGGTGCCGTACGGGCGCTACTACGGGTCGGTCGACGCCACCCCGCTGTTCCTGGTGCTGCTCGGCGCGTACGTGGAGCGGACCGGGGACACGGCGACCGCCCGCCGCTTCCAGCCGCACGCCCGGGCCGCGGTCGGCTGGATGCTGGACCACGGCGGGCTGACCTCGCGCGGCTACCTGGTCTACCGCGCCGACCGGGGCGGCCTGGCCAACCAGAACTGGAAGGACTCCCCCGGCGCCGTCTGCCACGCCGACGGCACCCGGCCCACCGGCGCGGTCGCGGCGGCGGGCGTCCAGGGGTACGCGTACGACGCGCTGCGCCGCACGGCGTGGCTGGCCCGCTCGGTGTGGGAGGACGAGAAGTACGCGGGGCTCCTCGAACAGGCGGCCGGTGATCTGCGCGACCGCTTCCAGCGGGACTTTTGGATGCCGGAGCACTCCTTCCCCGCCCTGGCCCTGGACGGCGAGGGACGCCAGGTGGACGCGCTGGCCTCCGACGCGGGGCACCTGCTCTGGTCGGGTCTGCTGGACAAGGAGTACGGGGAGCTGGTCGGACGGCGGCTGCTGGAGCCCGACTTCTTCTCCGGGTGGGGGGTGCGGACGCTGGCGGCCGGGCAGCCGGCGTACCACCCGCTGTCGTACCACCGGGGATCGGTGTGGCCGCACGACAACGCGCTGATCGCGCTGGGGCTGGCCCGCTACGGGCTGCACGACGAGGCGCGGACGGTGGCGCACGGCATGGTCGACGCGGCGACGGCGGTCGGGCACCGGCTGCCGGAGGTGCTGGCCGGGTACGGACGGGAGAGCCATCCGGAGCCGGTGCCCTATCCGCACGCGTGCGTACGGGAGTCCCGGGCGGCGGCGACCCCGCTGGCGCTGCTGACGGCGGTCGGCGGGGCGTGAGCCCTCGGCGGTCACGCGCCGGGGCCGGTGCGGGCGCGGAGCGGCCGGCCCCGGCCGAGCGGTGCGGGTGCGGAGCGGCAGGCCCGGCCGAGCGGTTCCGAGGACCGGCCCCGGCCGAGCGGCGCGGGCGCGGAGCGGCAGGCCCGGCCGAGCGGTGCGGGCGTCGTTGAACGCCACCGCGCCGCCGGCCGCCCGCCCCGCGTCCGCCACGCGTCCGCCCCGCGCCGGCCGCCGTGCGGGGCCGGGCCCCCGCACCCGCCCCCCGCGGCCCCGGGCCGGGGGGGCCGGCCCCCCCGAACCGCACCCCCA